>NZ_JBJURH010000025.1:0-132356 GCF_046098215.1 Streptomyces sp. Da 82-17
AAACCGCCCAGTCCACGGCTGCCGACGACGATCGTGCCGGTGTCGCCCGCGGCATCACGCAGCCCGCCGACCGGGGTGTCGCCGCTCAGCCTCTTCGTGACGGGCAGGTCGGGGAAGACCTCCTCGACCGCGCTCTCGGCCTCGGCGAGGAGTTCCCGGCCGGCCTGGCGCAGCGCCTCGACGGTGTCGGCGTCGGTCCAGGCCGAGCTGCGGACCGAGTCGGAGGCGTGCACGAGGTACAGGGGGCTGCCGCGCCGGTCCGCCTCGGCCGCGGCCCAGAGTGCGGCGGTCCGTGCGGAGGGAGACCCGTCCACGCCGACGACGACCTCGCCGAGCTCCGGCCGTACAGGGGTCTCACTGTCCATGGCTCCTCCTCCGGGCCGTCCCGCGGGGTGGGGTCAGGTCGGTGTCGGGTGCCCGGGGACGCCATCTCAAGTCTCACGCTGTCACCCCGGAACGCCTCCTGAGGATGGGCCGTTCGGTCCCGATCGCGGCCCTGTACGGCCCCTCCTCGCCGGGGCGTGCGCGGGCGAGGCTGGAGTCCTGAGCCACCCCTGTGGAGGCAGGTCATGACAGCCCAGGTCGCCGTCGGGGTCGACGGTTCGCAGGAGAGCCTGGCGGCCGCGCGCTGGGCGGCGCGGGAGGCGGAGCTGCGGAAGGTGCCGCTGCGGCTCGTGCGGGTCGCGGAGCGGCCGGGCGACACGGCGGAGCTGCCGTACGACGGGGACGACTGCGGCGGATACGACAGGGACGGGCGGGCGGGTGCGGCGGTGCTGCGCGAGGCGGAGGCGTGGGTGCGCGCGGCCCACCCCGGGGTCGAGGTGTTCACCGGTCAGGCGCTCGGGCGGGCCGGGGCCGAGCTCACGGCGGCGGCGAACGAGTCGGATTTGCTGGTGCTCGGTTCGCGCGGCCTCGACGGCCTGCGCGGTTTCCTCCTCGGCTCGGTCTCGCTGCGGGTCGCGGGTGCGGCGCGGCGTCCGGTCGCGCTGGTACGGGCGGGTGCGCGCGGGGCGGAGTCGGGCGGGGAGATCCTGGTCGGCGTCGACCTGATCCACCCGTGCGACGCGCTACTCGCGTTCGCCTTCGCGGTGGCCTCGCGCGGTGGCCGCTCCCTGCACTTCCTCAACTGCTGGACGCTGCCGCCCTCGTACGGCCGGGGCGCCCCGGTGAACCCGGGCCTGGTCGAGGACATGTGCACACACCGCGTGAAGGGCCTGGGCGATCTCCTCGAACCGTGGCGCAGACGCTATCCGGAGGTCGGCACGAGGGTCGAGTCGGTCCTGGGCGGGGCGAGCGGCCGCCTGGTGACGGCGTCGACGCAGGCGTCCCTGGTCGTCGTGGGCCGCCGCACCACCCGCACCCCCTCCCACCTGGGCCACGTGGCCCACGCACTCCTCCATCACAGCCCGGTGGGGGTCGCGGTGGTACCGGTCCGGTGAGCGGTGAGGAGCGGTCGGCTCGGCCGGGGCTGAGGTCTGACGTCCCGGTCGGGGTCGGGGAGGCGGGACCGAAGACGCCGGGTGAAGTCGCGCTCGCGAGGCGGGAGTTGGCCGGAGCGGGCCCAGGGCCCGTGCCCGGAGGTTGGAGGCGGGCAGAGCGGAACCCTCAGCCAGATGGACCGCTGCCGCGCACGCCCGCCTCGTCGGGGAGCCGGAGGGACCTCCGTGAAGCGGAACCGCGCCGAGCGAAGTCCGGCCGGCAGGGCCGGAGTTGGGCGGGCAGAGGACAGGTCGGGCGGGCGGGGTGGGAGGAAGGACGGGGGATCGCGCGCGCCGGCCCAGGGAGGGCAGGGTCGGGCCCGGGGCCGAGCTCGGTCGTCGGGGCGAGGGCTGCCGCCCCGGAAGCGGCGGATCCCGGTCGGAGCCGCCGCGCCCGTGACCGCGAGTACCTCCCAGCTCGCCTCGGCCGGAGTGCGGGGTGGGCGCAGCCCTGCGCAGGTGGGCGTAGGACTTCGGAAGGGGCTGCCCCGTGCCCGCCTTCACCCTCGCCCTCGCCCTCACCCCTCCGACGGCACCACCCCCACCGGGCACGACGCGTGGTGCAGTGCGCGGTGGGTGGTGCGGCCGAGTTGGAGGCCGAGGGGGCGGGGGGTGCGGCGGGCGCCGAGGATCAGGAGATCTGCCGTGGCGGAGCGTTCCGTGAGGATCTTGCGGGCCGGGCCCTCGACCGTCGACCTCCGCAGGCGGACCTGCGGGAACTCCCCCACCGCCGCGCCCAACGCGTCGTCCAGCGCCTTCGCGGCCCGCTCCTCGAAGTACACGGCGCTCTCCCCGGTGAGCAGCGGATGGTCGACCGGGTGGTGGGCGGGCCTGCGCCAGGTCCGTACGGCGTCGAGTTCCGCGCCCCGCGCCGCCGCCTCGCGGAAGGCGAACCGTACGGCTGGCGAGTCGGCGTCGTGGTCTCCGACGCCGAGCAGTACGCGCCGGTGGCGGGCCGCGACGGCCTGTTCCTCCCCGCGTACGACGACCACCGGCCCGTGCGCGCGGGCGGCCACGGCCAGGCCGACGGAGCCGAGCAGCAGTCCGGCGAAGCCGCCGCGCCCGCGCGAGCCGACGACCAGGACCAGCGCGTCCCGCCCCTCTCTGAGCAGGGCAGTCGTCGCGTCCTCGGCGAAGATCTCCCCCATCACCAGCAGGTCGGGCGCGAGGCGCCGGGCCCGTTCGACGGCCGAGCCGAGGATGTTCTCGGCGAGGCCGAGCTCCTCGGAGCGGTCGTCGTCGGCGGACGGCACGGCGGTCTCGTAGCGCTCCCAGAGCGAGGCGTGCACGACGCGCAGGGGTCTTCCGTGGCGTATGGCTTCGGCGACGGCCCAGTCGAGGGCCAGGAGGCCGGGGTCGGAGCCGTCGACGCCCACCACTACGGGCGATTCCATCGTGCCCACCGCCTTCCCGCCCGGACCGGCGGCCGGACCAGCGCCGGAACAGCGGCCGGCTCGGCGGCCGGAGCAGCACGCCGGTGAGGAAGAACCCATCCGCTTCTCGCGGATCCTGATTGCGCGGTGCGCGGGTTCGACCCCGCTTCTCCGCGTCTTCGCGGGCCCTTCCTCACCTTCAGGAAACCACTTCCGGCCCGCGCGCACCACGGCTGAGCCCGCCCGAGACCGCGGCGGTGCGACGTCTGCGCCCGATCCCCGCATGTACCGCCTGGGAGTCGCCCGTACGTATCGCCTCGGAGCGGGTACTCCCCTGCACGTACGGAAGGAGCGGGGGCATGCGGCACCGCAGGATCAGCGAGGTGATGACCCGCGACGTGGTGAGCGTGCGCGGCGACGCGCCGTTCGAGGAACTGACGCAGGCGCTCCGGGAGCACCGGGTCGCTGCGGCGCCCGTCGTGGACGGCGACAACCGGGTGCTCGGCGTCGTGTCGGAGGCGGATCTGCTGCGGCCGGACCGGGCCGCTGCAGCGGGGATGCGCGCCGAGGAGCTGATGTCGGCGCCCGCGGTGTGCACCCGGCCCGAGTCCACGGTCGTGGAGGTGGCCCGGCTGATGGCGGCGGAGGGCGTCAAGCGGCTGCCGGTGGTCGACGGCGAGGGCCGGCTCGTCGGCGTCGTCGGCCGTCACGACCTGCTCGCGGTCTTCCGGCGCGGGGACGACGACATCCGCCACGAGATCGTCGAGGACGTGCTGCGGGCGACGCTCGGCATGGCCCCGGACGGCCTGTCCGTCACGGTGCACGACGGCCGGGTGCGGGTCGGGGGCCGGGCCCCGTACCGGACGATGCCCGCGATCGAGCGGATGTGCGCGACCGTCGACGGGGTGGTGTCGGTGACCTGCCAGTGGCTGACGGACTCCCCGGACTGAGCCCCGCCCCGCCCCCGGGCTCCTCCGCGCCGGGCTCCTCCGCGCCGGTCGCGTACGGGTCGGTCGCGTACGGGTCGGTCGCGTACGGGTCGGTCGCGTGCGGGTCGGTCGCGTGCGGGTCGGTCGCGTACCGCTCAGTCGTGGGCGACGACCGCGACCGGCGAGTGGGAGTGGTGCAGCACGGACTGTGTGACGGGCCCGATGTGCGTGCCGAGCGCCGCCGTGCGCTTCTTCCGGCCGACCACGACGAGCCCCGCGCCGCGCGACTCGTCGACGAGGAACGAGCCCGGCCGCCCGATCACGGCCTCCTCCGCGACCGCGACCTCGGGGTGCTTCTCGTGCCAGGGCCGCAGCAACTCGGCCAGCCTGCCCCGGAGTTCAGCGGCGATGCGTTCCTTTGCGCTGTCGGTGAGGTGCCGTTCGCGGCCGAAGTACTCCCGGGTCAGCGACCAGTTGTGGACGACCCGCAGCCGGGCGCCGCGTCGGGCCGCCGCGTCGAAGGCGAACTCCAGGAGCGGTTCGGCGGACTGCGCGGTGTCGAGCCCGAGGACCACGTCGCCGTCCGGGCCGGGTTCGGTGGAGCGGACGAGGACCACGGGCCGTTCGGCGCGCGCGACGACCGCGAGGGAGACGGAGCCGAGGAGATACCCGGCGAGGCGGCCGAGCCCGCGCGATCCGAGGACCAGCGCCTCGGCCTCCTGCGAGGCGTCGAGCAGTGCGGCGACGGGCTCGTCGCCGAGCTCGACGGTCTCGACCCGGAGCCCGGAGTGGCGGCCGAGGAGGTGGGACTCGGCCTCGTGGAGCAGGTGCCGGGCCCAGTTCTCCTCGGCGTCCTCCGCGTCGGGCCGCTGCAGGACACCGCCCAGCGGCGCGTACGTGTACGGCTGCCACTTCCAGGCGTGCACGAGGCGCAGGGGCAGGTCGCGGAGCATCGCCTCCCGTGCGGCCCACTCCGCCGCCGCGAGGCTCTCGGGGCTGCCGTCCAGGCCTGCGGTCACATTGCGGGACATCGGGAACCTCCTGCGGGCGTACGCACGACCGTCACGGACTGCTACCAGGAAGCCACACATCTCAGCTCCCCGCACAGCCGAGCGGGTCCCGGACGGCCACTGCACCGCGCACGTCCAGGGCCGCTCCGCCGGCCCGTATCCGGAATCGGTCCGGCCGGATGCGTCCTGGGGGCCCGGCGCGCGATGCTGGAGTCAGGGGCGTCGCAGCGGCCCCTTCCGGACGGATCTGCGTACGGCGTCCGGCCTCCCGCGCAGAACCGCGCCGTCCGGCACACAGCGCTGGAGGAACACCATGTCGCACACGACCGACTGGCAGGCCAACGTCCATCTGGTCGAGAAGGGGCGTACGACCAAGGTCCAGGTCGACCTGGACACCGGCAGCTCCCACCTCACCGGCAAGGGCATGGCGCGCCGCAACCCGTCCGACCGCGAGGTGCCCGAGATAGGCGACGAGCTCGCCACCGCCCGCGCCCTGGAGAACCTCGCACAGCAGCTCAAGCGCACCGCGTATCACGACATGGCCGCCGCCGGGCAGTCCCGGGAGCAGACCACCGACAGGCCGTACGTCGGCTGGCCGGACGCGTCGCAGGGCTGAAGCAGGGAGGAGTGGCAGGCGACGAGGTCACGCGTCCTCTCGTACGGCCTCGGCCCGCCGGGGCTCGCGGAGTCGCGGCTCGGGCGAACTCGGCTCGGGAGACTTCGGCTCGGGCAGGGCGCGCAGGAGCAGCCAGCTCAGGGCGGGCATCGCGATCAGCGGAGTGAGGGCCGTCCGCAGGGAGGTGACGTCGGCGAGGCGGCCGACGAGCGGGCTGACGAGCCCGCCGACGCTGACGGTGAGCCCGAGGGTGACGCCGCTTGCCGTGCCGACGCGGGACGGCAAGTAGTCCTGGCCCAGGGTGACTTGGAGGGAGAACGGGACGTACAGGCCGACGGAGGCGAGCGCCACGCACCCGTACAGGAGCGGTCCGGGCGCGTGCACGACTCCGGCCACGGCGAGGACCGTCAACAGGTACGACCAGCGGCAGACGCGGACGCGGTCGTAGCGCCCGGCCAGCGTGCCGCCGAGGACCGAGCCGACGGCGCCGCCCAGGAACAGCAGGAACAGGGCGACGGTCCCGGCTGCCGGTCCGTCGTGCGTGCGCTGCTGCGCGTACAGAGAGACGAACGTGCTGAGGCACGTGAACACGATCGAGCGGCAGACCACGGCCAGGGACAGCCTGACGAACGAGGCGACGTCGTCGGCGACCCCGGCCGTCCCCAGGCCCGCGGAGGGCGTATACGTCCGTGCGCGGCCGAGGAGGTGGAGGACCGGCACGCACAGGGCGGCGCCCGCGAGCGCGGGCAGCATCAGGAGGGGCGTCCAGCGCAGGGAGCCGTGTCCGACGGCCAGCGACACCATGACCGGCGCGAGCGCGAAGCCGATGTTCCCGCCGAGGGACAACCAGCCCATCGCGCTGTGACTCCCCCGGCTCGCGAGCCGCGCCACCCGCGCCGCCTCGGGGTGGTACGCGGCGACGCCGACCCCGGAGACCGCGACGAAGGCCAGCGTCAGGCCGTACGAGCCGGTCAGTCCGCTGAGCGCGATGCCGAGACCCGCGAGGAACGTGCTGACGGGCAGCAGCCACGGCATCGCCCACCGGTCGGTCAGCGCCCCGAACAACGGCTGTGCCACGGACGACAGGAGCGACGCGGCGAGGACGACGCCGGAGGCGACGGCGTAGCCGTAGTCGCGTTCGGCCACGAAGTACGGGATGAGGGCGGCGACAGCGCCCTGGTAGACGTCGACGCAGGCGTGGCCCACGGCCAGCAGGGTGATCGGTCTTCTCACCGAGGTTTTGGTTCGCACGCGCCCATGCTCGGCGGAGCGGACGTTGTCGCGCTTTCGATAGATTGACAGATGATGCAGAAAACCCGCCAACAGCTCGGCGGTGCCGACGTCCGGCACACGCCCGTCGCACCGACCCGGACGCAACGCCTCGCGTCCGGCGGCGAGATCGACGCGCACCGCCACGACGACCACCAGATCGTGTACGCGAGCCAGGGCACCGTCGCCGTCACCACCGACGCCGGGTCGTGGGTCGCCCCGGCCACGCGTGCGCTGTGGATCCCGGCGGGCACCGTCCACCGGCACCAGGCGCACGGCGAGCTCGATCTGCACCTGGTCGGCCTGCCCGCCGCGGAGAACCCCCTGTGCCTCGACAAGCCGGCCGTGCTCGCCGTCAGCCCCCTGCTGCGCGAGCTGATCGTCGCCCACACCCGCGACCCCGAGGACCACAGCCCGCCCCGACTCCGGCTGCGCGCCGTCCTGTTGGACCAGCTCAAGGCGTCCCCCGAGCAGCCGCTCCACCTGCCGACCCCGACCGACCCGCTGCTGCGGCGGCTGCACGAGATCCTGCGCGCCGACCCGGCCGACGGCCGTTCCCTCGACGACCTCGGCAGGGAGATCGGGGCCGGCGCCCGCACCCTCTCCCGCCGCCTGCGCGACGAGCTGGGCCTCACATACCCCCAATGGCGCACGCAGGTCCGGTTGCACCATGCGCTGGTCCTGCTGGCGGAGAACACCCCGGTCACGGCGGTCGCGCACCGCTGCGGCTGGTCGTCGGCCAGCACGTTCATCGACGTGTACCGGCGCACCTTCGGGCACACGCCCGGCTCACGCCCCTGACGGCCGCGGCGGCCGGGCCTTCCGGGTGGGACGACCGAGCGGCGCGTCCGAGTGGGGCGTCCGGGTGGACTGCCCGGGTGGGCCGTTCGGCACCAGGGATGCCCCGACCGGCCCACCCGCCCGCCGGGTCCGCCCGGCCACAGTGGAGGTGAGCTGGCCCGGGGGCGGGAGCGCCGCCCGATCACCCGACCTCCCGGGCCCAGCTTCCCCCCCGGCTCCTGTCCCCCTCCCCCGCCGCCCGTGCCGGGGCACGCCCCGACGTCGTACCGCATGATGACAACGGCCCCTGATCGGCCGTACGACGAAGGACGAGGGCAAGGGCGAGGCATGACGCGTAAACGGGTCGTCGTCACCGGTGACGTGCAGGGCGTGTTCTTCCGGGACACCTGTCGTCGTACCGCGCTCCAGTACCGGGTGACGGGCTGGGTGCGGAATCTGCCGGACGGCTCGGTGGAGGCCGTGTTCGAGGGCGAGCCGCACCATGTGGCGATCCTCGTGGAGTGGGCCAGAGAGGGCCCGCCGGCGGCGACGGTACGGGGCGTCGAGGTCGTGAACGAGGAGCCGGAGGGCCTGCGGGACTTCGAGGTCCGGCCCACGCCGTACTAGCGCTCTGTTCATGGCGCCCTCAACTGCCTTGACCTCGACAGCGGTCGAGGTCGCAGCCTGCCGTCATGACGACTTCCGCCACCGCCCTCCGAAGCATCGCCCCGCCCGCCCCCGACCGGCCGGACGCCGGCCTCGTCCTGGCGTCCCTGTGGCACACCGAGGGGCGCTGGCGCCAGGAGCGGGTGATGTCCGGCGTCATGGACGCCTGGGAGCGGACCCTGCTGCCCGCCGCGTATCTCGCACGTCACTGCCTGGCCGGGTCCGACGGGCGCACCGTCCTCAACTTCGCCCAGTGGACGACCTCCGCAGCGCACCGCGCCTTCGCCGCCGAGCCCGGCAACCAGCAGACCCTCGGCGCCGCCGTCCGAGCTCTGTACTCGGCGGATCCTCCCGGCCGTTACGTGCCGCACCGCGCCGTGCGCCGACAGGACGCCGTCGCCCGCTGCTACACGGCGACCTGGTACGACACGCAGGACGCCGCGTCGGCGCGCTCCCTGGCCGACGACCCGGCCCACGCGGGCGCAGGGCACGCCGAGCCCGCCGCGGCCACGTACTTCTACCTCCGCGAGGACGGGCGGCGGCTGTTCGTGCTCGCCGGGTTCCCGGGCGAACCCGTGGGGGCCGAGCTGTGGTTCCGCCCGTACCGCGGCCTGGTGCGGCCCGCCGGGAAGCGGTGACACCCTGGAGGCATGGCAAGCCCAACCGCCGACGGCCGGGAAGCCGGTCTCCTCCTCTCCTTCCCCGCCGAGCTCCGGCCGTTCCTGCCCGCCAAGCGGCGCGGGGCGGGGCCGGTGCGGGTGGGGGTCGACGGGGTGTCGTCGCTCGGGCACGTCGTGGAGGCGCTCGGGGTGCCGTTGACGGAGGTCGGCTCGCTGTCCGTGGCGGGGCGCGGCGTCGATCCGGCGTACCGGCCGCGGCCCGGCGACCGCGTGGAGGTGCGGCCCGTACGGCGTCCGCAGTGGCCCCGGCCCCGGTCGCCGAGGTTCCTGCTCGACGTTCATCTGGGCGCGCTCGCACGGCAGTTGAGGCTGCTCGGGGTGGACACCGCGTACGACAACGACATGGGCGACGCCGAGCTGGTCGCCCGGGCCGACGCCGAGCGCCGGGTGCTCCTCACCCGCGACCGCGGCCTCCTGCGCCGCCGGTCGCTGTGGCTGGGGGCGTATGTGCGCGGGGACGATCCGGACCGTCAACTCGCCGATGTCCTCGACCGGTTCGAGCCGCCCCTCGCGCCGTGGACGCGCTGCACGGTGTGCAACACGTCACCGCTCACGGAGGTACGGAAGGCCGACGTGGAGCCCCTCCTGCGACCCGGCACCCGCCGTACCCACGACTCCTTCACCCGCTGCCCCGGCTGCGGCCGCGTGTACTGGCGGGGCGCGCACAGCGAGCGGCTCGAACGGATCGTCGCGGAGGCACGCGAGCGGGCCGCCCACGCCGGTACGAGGTCGACCGGCGGGCGGCGGCGCGGGCGGATCGGTGGCTGGTGGGTGCCCGCGCCGCCGGTCGGGAGGTGATGCGCCGGGAACTCTTGCGTCGGCGGCTGCCCGGCCGGTGCGGGACCGGCCGGGCTCAGCGCTCCAGGAGCGCCATCGCCGCGTTGTGCCCGGGGATGCCGCTGACGCCGCCGCCACGGGTGGCGCCCGCGCCGCAGAGGAGGACGTTGCGGCGCCCGGTCTCCACGCCCCAGCGGCCCGTGTCCTCGTCGCCGTACGGGAAGGCCAGGTCGCGGTGGAAGATGTGGCCGGACGGGAGGCCGAGGGCCGCTTCGAGGTCCTGCGGGGTCTTGGCCTCGATGCAGGGGCGGCCGTCGGCGTCCACGGCGAGGCAGTCCGCGATCGGCTCGGCGAGGCAGTCGTCGAGGGCGGCGACGGTGGCGCGCAGCGCCTCGGCCCGGACCGCGTCGGAACCGCCCGCGTGGCCGGCCTTGCCCGCGTCCCCCGCCTTGTCCGCGAACAGCCGGGCCGGCATGTGCAGGCCGAACAGGGTGAGGGTGTGGTGGCCGCTCGCCGCCGGCTCGGGCCCGAGGATGGACGGGTCGGTGAGCGAGTGGCAGTAGATCTCGGACGGCGGCGTGCTGGGGATGCGCCCGGCCGCGGCCTCGCGGTACGCGGTCTCCAGCTGGCTGTACGACTCGGCGATGTGGAACGTACCGGCGAACGCGTCCCGCGGGTCGACGTTCCGGTCGCGCAGCCGGGGCAGGCGGCGCAGCAGCATGTTGACCTTCAACTGGGCGCCTTCGGGGGCGGGTTGGGCCGGATCCGGGGCATCGCCGAGGAGCCGGTCGAGGGTGACGGGGGCGACGTTGGCGAGGACGGTTCCGGCGCCGACCCGCTGTTCGGGCGCCGCGGGCGAGGGCCGGAAGCGCACCTCCGCCCGGCTGTCGTCGGTGTCGATGCCGACGACGTCGCGTTCGAGGAGGATCTCGGCGCCGGCCGCGCGGGCCGCGTCCGCGAGTGCGCCGGTGAGGGCGCCCATGCCGCCGACGGGGACGTTCCAGTCGCCGGTGCCGTTGCCGATCACGTGGTAGAGGAAGCAGCGGTTCTGCCGCAGCGACGGGTCGTGCGCGTGCGTGAACGTGCCGATCAGCGCATCCGTGAGGACGACGCCCCGCACCAGGTCGTCCGCGAACCTCGCCTCGATCGTCTCCCCGAGCGGCCGCTCGAACAACGCCTCCCACGCCTCCTTGTCGTCGACGATCCGCTCCAGCTCGGCCCGCGCGGGCAGCGGTCCGGTGAGGGTCGGGAACACCTTGCGGGCGACCCGCTGCGTCATCCCGTAGAACTCCTGCCAGGACTCGAAGTCGCGGTCGGAGCCGGTGAGTCGGCGGAACGACTCGCGGGTGCGGGCCGTGTCCTCCTCGACGAGCAGCCCGGTCGGCCGCCCGTTCGCGACGGTCGGGGTGTACGAGGAGATGCGGCGCCGGCGCGTGCGGAACCGCAGTCCGAGATCGTCGACGATCTTCTGCGGCAGCAGGCTGACGAGGTACGAGTACCGGGACAGCCGCGCGTCCACTCCGCGGAAGGCCTGCGCCGACACCGCGGCGCCACCGGCGTGGTCCTGCCGTTCGAGCACGAGCACGCTCCGCCCGGCCCGCGCCAGATACGCGGCGGCGACCAGACCGTTGTGGCCGGCGCCGACGATCACCACGTCGTAGGAGGAGCGTGCGGGTACGGCGGAGGAAGGCGAGGGAACGGAATTCACGGAATTCTCCAGACGTCGGAGTGCGTACGAGCCGGTGGCCCGCCGGGAATTGCGGGCAGGCGAAGGCGAGCGAAACGGGGCGCCGTTCGCGGCCGGAAATGAAAAAAGGGGAAAGGGAAAACGAGCGTCCCCATGGCGCCGCCGAAAAACGGCGGAACTCCGGGACGGGCGGGGCTGCTTCAGCCCGGTCTGCTCCGGCCCGGACTGCTACAGCCCGGTCTGCCAGTGCGGCTCGGGAATGATGGGACACAGGACCGCATACCGGCGTACCAGCACCGATCCGGGTGCGGTCGTCGCGTCGCGCAGGGCGTCGCAGGTCCGTCGCTTGGTCACCTGATCTTTCTAACACCGGTGTTCGGCGCCGAGCAATAGCCCGATCACCGTGCGGTGACCCGCGTCCCCGTACCGGCTTCGCCTTGACCTTGTCGCGACGTCACGGTTTCCACTGGAGAAAACCCCGGCAGAGGAGACCGACATGACCACGACCGAGAACATCGCCCTGACCCGCGCCGCCTACCGGGCCGTGGAACGCGGCGACCTGGACGCCGCCGAGGAGATGCTGACGGAGGACTTCATCGCCAACGTGCCGGGCGTGCCCGAGCCGTCGGTCGGGCGTGATGTGTGGCGCGCGGGCACCGAGTCGATGAGGTCGGCGTTCCCGGACCTCAGCATCGGCGTACGGGACATCTTCGGCGTCGGCGACAAGGTGACCGTCCTCGTCGACTTCGAGGGCACGCACCGCGGCACGTTCCTGGAGGTGGCGCCGACCGGGAGGCGGGTCGCGTTCACCAGCGTCGAGGTGTACCGCTTCGAGGGCGACAGGATCGCCGAGGAGTGGGTCGCGCCGGACATCTTCGGCCTGATGCGGCAGATCTCGCCGGGGGCCGGGGGTCAGTGACGCGACGACGGCTACGGCGACGGCAGCGGCGGCGGCGCCACGGAGGCCCGCTCGACGAGGCGGGCGCGCAGGGTGTGCATCTCGCGGCGGGGCTCGGCGCCCTGGAGGACGTCGAGCAGCACTTCGGCGGCCCTGGAGCCGAGTTGGCGCACCGGCTGTTCGACCATCGTGAGGGGCGGCACCATGACCGCGGCCCACGCGCTGTCGTCGAACCCGATCAGTGACACGTCCTCGGGGCAGGACAACTCCCGGGCCCGTACGGCGCGCAGGGCGCCGGTCACGCCGTCGGTCTCCGTGCAGAACAGGGCGGTGGCCCGGTCGGGGAGGTCGAGCATGCGCCCGGCCTCCTGCGCGGCGTGCTCCTCCGTCTTGGGGCCGACCATGACCAGTTCGGGGTCGAAGGGGATGCCTGCGTCGTCGAGCGCGTCGAGGTAGCCGCGCAGGCGTTCGCCGTCGGTCCACAGGTTCCTGGCCGCGGCGGCGATCAACTCCCTTCGGGTCGCGGGTGGTTGGTCGACGGGCGGGCCCCAGACGAAGCCGATCCGGCGGTGTCCGGCGGCGATGAGCACCTCGACGGCCTCGCGGGCGGCGTCCCGGTTGTCGATGACCACGGCGTCGAGTTCGAGTGCGGAGACCGCGCGGTCGACGAGGACGACGGGGACGCCGCGGTCGAGCGCGGTGCGGATGTGTCCGACCGAGGCGCGGTCGACGGCGGCGGAGGCGAGGATGACGCCGTCGACGCGTTTGTCGATCAGCACGTCGGTCGCCGCGACCTCCTGGTCCAACTGCTCGTACGTGCTCAGCACCAGGGTGTCGAAGCCGCGGGCGCGGGAGGTGTCGGAGATGCCGCGTACGACGCCGGCGAAGAACGGGTTGCCGATGTCGGCGACGATCACGCCGAGGGTGTGCGTCACGCCCGTCGACATGCTGCGGGCCAGGGCGTTGGCGCGGTAGCCGAGCTTCTGCGCGGCGGCGAGCACGCGTTCCTTCAGCTCGGGGCTGACGTATCCGTACCCGCCGAGCGTGCGGGCGGCGGTGGCCCGGCCGACGCCCGCCTCCGCGGCGACCTCGGAGATCGTCGGGGACGCCGACGCGCGGGGTCGCTCTGCTGGCATGGCTCGGTACCTCACTTCTGGTGATCGACGGGTGTCCACATGCTAGACACCGGCGGTCGCCCTATGCTCCGGCCCCGGCCGAACGCGGCTTCCGTGAAGCACTGGTCGTACGCCGCGTCCGCGCCGTCCCGCAGCGCGCGCCGCAGCGTCGGGCGGTCCGGGGTGTGCCCCTTTCGCCAGCCGGCGCGCAGCAGTGCGGCGACGAACCCGGCGAGGAAGGCGTCCCCGCAACCCATCGTGTCGACGATCTCCGCCGCGCCCGCGAGCGGGCGCGCCCCGCCGCTGAGCGTCGTACGGCCGTCGTGGGCGAGGGCTCCGTCGGCGCCGCGGGTGGCGAGCGCGAGCCCGGCGCCGCGTCGTACGGCGTCGGCGAGGAGGTCGCGGGTGGCGGTCTCGTCGAGGTGGGAGCAGGACAGCAGGACGAGGTCGGCGTGCGGGCAGACCCGGTCGAGGTAGGCGGGGGTGCGGAACTCGTCCTCGCTGGACAGGTCGTAGCTGACGAGGGTGTCGAGGGCGGCGAGTTTGGGGAGCTCGGGTTCGCTGCCGGAGTACACGCTGGAGTGCACGAGGTCGAAGGACGCGACGTGGTCGAGCAGTGCGGCGTCGAGGGCGAGGGGTTCGCGTACGGTGACGCCGCCGCCGTTCCAGCCGAGGAACACCCGGTCGCCGGCGTCGACCCGCAGGGTGGACACCCCGCTCTCGCCCTCGCGTACGACGCAGTGCCGGGTGGCGACGCCGGCGGCGGTGATCGCGGCGCGCAGGAAGCGGCCGAGGTCGTCGTCGCCGAACACGCCGAGGTACGCGGCGTCGAGGCCGAGGCGGGCCGCGTAGACGGCGACGTTGACGCTGTTGCCGCCCGGGTAGTCGATGCCGCGGTCGACGAACCGGTCGACGATGTTGTCGCCGAAGCCGAGGACTCTCATGCGTTCTCCTGTGAGCTGGGCCCGCCGGGCGCGACGCGGGCGGCGGCGGGGCGTGGGTCGGCGGGCGGGTCGGCCGCGAACAGCGGCCGCTGCCGCCGGAGTTGCTCCGGGGCGGCAGCGGCCGGCGCGGGTCGGCGTCAGTAGTCCATGACCCGGTAGTAGCGGCGCAGGTCGAGGGAGTGGCCGCGCACCCGCTCCAGGTGCTTGCTGACCCGGCCCATGACGGTGTCGAGGACCAGGGGTGCGAGCAGTCCGCGGAACTCCGGGCTGATGCCGGGCAGTTCGTGGTCGCGGGTGTCGAAGACGGTGACGTCGCGGGAGATGCGCTTGGCGAATGCCTCGACACGGTCGGTGAGGGCGCGGGTCTCGTCCTCACCCTGGAAGACGAGCACGCTGGTGTCCTCCTCCAGGAGCTCCAGGGAGCCGTGGAAGAACTCGGCGCTGTGCACCCGCGTGGTGCGCAGCCACTGCATCTCCTCGAGGATGCACATGGAGTAGAGGTACGTGAATCCCCACAGGTTTCCGCCGCCGACGAGGAAGTGGTAGTCGGTGTCCTTGTGGGCCTCGGCGAACGCGGCGGCCGTCGGCTCGGCCTGCTTCGCCACGTCGAGGAGGATGCCGGGCAGCCCCTGCAGCTCGTCGGCGAGCTTCTCGTACCCCTCGAACTCGCCCCGGCGGGCCAGGAGTCGGCCCGTCAGGAGGAGCATCTGCGGGTCGAACGGCCAGGCCTTGGGCTCGGACACGAGCGCCACGTCGACGGCCCGCGCGATGGGCGATTCGGCCTCGCCGGTGAAGCCGACGGTGCGTACGCCCTTGGCCTTGCAGTACTCGATGGCCTTGAGGCTGTCCTCGGTGGTGCCGGAGACCGAGGTGAAGACGGCCACCGAGCGCTCTCCGAGGCCCGCCTCGCCGCCGGTGACCAGCTCGGCGGCGATCACGGCGTGCACGGGCAGGGTCGAGGTGCGGCGGGCGAGGCGTTCGTACGGCCACATCTGGGCGTAGGTGCCGCCGGCGCCGACGAGGTAGAGGTTGTCGAGGCCTTCCTCGGTGAGGCGGTCGGCCAGCTCCTCGATGCGGGGGCGCAGGGCCACCGTGCTGGCCAGCTGGGAGAGGAATTCGGGCTCGTCGAATCCGAGCATCTTCGCGTCCTTTCGGGAACGGGCGCGACCGGCGGCGCTGAGCGACCTGATACCGGTATCACGCGGCCCACACGCTGACACAGCGCGACGTACGCGTCAACTGATCCCCACCGCCCGACGCGCGCACCGCCAGGCCAACTTCCGCTCTCACCTGCACTGTTGAGCTGTCGACGACCACCGCAGACCCACCCCGCGAGGCGTCCGCCGACCGCTCCGGGAAATTCGTCAGGTTCCCGCTCTGGTACCGGTATCAGAATCTCTGTACAGTCGCCGCACGCCAGCGGTCCGTGTCCAGGACATCCGCAGCGGATCCGACGTGCCCGCGCCTTCGGCGGGGTGCGCCCACTCGACGAAAGGAAGCCCATGCGCACACGTGCCATGACGCGGTCCGCAGCGCTCCTCGGGGCCTCGGCACTCGCCCTGACCGGCTGCTTCGCCGGACCCGCGAAGGGCCCGGCGGCCGACGTGACCGCGAAGCCGGAGTTCTCCGGCACCCTGAGCGTCCTCACCAAGTTCGCGGGCGCCCCCCTGGAGCCGTACTTCGAGGACCTGGCCGCCGCGTACGAGCGGAAGCATCCGAAGGTGAAGGTCGAGCTCATCCAGGAGACCGACCAGAGCATCAAGGACAAGACCAAGACGCTCACCGCCTCGGACGCCCTGCCCGACGTCTACTTCACGTGGACGGGCAACTGGGCCGACAACTTCGTACGCGGAGGCCGCGCCGCCGACCTCACGAAGGTGATCGGCCCGGACACCGAGTGGGGCAGGACCTTCAGCGAGGCGTCCCTGTCGGCGTTCGCGCACGACGGCCGCTACTACGGCATCCCGCTGTACAACAACGGCAAGTTCATGGGCTACAACAAGAAGGCCTTCGACAAAGCGGGCGTCGAGGTGCCGCGGACGTTCGACCAACTCGTCGCCGCCTGCCCGGAGTTGCGGGACGCCGGGTACGAGCCGATCGCCTTCGGCAACAAGGACGGCTGGCCCGCGCTGCACTATCTGCAGCAACTGTTCGCCCACAACGTGCCCACCGAGGTCCGCGAGGCCGACTACCGGGCGAAGACCGCCGAGTGGGACCACCCGGGGTACGTGGCCGCCCTGAAGCAGTTCAAGACCCTGGTCTCCCGCTGCACCGACACCGGACGCGGCACCAACGGCGTCCTCTACACCTCGGCGCAGGAGGCGTTCGGACGCGGCAAGGCCGCGATGTACTACCAGGAGATCCTGGAGTTCGACAGCACCACGTCCGGCGGCACGCTGAAGCCGAAGGACCTCGGCATCTTCCCGCTTCCCGCGGCGGTCGGGGCCAAGGGCGATCCGAAGGTGGTCGAGGGGGCGCCCGAGGGGTACTTCGTCAACGCCCGCTCGCCGCGTGCGCCGCTCGCCGTGGACTTCATGAAGTTCGTGACGGAGTCGAAGAACGCGAAGACCCTCTCCTCCCCGCCGTACGGCCAGCCCAGCACCGTGGTCGGGGCGGTGACGGAGAAGACGTCGAGCAAGGCCGTGCACGAGGGCATCGACCTGGTCAACAAGGCGCCGGGGCTTGCCGGTTGGCTCGACATGGTGACCGAGCCCGAGGTGTCCGACGCCTGGCTGTCCGGCGGTGAGGCGCTGATCAGCGGCAGCAAGTCGCCCGAGCAGGTCATGGACGGCGTGCGCGCGGCCGCCCGGTCCGCCGAGTGAGCCGCACGGCCGAAGGGATTCTGTCCGGTGCTCCCCCTGTACCGAAGAGCGGCCCGGCTGCTGTGGGTCCTGCCGGCCCTCGTGCTGCTCGGCGTCTTCGTCTATCTCCCGCTCGTCCAGAACTTCGGGTTCTCCACGCTGACCTGGGACATCTACAGCGGCAGCCAGGAGTTCGTCGGTCTCGGCAACTACCGTGAGCTGTTCGACGACCCGGTCTTCTGGGCGTCCTTCACCAACAACCTGCTGTACGCGGTGCTGTCGGTCGCGTTCCAGGTCTTCGGCGCGCTGCTCCTCGCCGCACTCGTGGAGAGCATCCGCAGCACGCGCTGGCAACGCGCCCTGCGCACGGTGTACTTCATCCCGTCCGCGATCTCCCTGACCGTGGCGGGCCTGCTGTTCTACTTCATCTACGAGCCCAACCTGGGCCTGCTCAACCACGCCCTGGAAGCGGCGGGCCTCGGCACGTTCGACCACTCGTGGCTGGGCCAGGAGAGCACGGCGATGCTCGCGGTGATCGCGATGAGCCAGTGGCAGGGCTTCGGCTACTCGACGCTGCTGTTCGCGGTCGCCATCCAGCGCATCCCGGCGGAGCTGTACGAGGCGGCCGCGCTCGACGGCGTCGGCCCCGTACGCCGCTTCTTCCAGGTGACGCTTCCGCTGGTGCGGGAGATGACCGGGCTGATGGTGATGGTGACCGTGTCGGGCGCCTTCCAGGTGTTCAACGAGGTCATGGTGATGACCAGCGGCGGACCCGACAACTCGACCCAGGTGCTGGGCACTTGGCTCTACCGCAACGGCTTTGTACGCAACGACTTCGGCTACGCCGCGGCCATCGGCACCGTCATCTTCGTGATCACCCTCACGATCGCGATGGCGCAGCTGTGGTTCACCCGTAGCAGAAGGGTGGAATGGTGAGCCGCCTCGGATTCCTCGGCGTGATCGCGCGCCTCTTCCTGTGGGCCTTTCTGCTGTGCCTCGCGGTGGTCGTGCTCTATCCGCTGCTGTGGATGGTGCTGAACGGCTTCAAGTCCAACGCCGAGCTGTTCGGCAACCCGTTCGCGCTGCCGTCCGGGTTCGGCTTCGAGCACTACCGCGACGCGTGGAACCGCGGTGTGAGCGACTACCTGACGACCAGCGTCCTGGTCACGGTGACGTCGACGGTCGCCACGGTGTTCGTCAGCGCCTGGGCGGCGTACGGCCTCACGCGGGTGGACATCCCGCTCAACAAGGTGCTCACGGCGGTGATCCTGGGCGGCCTGATGCTCACGCCGACCGTGGCGCTCGTGCCGCTGGTGCGGATGTTCCAGGCGGTCGGCCTGTACAACAGCTTCTGGGCGCTGCTGATCCTCTACACCGCGTTCCGGATCCCGTTCACCACGTTCCTGATCCGGGCCTACATGATCGACCTGCCGCGCGAGGTGGACGAGGCCGCGCAGATCGACGGGGCCGGCCGGTGGACCACGTTCTGGCGGATCGTCCTGCCGATGTGCAAGCCGATCCTCACGTCGACGGTGCTGCTGCACGTGCTGTTCGCGTGGAACGAGTACCTGTTCGCGATGGTGTTCACCAACGGCAGCGACGTACAGACCCTGCCGGTCGGCCTCACCAGCCTGATGAGCAAGCACGGCACGGACTTCCCCGTCGTGTTCGCGGGCATGGCGATCGCCGCCGTGCCGGTGGTGCTGCTGTTCCTCTTCGGCCAGCGCTACATCGTGAAGGGCCTCGCCGACGGCATCGGCAAGTGAGCACACCCGCCTACGCGTACGTACGAGAGGAGACCTCGACCTCATGTCCTGGCTGCCCCGCCTCACCGGGTCCAACTTCGCCTACCAGCACCTGGCGTTCGACACGTTCCTCGACGACGCGGCCGGGCTGGGCCGTGAGCGGCTCGAACTCTGGGGCGTCGCACCGCACTTGTACGTTCCCGAAGTGACGGACGCTCAGGCCCGGGCGCTGCGCCGCCGGATCGAGGGGCGGGGGCTCGCGGCGTACTGCCTGACTCCCGAGCAGGTGATGTACCCGGTGAACGTGGCCTCGCCGGACGCACCGCTGCGCGACCGGAGCATCGCCATGTTCCGCCGCGCGGCCGAGCTCTGCGTCGAACTGGGCGCGGAGAAGCTGCTGTTGACGCCCGGCAGGGGCCGCGAGGACGAGCCCGTGGGAGCCGCCTGGCGCCGCGCCGTGGACGCGATCGGCGAGATCACCGCGTACGCGGAACGCCTCGGGGTGGGCTGCGTGCTCGAACCGCTGCAACGCGTGGAGTCGAACCTGGTGAACGATGCGCCCACCCTCGCGACGATGCTCGACGAGCTCGGCTCCCGCTCCCTCGGCGCGGTGCTCGACACGGCGACGATGGCCGGGGCCGGCGAGTCCGTCGACGACGCGTTCGCGGCCCTCGGCCCTCGGATCCGCCACGTCCACCTGATCGACGGCCGTCCCATGGGCCACCTCGCCTGGGGCGACGGCCACCTGCCGCTGGCCGACTACCTGACGTCCTTCCGACGGCACGGCTACGACGGCCACATGACGTTCGAACTCTTCGGCGACGGCACGTACGCCCTGAATCCGCGGGCGGCGGTGGAGCAGTGCGAGCGGGCGGTGGCGGCGGCCTGCGGCTCGGAGGGCCTGCCTGCCGGTCTCTCAGCGCCGGACACGGTAACGGAGGTACACGATCCGTGAGTTGAAGGTGCGGGTCTCGACCAGGTCGAGGTCCACTCGGCGCTCGTGCTGCGGGAAGAAGGGGATGCCGCCGCCGACGAGTACCGGGTGGACCACGACCCGGTACTCGTCGATCAGGTCCAGCGAGGCCGCCTCGGCGGCGAGGGTCGCGCCGCCGATCGCGATCTCGCCCTCCCCCGGCTCGGCCCGCAGCCGCTCGATCTCCTCGGCGAGCCCGCCGGAGGCCAGGCGTGCACTGCCCTCCACCTTCGTCAGGGTCGTGGAGAACACCACTTTGGGCAGCGGATTCCAGAGGGAGATCCACTCCCGCTCCGCGTCACCGAGCGAGGGGTCCTGCGCGGCGGTCTCCCAGTACAGCATCGTCTCGTACAGCCGCCGCCCCATGAGGTGGACGTCGACCTGCCGGATGTCGTCGATCCAGAACCGGAACACGTCGGGGTCGGGCTCCGACCAGTCGAACCGGCCGTCGGGCCCGACGATGTACCCGTCGAGCGAAGCACTCATCGAATAGGTCACGCTGCGCATCGGCAGCCTCCTCGGCTGGGGTTGTCGACTGACCTGGCCTGACCGCAAGAACGTACAAGACCGATGTACTCGCGCCAGGTGAGGCTGGTGGGGTCTGGTGTGTGGTGTCGTGGTGTGGGTCGTACGGAAGGGAAGGCAGTCGGGTCGTGCCGATCGTGTTCATCGTGGCGTCGGTGGTGTTGCAGGCCGGGGTGTTCGGGTTCGTTTCCGGGCGGGTGGACGCCACGGCGAGTCTGGCGCTGTCCTGTGCGGGATTCGGGGCTGCGGCGGTGGTGTTCAACTCCGTGCTGGCGGTGCGGCGTCGGCGGCGCGGGGCGGCGGGCGTCGCGGGGCCGCCGAGGGCCACGGGGCTGCTCGTGCTGATGAACGTGGTCACGGCGGTCACGTTCCTCGGGTTCTACGCCTCGCTGAGCTGGGTGCCGTCCGCGCTCGCCACCGGGATCGAGACGGCGATCGGCCCCGCCGCCCTCGCCCTGCTGGCCCTCGCCGGGCACGGCCAGCGCGCCTCGCGGAAGGGCTGGGTCGCGGCCGCGGTGCTGGTGCTGCTCGGGCTGGGCATCGGCTGGAGCTTCACGGGCGGGCGCGGGGGCGAGGACGGGGGTGCGGGCGGGGGGCTCGCGGTGTCCGCCGGTACGGTCCTCGGGCTCGCGCTGGTGGTCGTGGCGGGTGTCGGAGCCGCCGTACTGGCCCTGATCTCCGCCGAGTTGGGGCGGCGCGGCATCGATCCCGTGTACGTGACCGCGCACCGCTTCCACCTCACGTACCTGTGCGGCGGCGCGCTCCTCCTGGCGACCGGCGGTCTCGACCGGCGATGGGTCCTCGGGCCGCCCGTCCTGCTCCTCCTCGGCGTACTGGCCGTGACCATCCCGCTGTTCCTGCTGCAGACCGGTCTGCAGCGCGCGGACCCGATGGTGGCCATGGTGCTCCTCACCACCCTGCCCGGCGCCACCTACCTCGCGGAGACCGTCTTCCACGGCGGCTTCGACGCGACGTCGCTGACGCTGATCTGCTGCCTGATCGCGGTGGCGTCCTGGTACGCCTCGCTGTCCCGCGAGCAGCGCGGCGCGAGAGGCGTACGGGGGCGAGGGCGCGCGGCGACTCCTGAATCCACGCGCACGTGAAACCCTCCCCTGAGCCGCACCCAGGCGCTCTCAACCGCGCTGGTCGTACCGGCAGTCGACGCGAGGGAGCCACCGCTCCAGGTAGGCGACGAGCAGCTCGGCGTCCTTCGCGGTGCCGAGTCGGGCCAGGGCGAAGCAGTAGCCCTGCCCCGCGTACGTCAACTCGCTGCCCGACAACAGCTCGCCAAGGCGTTCACGGAACCGCTCCCGGCGGCTCACGCCGATCAGCCAGGCCGCTGCAAGCCGGGGTCAAGCCGAAGCCCCCTCCCGCCCCCGCTCCCCCGCCGCAACAGTCCCCGTCTCAGACCCGGGACCTGGACCTGCATCTGACCCCGGACCCGAGCCCGGCGCCGCACCCGGCACCCGAACTCCTCGGCCCCGCCGTCTCCCAGTCGTGGTGACTGCGCTCGTCAGTACGCCCGCGAGCAGGCCCCAGAACGCCGGGCCGATGCCGAGCAGGGTCACGCCTGAGGCGGTTGCGAGGAAGGTGACGAGTGCCGCCTCTCTCGACTCCGGGTCGGACAGCGCGGCGGTCAGGGAGGCCTCGATCGTGGCGAGGAGGCCGACCCCGGCGACGGCCAGGACGAGTGCGTGCGGCATCGCCGTGAGCAGGGACGCGACGGTCGCGCCGAGCAGGCCGACGGCGAGGTAGAAGATGCCGGCCCAGACGGCCGCGAGGTAGCGGCGCCGCCGGTCGGGGTGGGCCTCGTCGCCGGTGCAGATCGCGGCCGTGATCGCCGCCAGGTTGAGGCCGAACGCCCCGAACGGCGCGAGCACGGCCTGCGCGGCGCCCGTCCACGTCAGCACGGGCGAGACCGGAACGTCGTACCCGGAACCGCGCAGCACGGCGACCCCCGGCAGGTTCTGGGAGGCCATGGTGACGACGAAGAGCGGTACGCCGACGCTCACCAGCACCTTCCAGTCGAACTCAGGAGTCGTGAACACCGGCTGCGCGAGGGACAGTTGGACCTTCTCCAGATGCCAGCCGCCGGCGAGCACGGACGCGACGACACCACCGCCGAGCGCCACGAGCACCGCGTACCGGGGCAGCAGCCTGCGCGCCAGCAGGTACAGCGCGAACACCGGGAACGCGATCGCGAAGCTGCCGCCCAGCTGTGAGAAGAGGCCTGTGCCGAAGTCGAGCAGCACCCCGGCGAGCAGCGCGGACGCCAGCGGCACCGGGATACGGCCCATGATCCGCGCGAACCACCCGGTGACCCCGCTGACCACGATGAGCAGAGCGCTGAACAGGAACGCGCCCACGGCCTTCTCCATCGACACCCCGGCGAGGCTGGTGGCGAGGAGCGCGGCGCCGGGCGTCGACCAGGAGGTGAGGACCGGCGCCTTGTAGCGCAGCGACAGGCCGACGCTCGTCACGGCGATGCCGACGCCGAGCGCCAGCATCCACGAGGAGACCTCCCTCGTGTCCGCCCCGGCAGCCCGGGCCGCGGTGAACACGATGGCCGCGGCGCTCGTCACGCCGACGGTGGTCGCGATGAGCGCCGCCACCACGGCCGTGGGCGGCGCGGCGGCACGTATGCGGGCGAGCAGGGACATACGGCATCACTTCCGAAGCGGGGAGCGTTCCACGAACGGAACGTTCTGTTTGTGGAACACTAAGGACGCGGACGGCGGCACGTCAAAGCCGTACGCACAACGCAACGCACGACGCACAACGCAACACCCACCGACAGACGTGAACTCAGGAACGGACGGGGCCGGGCAATGGGTCTGAACGACGAGGTCGGACGCAGGCTGAAGCAGCTGCGACAGGACGAGGGCCTCTCCCTCTCCGAGCTCGCCCGCCGCTCAGGCGTCGGCAAGGGCACGCTCTCGGAGCTGGAGACGGGCCGCCGCAACCCGACCCTGGAAACCCTCTACGCCCTGACCACCGCCCTGGGCCGCCCCCTCAGCGCCGTCCTCGACGCCCCCGACCCCGACCCCGGCACGACGGCCCGCACGGGCGGCGTCTCGGGCAGCGCGGTCACGGCCGTCCTCATGGAGCGGTACGAGGACGACGAGGCGGCGACGGACGTCTTCCGCATCACCGTCGCCGGCGGCGCGACCCAGGAGTCGGCCGCGCACGTCCCGCGTACGACGGAGAGCCTGATGGTGCTCTCCGGCACGGCCGTCGTCGGCCTGCGCGACGCCCCGCAGACGGCGGGCCCTGGCGGCCACGCCCACTGGCCGGCCGACACCCCGCACTTCTACAGCGCGCCGGAGGGGGAGGTGCAGGGGGTGTTGTTCGTCCGGTACCCGAAGGGCGCTGCGCCCAGAGACTGACTCCGACCGCGTCGCGCCGTCAGGCCGGGCAGATGCTGGGTGGGAGGTCTGCGGGGAGGCCGCGGCGGTCGGTCGGGGTGAGGTCGCGGCCGATGGCGGCGCAGAGGTGGTCTCGCCACAGTTCGGGGTCGAGGCGCAGCAGGTCCAGGCGACCTCCGCCGCTGTTGCCGAAGCTGCCTTCCGACAGGGTCCGCACCAGGGTTCGGCCGTCCCTGGTGGCCGCCAGAAAGTGCTGGTCCGTCGCGAAGTCGTACGTCGTGGCGTTTCCGGAACCGGACAGTTTCTGGAAGCGGACTGTGCTTCCGTTGGCCAGGTAGAACTCGCCTTCCTTTCCGGTGAAGTTGAAGGCGAATCCCTCTCCGGTGAACGTGCGGTTCGCGCCCAGCGGGCCGAGAGGGCCGGCCAGTCGCGTCGGCTTTCCTTCGCTTCCCGCCGACCACAACTCCAGCATTCCGCCCGGTGTTTTCGCTGCCGCGTACCGTCCGCTTCTGTCGAGGAAGGCACGTTCGACGTCCTCGCCGAGGTGGATTCTGCGGGACCGGTCTTCCTTTCCGGTGCGCAGGTCGACGCTGTGCAGGACCGGCTCGCCGTAGATCATGACCTGGATGTGGCCCGCCTTCGGGTCGGCGTTCACCGCGAATCCCGAGTCGACGGCTCTTCTGGTCGAGCCGTAGACGGGCGGGTTCTTCTTGGCGAGTTGGAGTTTTCGGGCGTCGACGGTCTTCGAGAGGCGGCTGCCGGTACGGGCGTTCCAGTGCTCGATACGGCTGCCGGACAGGGTCACGAGTTCGTCGCCTCCCGGGAGGAAGGCGAGGGTCAGGGGTTCCGCGTTTCCGTTGTCGGCGACGGGAGGGGGCGTCGTGGTGATCTCCGTGACTTCACGCAGGGACGGGATCTCCCGGACCGTGATCTTGTCGGTGCCGGTCACGTCGGCCACGAGGCTTTCCGCGTCGTTGACGGCCAGGGCGTGCGCGGCGGTCATGGTGGGTGTCGCGACGGTGTGGGGGCGCTTCGCTTCGGCCTGCGCCCGGCCGGAGGAGACGTCCACGAGCGCCAGCGTCTCGTCGGCCGCGGGTTCGGGCCCGGTTGTGATGCGGGCGATCAGGGTGTTCCCGCCGTCGATGAGTCGCGGCGCGTTGACGACCACGTTCCCGCCGTCGATGTCGCCCGGGCGGAGCGGGACAGCGGTCAGCGTGTTCTTGTCCTCGGCGAGCGTCAGCACGACCGGCTTCCGCCCCTCGTGCAGGAGGGGGCCGAGCGTCTTCTCGGACAGCCGCGCCTGGGTCTGCTGCAGTCGGCGACCCTTATGGATGTCGACGACCGTCCATGTGGCGAACTCGTTCGCCGCGAAGCGTTCGCCCTTCGCGTCGACGGCGATGCTCTCGCAGCCGGACGTGTCGTTCTTGTCGGTGTAGCGGCTCAACTCCCGCCCGTCCGCGACCCGCAGGGCGCGATACGTCTTTCCGTCGCCCCCGGCGGTCTCCCGGCAGACGACCATGACCTCGCCGTTTCCCGACAGGCCGACGGGCGAGCCGTACAGCGACCCCGTGTCGACGTCTTCGGCCAGCTTGCGTGCCTTGCCCGTGCCGACGTCCACGGCCGTCACGAAACTCTCCGCGACGCGGGCGCGCCCTTGGACGACGAGTGTGCTCCGGTCAGGCCCGAACTTCAGGGTCTCCACGTTCCACGGCACTCGGCCCGGTACGTCGCGGCCGCGCCCGGTCGACAGGTCCCACACCCGGAGTTGCCGTCCGGAGACGAGGGCCAGTTCCTCGGCGTCGGGTGAGAACGCCATGGGGCTGTCCCCGTCGCCCAGCACCTCCGCCAGGCCGGCCATCTCCCTGAACTCCGCCGACCGCACGGTGCGTGCCGGTCCGAGCAGACCGTCCGGCTGGTCCGCCGTACGGTCGACGTCGCGCCAGACGAACGCACCGGTCGCCGACAGGTACCCGATCCGCCGCCCGTCGCGGCTGACCAGCGGCAGGAACGCCATCTCGTCGAGGCCGAGCTGCAGCCGGAGCACCTCTCCCCCACGTCGGCGTACGAAGAGCGTGGCCCGGCCGTTGTCCGTCACGGCGAGCGTCACCCTGCCGTCCACGCTCGACACCGCGTTCCGGATCTGCCCTTCGATGCCGCTCAACACCCAGGCGGTGCCGTTGAGTTGGTCGTACCGGCGGAACACGGCGTTGCGGGCCTCGTCCGTCGGTGCGATCTCGTACGCCGCCATGGCGATCAGCGCGCCCTGCCCGACGTCCTGTTTCGCCACTTCGGCCGAGAGGGTGGCGAGTTGGCGGGAGCGTGACTCCGCTTCGCGTTGGGTGCTGACGCGTGACTGGTGGACGAGGAACGTACCGAGCGCGGCGATCAGCGCGAACACCACGGCGACGGCGATCCACGCGGCACGGCGACGGCGCCGCTGCGCCCGGCGACGCTCACGCGCGAGGGTGAGGAACTCCCTTTCTTCCTCGTCGAGTTCAGCCGCCCGGGCGCCGAGGCGCTGCTCGATCGCTTCGAGTTGGAGTGCGCCGGGCAACAGCCCCGGTGCGCGCCGTCCGTTCGTCCACCGGTCGCGTTCGTGGCCCAGTTCCGCGCGGGCGGCCAGGAACTCGCTGTCGGCCCGCACCTGCTCCTGCAGCGCCGGCCACACCGTGACCAGCGCCTCGTGGGCGAGCTCGACGGTCTCCGGCTCCCCGTGCCCGCCGTGCAGGACGAGGAGCCGCCAGTCGGGCCCGGCCAGCCACTGCGCGATCCGCCATCGCGTCTCGCCGGCTTCCTGCCGGGTGAGTCTGCGGCGCAACGGGGCCGGGCTGCCGGGCAGGACGCGGACCAGGCCGGTGAGGAGCTGCCGGGCCTCAACTTCCTTGTGGCGTAGGGATTGTTCGGATTCCTTGTGCCGTGCGGATTCTTCTGGTTCGTTGTGCCGTACGGACTGTCCGGGTTCCTTGTGGCGTTCGGATTCTTCTGGCTGGGTGGTTTCGTCGCCTCCGGTCCAGCGCGACCAGGCGTTCTCGGCATGCCGGGCCAGCGCCCCGGAGACGCCGCCGGCCGCTTCGTACGCCGCGAGCCGCAGTTGGCCGTGCTCCCGGTCCTCCCACAGTTTCTGCAGGACGAAGCCGAGCAGTGGCAGTGTTCCCGGGCCGTTGCCGGCGTCGTCGAGGATGCGGTCGACGAGGCCTCGTTCGTAGGCCACGCCCGGGACCTGGTCGAGTGGTCTGCTGACGACCTCGCGCAGCTGCTGCCGTGTCATCGGTGTCAGCGGCAGCGTCATGCCGTCCCGGAGTGCGGGGCCGAGGTGCGGGTGCTTGAGGGCGTCGTCCATGAAGTCGGCCCGGAGGGTGAGCAGCACCCGCAGTCCCGGCGCCGGTCCGCGTTCCGGGAAGAGCACACGGACCAGTTCGGCCACCTCGTCGCCGTCCCGGGCCAGGAGTGCTTCGGCCTGGTCGAGTACGAGCAGAAGCTTGCCGCCCGCCGTGCCGCGTACGCGGTGCAGGGTGTCGGCGAGCCCCAACTCCGTGAGCCACGCCTGCACTTCGCCCGCCCCGCGTGCTCGTACGGGCTCCTCGCGGCGTCCGGCGGCGAAGTCCTCGTAGAGGGTGGTGGCGAGGGCGGCCAGCGGCGACGAGACGGCTCCGGCGTTCACGACGAGCACGTCGTAGCCGTCCGCGCGCATCCTCGGCACCACACCGGCGAGGGCCAGCGACGACTTGCCCGACCCCGAGGGGCCGTACACGGTGACGCTGGTGTGGGCGGTGAGTGCGGCGGCCGTCCTGGCGGCGTCGCCCGTACGGCCGAAGTAGACGTGTGCGTGGCTTTCCCGGAAGGTTTCCAGGCCGAGGAAGGGCGAGGCCGGGGTCAGGACGGCGTCGAGCTCGGGGAGGTCCCGGACCACGGAGTCCTTGCGGATCGCGAACGCCTGCTGGGCCTGGCGGCCGGGCTGGGCGACGGAGACGACGCCGACGACGGCGCGGTGCCGCGGATCCCAGACGGGACTGCCGCTGAAGCCCTCTTCGACGTACGCGGTCTCCCCGTCCGTACGGGAGAACTGGCGTCGGCCCTCTCCGGTGGGGCCGCCGAGTCTGGCCCTGACCCAGATGCCGCCCGGCGAGGCGCCGGTGAACCCCACGATGCCGACCTCGTCGTCCCACGCGGTCCTGGGCTCGACCATCGGCAGGGGGCGGGAACCGGGGACGGCCGACGGCAGGCGGAGGACGGCGACGTCGCCCGTGCCGTCGTCCCGCTCCGCGACGAAGTGCTCCACCCGGGCGGACCGGACCGTTCCGGCGAGGCGCGGGTCCAGCGGCAGGTCCAGCTCGACCGACGCTCCCACCGCCTCCGGCGCCTGCCCCAAGGCGTACGTCACCACATGCGCGCAGGTCAGGACACGGTCGGGGGCGACGAGGAAACCCGCGCCGATGGGCCGGCCGTCCTGCCCTTTGATGCGGACGACCGACGGGGCGAGGGCCTCATCGGGCCGCTGCCCTTCCGCCGCCCCCGTCACGTGGCCTCCGCTTCCCCGCGGTCACGAACGCGACGGGTCACCGGTCGGCCGGTCCGGTGGTTGCCGTCGGCAGTGTCGGTGCTGTCGTCTGCGCCGGCTCTGTGGCTTGCGCCGGCTCTGTTGCCGGTGTCGGTTCGGTTGCCGGTGTCGGCTCTGTGGCGTGCGCTGGCTCTGTTGCCGGTGCCGGTTCTGTTGCCGGTGTCGGTTCGGGGCGGTCGGTTCTGTTCCAGGTGAGGCTGACCGAGAAGTTGGCCGAGGTCGCCGTGGACGCGATGACGACGCCCGCCTCCGCCGACAGGGACACCCCGAATTCCAGCGCGATCTCGTCCGGGGGCTGGGCCAGGCCGCGGAACCGTCCCACGAAGCTGTCCGCGACCGGACGCACGGTGTCCAGCATCTCCCCCAGCGTCTGTTCCGCCCGTGCGACCGCCCGGCCCCCGCGCCCCACGCGTACGAGCGACTCGTCCACCTCACGGATCTGGACCCGCACGACGTCGTCGCTGCCGTCCTCCAGGGGGACTTCGACGGTACGCACCTGCCGCTCGCTCATCGGGCCACGCCCGTTCCGGCAAGGGTGGCTGGCACGTCGTTGCCGTCGGCGGCGGCGCGTGGAACGCGGGCCGGTATGGCGGTCGTACGCGGGGTCGTCCTCACGGTGCTACTCCCTCACTTGGTGCGACGGTGACCATTGTGGCGTGAAGCGACGCCGGGTTTCCGTGAGTTGGCCGAGACCGGTCGCGGGAGTGGTGTCGTCGGCCGGATCACGTACGGCCCCCGCTCACCGCCCGCCCATCCTCGGCGTCACCAACCCCGACTCGTAGGCGGCCACCACGAGTTGGGCGCGGTCGCGTGCGTGGAGTTTGGTCATGGCCCGGTTGATGTGGGTCTTGGCGGTCGAGGGGCTGATGACCAGGCGTTCGGCGATGTCGTCGTTGGAGAGGCCGTGTGCGGCGAGCACGACCGCTTCCCGCTCCCGGGCCGTCAACTCGGCGAGTGCGTCCGGGACTTGGGGGCGCGGGGGCTGGGTCACGTACCGGTCGATGAGTTTGCGGGTGACGGCCGGGGCGAGCAGGGCGTCTCCGCGGGCGGCGACGCGTACCGCGTGCAGGAGGTCCTCCGGGAGGATGTCCTTGACGAGGAACCCGGCGGCGCCCGCGCGCAGCGCGTCGAAGACGTACTGGTCCATGCCGTAGTTGGTCAGCATCACGACGTGCACGGACGCGAGCGCCGGGTCCGCGGCGATACGGCGGGTCGCCTCGATACCGTCCATGACGGGCATCTGGATGTCGACGAGCGCGACGTCGGGCAGGTGCTCCGCCGCGTACGCCAGTGCTTCCTTGCCGTCGGACGCCTCGGCGACCACCTCGATGTCGTCCTCCAGGTCGAGGAGGGCGCGGAAACCGCTGCGGATGAGTGGCTGGTCGTCTGCCAGCAGGACCCTGATCACGGGATCACAAGCTCCGTTCGTGGGGAGGGGGTGGCGTGCGGGAGCTGGCGGGAGCTGGTTCGGGGACGGATGCGGGTCCGGGTGCTGGTACGGGGAGTTCGGCCCGTACCGTGAAGCCGCCGCCGTCGGCCGTGCCGCGCGGTGCGGCGTGGAGGGTTCCGCCGAGGGCGGTGACGCGTTCACGCATGCCGAGCAGCCCGAGGCCGTGGCCGTCGGAGGGCTCCTTGCTGCCCGTCTTGCTGCCCGGTTTGCTGCCCGTCTTGCTGCCCGGTGTGGCCTTGCCGTCGTCGTCGACGCGGATCGTGAGCGTGTGCGGGCCGTGCTCGATGCGTACGGTGGCGGTGGCGGCGTCCGCGTGCCGGGCCACGTTGGTGAGCGCCTCCTGCACGATGCGGTAGGCGGTACGGCCCACGGCGGCCGGTACGGGCGCGGCGGGCGGGTCGCCCTCGACGGTCAACTCGGTTGCGAGCCCGGTCACTTGGAACCGCTTCACCAGCTCGGGGAGGTCGTCGAGGCCGGGCGGCGGTGCGGTGTCGTCGTCGCGCAGGGCCTCCAGGGTCGCGCGGAGTTCGCGGCTCGCCTCGCGGCCGGCCTCCTGGATCGCGAGCAGCGCCTCCGGCACCTGTTCGCCACGCCGCCGGGCCACGTGCACGGCCACCTCGGACTGCACTTTGATCACCGAGATCTGGTGCGTGAGCGAGTCGTGCAACTCCCTTGCGATGCGCAGCCGTTCCTCGTCGGCCCGGCGGCGCGCGGTCTCCTCGCGGGTGCGCTCGGCCTCGTCCGCCCGCCGCTCCGCCTGCCGTACGGCCTCGCCCGCGGCGAACGCGGCGACCAGCCACGCGAGCTCCAGCGTGCCGCGCGCCTGCGCCAGCACCTCGCGCGCGGACCCGTCGTGCACCAGCAGGGCTGTGGCGTGCAGTACGGCGACGAGCCCGAGGGAGGCGGCGACCGTGACCGCGCGATGTCCGGCGCGTACGGCTGCGTACACCGCGACCAGGTACGCGACCGACAGCACCTCGAACCCGGCCGCCAGGTACCCCGCCGTGCAGGCCGCGGTGACGGCCAACACCAGGCGCGGAGAACGGCGGCGCGCGGCGAGGGCCAGTCCGGCACCCGCGAGCAGCACGCCGCCACCCCACAACTCCGCGCCGCCGGAGGGGTGTTGGCCGGACAGGCCGGTGGTGAGGAGCAGCGCCGCCACGGCCACGGCGACCGTCCAGTCCGCGACCACGGCCGGGACAGCGAACCGTCGTTCGTTCATACGCGCACCGTATGCAAGGTTCGGGTGGACGAACAGGTCGTGGCGGCCGCCCTCTCCGCACTACCCGCACTGCCTGTACTCGTCGCACTGGTCGTACTGCCCGTACTCGCCGTACTGCCCGTACCCGCCGTACTGCCCGTACTGGCCGTATCGGCGACCGTCCTTGCGTCGGCTGTGGCGGTCGACCGCCCAGACGGTGAGCGCGCAGAGGGCGAACGCGGCGCCGAGGGCGCTGGACCCGGCCCAGCCCGCGGCGGCGTACAGGGCGGTGGTGGCGGTCGCGCCGACCGCGGAGCCGAGGGAGTAGAAGAGCATGTAGCCCCCGATGGCGCTGCTCGTGCGGTGGACGTGCGCGGCCGTGAGCAGGTGCTGGTTGCTGACGTGCACGGCCTGTACGGCGAAGTCGAGGACGACGACACCGACGACGACCGGCCAGAGCGACCGGGACGCCTGGCCGGTCGCCGCCCACGAGACGGCCAGCAGGGCGAGTGCGCCTCCGGTGACGGCGTGGGCCCGGCCGGCGTCGGCCCACCGCCCGGCTCGGGCCGCACCCAGCGCTCCGGCGAGCCCCGCGATCCCGAACAGGCCGATCTGGGCTGTGCTCAAGTGCCAGGGCGCGGCCGCGAGGGGCAGCGCCAGACCACTCCACAGGGTGCCGAAGGACGCGAACAGGAAGAACGCGATCAGCCCGCGCGAGACGAGCACGCGGTCGCGGTCGCGGAACAGGCCGCCGAGGCCGCCCAGAACCTCACCGTACGAGGGGCGGGCGACGCCGTTCGCGCTGCGCGGGTCAGCAGGCAGCAGCCTCAGGACGAGGTACGTCAACGCGACGAGGAGCAGGGCCAAGGCCACGTAGACGGACCTCCATCCCCAGAGCGCAGCCAGGCCGCCCGCGAGCACGCGCGCGCCGAGGATGCCGACGATGACACCGGAGGTGACGGCGCCCAGCGTGCGGCCGCGCCCGCCCGGCGCGGACAGGTCGGCGGCGAACGCGACGGTGGTCTGCACGACGACGGCGAACAGGCCGGCCAGGGCGAGCCCGACGAGCAGCAGCCACAGCCGGTCGGCGACCGCGGCCAGGGCCATGCCGGTGGCGGCGAGCAGCAGATGCCCAGCGATGAGCGTGCGCCGGTCGCACATGTCGCCCAGGGGCACGAGCAGGGCCAGGCCGATCAGATAGCCGAGCTGTCCCGTGGTGACGATCCACCCCAGGTCGGCCTCCGGAACGCCCAAGTCCGCGCCGATCCGGGCGAGTACGGGTTGCGCCACGTAGACGGTCGCGACCGCGACCGCGCAGATCACGGCGAACAGCGTTCTCCGGCCAAGCGTCATGCTCACGGGCCCCATTCCTTCGATCAGCCATCAGCCATCAGCGGTCGGCGGTAGTCGACAAGCAATCAGTAGCAAATTGCAACCAAAATGAAGCTACGGCAGAATGGTTTCGATCCGCAACTCTTTGTGATCCGACGACTCTTCAGGAGGGGTGATGGCGAAGGCGCACACGGCGCTCCGCGTCGACGGCATGGACTGGACGGACCCCGCCTGCCCGGTCGCGCGCACGCTCGACCTGGTCGGAGACCGATGGAGCCTGCTGATCATCCGTGACGCGATGGACGGCGCGCGGGCGTTCACCGACTTCCAGCAGCGCACGGGCATCGCCCGCAACATCCTCACCGACCGCCTCAGACGCCTCGTCGAACGCGGCATCCTCGACCGCCGGACGGCCCCGACGGGACGACGGCAGATCTACGGCCTCACCGAAGCGGGCCGCGACCTCTTCCCCGTCATCGTGACCGCCCGCCAGTGGGGCGAACGGCACGCGTTCACACCCGACGAGCCCCACTCGGTCCTCGTCGACGAGAGCGGCTCCCCGCTGCCGGAACTGCGCCCCACCGACGCGCAAGGACATCCCGTGGACGTCGACACGGCCTCCGTCCGGCGCGTGCGCTGACGCCGCGTGCGCTGACGCCGCGCGCTCTGACGGCCCCACGTACCGCGGCCGCGGTACGTGGGGGTGCCCGCTGCCACGTTCGTGGTAACCCGAGTCCCCCGCTGGTGGCAGACCGAAGTGCCTACGTCAGGGGGACGCGTCCGGTGGGGTCCGGCCCGCATGCTCGAAGCCGACAGTTGGTGATGCGGCAGCAGCAGCGGGAGGACGGAAGCGTGGACACTTCAGCGGTACTGACGGCGGCCGCCGAGGGCGGAATCATCGGGGACGGACGGACCGGGGCCAACTTGGCGCTGGGGGTGGGATTCCTGGGCCTGGCCCTCGGTTGGTTCGCGGCGCGCGCCCGGGGCGCGGGCTCTCGTACGTACGGACGGTCTGCCGTCGTCCTCGGGTTGGTCGGCGCGGCGCTCGCGGTGTTGCATCTGGCCACGTCCAGCGGGGGCCCGGGCACGGGGAACGGGCTCGTGGGGGCGGTCGTCGCGGTGCCGCTCGGACTGGGGGCGGTGTGGCTGGGCGTACGGGCGCCGGGACGGGCACGGGGGCAGGCTCGGCGGGTCGACGGCCGCACAACCTCCATATGAGGGGCAGGGGTTGAGGGGGGCGGGGAGGGTGGCCCTCGGGGCGGTCGGGGCTGGCACGCATGGTTGACAGTCATCGGATGTATCTCTAATTTCCAGGCGCGTAGGCCGTCGAATGGCCCACCGTGTCCGGAAAGAGGTGGGGTGAATCACCGGACTCCCGGGGTCGCCTCAGGGGCCGGATTCGGGTCGGTTCGGGTTCGGGTCGGATTCGGGTCGAGTTCGGGCCAGCCCCGGGTTCGACGGTCTGCGGGCCCCGCCCCTGTCCCGCCGCAGCACCACAGCACCACAGCACCGCAGCACCGCCGCTCCGCCGCCCTGCCGTCCACCGATTCGGAGGCGCCATGCGTCGCGCCCTGTCCGTGCACGCCCTGCCCCTACGCGTACGCCTCGCACGCGTAGTCCCCGCACGTGCCCTGTCCGTACTCACCGTGGCCCTCGGCATGCTCGCCGGCCTGTTCCTCTCCCCCGCCACAGCGACCACGGCCACGAACGCCGCCGCAGCAGCAGCAGCAGCAGCAGCAGCGTCGGGGGCGGCCGACCGGGCCGCGCCCCCGCCCGTCGTCCCCAGACCCACGCAGTGGGAGGACCTCGGCGGGACGGTCCGACTCGGCGAGGAGTCGCGGATCGTCGTCGACCCGCAGTCCCGCTCCCGTACGGCGATGCCCGCCGGGCGCCAGGAGCTGCCCGGGCCCGCCCGGCAGAACACGCTGCAGCTCGCCGAGCAACTCCGCGACGAGCTCGGGGAGGTCAGCGGCCTGGAGCCCGAGATCGTCACCGGGGCCGTGGAGGCGCGGCCGGGCGACATCCGGCTGCGGCTGGTCGACGACGGCCGACTCGGCGCCGAGGGCTATCGGTTGGACAGCTCCGACGTGCTCCGTGTCGACGCGGCGAGCACGCACGGCCTGTACTACGGCACCCGTACCCTCCTGCAGACCCTGCGCGCCGACGACGGTCACCGTGCCGTGCCCCGCGCGCGGAGCACCGACCGGCCGACGCAGCGCGTACGGATGGTGCATCTCGACGCGGGCCGCAAGTACTGGGAGTTGGAACACCTGGAGAAGCTGATCCGGCGCATGGGAGACCAGAAGCTCAACACGCTGTTCCTGCACCTCTCCGAGTCGGAGGGCTTCCGCCTCCACAGCCCCAGGTTCCCGGGCCTGGCCGAACCCGAACACAGCTACAGCCGGGCCGACATCGACCGTCTCAAAGCCCTCGCCGCGCGCCACCACGTGCAGCTGATGCCGGGCCTCGAAGTTCCCGGGCACGCGACGGTCATCAGCGAGGCGTTCGACATCGGCTTCGGCTCAGGCCCGAACCCGTGCACGGCGGAGCACACGCACTCGCACCTCACCGCGGACTGGATCGTCGACATGACCAGCGAGAAGGCGGTGGAGAAGACGAAGCAGATCGTCGACGAGTTCGCGGGCTGGTTCGACGCGCCGCTGTTCTCCATCGGCGCGGAGGAAGTGCCGGGGCAGCTCGGCGAGTGCCCGCGTGTGAAGGAGTACCTGGCCGCCGACCCGGACGTCAGCACGCTCGGCGACCTCCTCAACCGCTACATCAACACCCTCGACGAGGTGGTGACCAAGCACGGCAAGCGCACCGCCGTCTACAACGGCTCCGAGCACATGCCCGCGCCGCAGCAGCAGGTCCACGGGCCGGTCGTGTTCCTCACCTGGGAGGGCACAGGCAGCGAACCGGTCATCCCTGGACACGACGAGATCGCCATCGGCCCGTTCTACGTGACGCCGAACAACTACCACAACCTGTACCCCGACGAGCAGTGGATGTACGGCACGTGGAAGCCCAACTCCGAGGCCGACATGCTCGGTTCGGGCCTGATGCACTGGGCGGACTACAACTTCTGGTCCGACAACGGCTACTTCGAGCAGCACAGCGCGGGCCCGCGCGCCGTCATGGCCGACCGGGCGTGGAACGGTTCGGCGCCGCCTGACTCACTGGCCGACTTCCGCGACCGCGTCGCCGCGATCGGCGATCCGCCCGGCGTACGGCAGGATCCGGTGCGGCCGCGCGTGGACGACGGACGGCCCAGCCACCACTGGACGTTCGACCGGGCTTCGTACCCGAGCGGCTGGACGTACGCGGGCAGCCCCGGCAACACGATCATGGCGGAGGACGTCGCGGGCGACCTGCCCGGTACGACGTACATCATCAACAACCCGGCCCTGGTCGACGGCGGCGTGCGCGGCGAGGCGTTCCGCTTCGACCACGACCGGGACGGAGTGGGCTTCGGCGGCCTCGACGTCGAGGAGCCCTGGACGGCCTCGGCATGGGTGCGGACGACGGCCCGGACCGAGGGCGAACAGGTGCTGCTCAGCTCGAAGTTCGGGGCGCTGAAACTCCAGCAGTCCGGCACGGGCAAGGTCGGCCTCACCCGCTACGGCCCTTCCGGCCCCGCCGACCACAGCTTCGACTACACGCTCCCGCTGGACAGTTGGGTCCACCTGACGTGGGTCGCGGAACCGGGCCGCACGACGCTGTACGCGAACGGCAAGCGAGTCGACACGGTCTCGGCCTCGATCCCCCTCCCGATGCGCTCGATCGGCCTGCCGAGAGCGAGCCTGCGGGGCGACCTGGACGAGTTGCTGACGTGGGACGAGGCGCTGAGCGAGGGCCAGGTGAGCGACCACTACGAGAACTACGCCCACTGAACCCCCACACCCCCGCTGACGGTCCTGCCCCCCGGCCCGACAGGCCGGGCCGGGGGGCAGGACCTGCCGGAGCACATGGCCACGCCTTCCGGTGCGGTACTGGTGCCGGTGCCCGGCCGCCCGCATGGGCACGCACACCACGAGAGCCCGGAGGACGCGGAGGGCAAGGTGCGGCCACCGAGCTGGCCCACGAGGAATTGCGCGACGTCCTCGCCCGCGTCGGCGTGCAGCATCCGGCTTTCCCGCCGTCGTGGCCGCTCGCGCAGTTCCCCGCGCCCCTGACGGGGCACGTTCCCACCCCGCTATGGGCAGGCGTTCCGCAGGACGATGGATCGCGCCTCACATCTCGGTCGCCGTCGCCCGGGAGAGCATCAACCCCATACGTCCAGCCCCCGTCGCAATGGCACCCCCCCTCACCGCGCCCGCAGTTGCTCCAAGGTGTTGTCGAGGTCCGTCGCGCGGGGGCGGTTGTGGGGGAGTTTGGCGAGGAGTGCGGCCATGCCGCAGGTGTTCGTGAGGGCCGAGAAGACGAGCCCTCCGGCTATGCCCGCGGAGAGGAGCTGGAAGGCCGGGTGGACGACGAGGCCGAGGAGCAGGCCGAGCAGGACCAGGGTTCCGGCGGTGAGGCGGACCTGGCGTTCCATGCCCCACGTGGCGCGGGGTGCGCCCTCCGGCCGGTGCAGGTCGTGGCCTGCAGCGGCCCACGCGCCGGTGCCGCCGGTGAGCGTCGCGGTCCGGATGCCGTGCTCGGCAAGCGTGCGGCAGGCGTTCTCGGAGCGGGCGCCGGACGCGCACACCACCAGGACCTCGCCGCGCTCGGCCGCGTGCCGGATGTCGGGCAGGGCGCGCTGCAACTGGTCGAGGGGGACGTTGAGGGCGCCGGGCAGGTGGCCGCCGGCGTACTCGCCGGGCGTGCGGACGTCGATCACGGTCAGCTCGTGCAGGCGGGTACGGGCTTCGCCGGTGGCGAGGGTCGTGGGCGAGGTCATGGCAGGTGTCATCCTTTTCTGTCGGCTGCTCCCCCGCAGAGGGGGCGTATATTACCCCTGGGGGTATGCAGTGAGGAGTGGTGATGGAGCTTGATCTGGCGGCGGCGGAGCTGAAGTCCGTGCTGAACCGGCTGCGCCGGGCTCAGGGGCAGATCTCCGGCGTGATCCGCATGATCGAGGAGGGCCGGGACTGCGAGGAGGTCGTCACGCAGCTCGCCGCCGCGTCGCGGGCGCTCGACCGGGCCGGGTTCGCGATCGTCGCCACCGGCCTGCAGCAGTGCATGACCGAGATGGAGGACGGCCGCCGTCCCGCCGAGGACCGGGACGCGATGCGCGCCCGCCTGGAGAAGTTGTTCCTTTCGCTGGCCTGAGCCCGGAGACGGGCCCGGAGCCGAGCCCCGAGCCCCGAGCCCCGAGCCCCGAGCCGAGGCTTGGTCCGGGCCCGCCCCGAGGGTTGATCCGGGCCTGGCCGCAGCCTTGCCGTACGCAGACGCCGCGCGGCCCGGCCCCCCTCCCGGCGAGGCAGCCTCCGTACGCGTAGCCAAGCAGACCTTCCGTACGCGCCGCTCACCAGACCACGTCCGCCAGCATGAGCCCCGCCACCGCCAACAGCACGGTCGCGAAGAGCCGTTGCAAGGTGCGGCCTGTGATCTTGGCGGAGAGGCGTTTGCCGTCCCACGCGCCGAGGATCGCCGCGCCCGTGAACGGGGCGATGACCTCCCAGCGCAGGTCGCCGCCGGACGTGCCGGTCCGGGCGATCAGGGCGGCGAGGGAGTTGACGGTGATGACCAGCAGGCTGGTGCCCACGGCCTGTTTCATGCGCAGGCCGAGAACGCCGACCAGGGCCGGTACGGCGAGGAAGCCGCCGCCCACGCCGAGGAACCCGGTCACCGCGCCGAGCCCGGCCCCGGTGCCCGCCGCCTTCAACGGGCTCACGCGCTCGGGCAGTTGAGCCGCGGCCGGGCGCAGCATCCGTACGGCCGCCAGCGCGGCCACGACCGCGAACGCGGCGGTGAGGGCCGCGGCGGGGAGGTGACCGGCGGCCGCCCCGGCGAGGAACGCGGGCAGGATCCCGGCCGCCGCGAAGAGGACGCCGGTCTTCCAGGCCACGTGGCCGTCCCGCGCGTGCGCGTAGAGGGCGGTGGCCGAGGTGGCGGTGACGATGATGAGGCTTGCGGTGGTCGCGGACGCCGGGGAGAAGTCGAGGAGGTAGATCAGCGCGGGGACGGCGAGGACGCTGCCTCCGCCGCCGAGCGCGCCGAGGGCGAGACCGATGACCGCCCCGGCGATCAGGGCGAGGATCAGGGTGTTCACGCTGTCGGGCCGCTGTTCCCGCGTTCGTCGACGACCGGAAGTCCGGCGGCGGCCCACGCGTCCATGCCGCCCTTCACGTCCAGCGCGTCCGCTCCGCGTTCGGCGAGGAGCCGCGCCGCGCGCTGCGAGCGGTTGCCGCTGCGACAGATCACGACAAGGGGCCGGCCCTGGGCGGCGGCGGGCAGTGCGGCGCCGGCGACGAGCCCGGTCAGCGGGGCGTGCACGGCGCCCGGGGCGTGCCCGGACTGCCATTCGGGCTGCTCCCGCACGTCGAGCAGGACGGCCTCGGGCCGGTCGCCGCCGGTGCGGGCGCGCGCCTCGTCCACGGTCAGGCGGGGGGCGCGTTCACGGAAGAAGAGGGGCATGGTCGACGTCGACTTTCTCTCGTACAAGTGATGCTTCAAGGAGCCCGGCAGCTCAGGTCACGTGGTCGCGACCAGCAGCTCGGCTCAGACGGTCGCAACCATCCGCAGCCCCGCCGCCTCCGCCGCGTCGAAGCCGTCGTCGACGGCCACGACGTCCCGGCCGGCCGCGTCGAGCACCGACGCCGCGATGCCGGCGCGCATGCCGCCCGCGCAGTGCACCCAGACCGTGCCGCCCGCGGGCACCTCGCCGACGCGGCGGTGCACCTCGTGGACGGGGATGTGGACCGAGCCGTCGATCCAGCCGTGCGCGCGCTCGGAGTCGCGGCGTACGTCGAGCACGATCAGCCCCTCCTCGCCGCGGACGCGGGCGGCGGCCAGGTCTGCGAACGTGGCGCGCGGGAAGGACGCGGCGCTGTCGCCGTCGCGGAGCCAGCGCCCCGGGCCGCCGGTCGCGGCCGCGGCCGGGCGGTCGATGCCGACGCGCGCCAACTCCCGCTGGGCGACGGCCAGTTGCTCGGGCGACTCGGCGAGCAGCGTGACGGGCTTGCCCCACGGGATCATCCAGGCCAGGTACGTGGCGAGCTTGCCGTCGGCCTCGAAGTTGAAGGAACCGGCGACGTGCCCCTCGGCGAAGGCGATGCGGTTGCGCAGGTCGACGACCCACTCCCCCGCCGCGAGCCGCGCAGCGATCTCCTCCGGGTCGGCGACCGCGGGCGGGGTGAGGTCGAGCGGGGCGGGTCCGTTGGCGTTGTCCGGGCCCATGTGGGCGTAGTACGCGGGTATGTCCTCCAGGCCCGCGAGCAGCTCCGCGACGAACGTGTCCACGTCGGCGGTCAGGGCGCTGTTGGCGGCCTTCTCCTTGCCGATGGTCGTGGCGTCGCCGTCGGCCTGCGCGGAGGAGCAGAAGCTGCCGAAGCCGTGGGTGGGCAGCACCGCGGTGTCGTCGGGCAGGGCGTCGGCGAGCCGGTGGGCGGAGGCGTGCTGGGCGCGGGCCAGCTGCTCGGTCAGGCGGGGTTCGACCAGGTCGGGGCGGCCGACCGTGCCGATGAGCAGGGAGCCGCCGGTGAACGCGGCGACCGGGCGGCCGGCGTCGCTGAGCACGTACGCGGTGTGGTGCGGGGTGTGGCCGGGGGTGGCGACGGCGGCCAGGGCGAGGTCCGTGTCGACGTCGACGGTGTCCCCGTCGGCCACGGGGGTCCGGGCGAAGGAGACGTGCGCGCCGGCCGGGACCAGGTAGGCGGCGCCGGTGAGGCGGGCGAGCTCCAGGCCGCCGGTCACGTAGTCGTTGTGGATGTGCGTCTCCACGACGTGGGTGATGCGCACGCCCCGCCGCGCGGCCGCGGCCAGGACCTGGTCGATGTCCCGCGGCGGGTCCACGGCCACTGCCGCGCGCTCGCCGCCGGCCAGGTAGCTGCGGTTGCCGAGGCCCTCGAGCTCGATGGTGTCGACGAAGAACACAGGGAAACTCCTCACGGACGAAAATTACCCCCCGGGGTATGTCACTCACCTTAACAGCATTACCCCCGGGGGTATATTTCCGGGGCTGTGAGCACGTGACGGACCCGACAACCGCCTGGGGTGCGGCACTCTCGCCACTGCCGGGAGCAGCGGGAACACAGCGCAGCGGGAACGCAGAGCGCAGAGGGAGGAGCGGAGACGTGGGGGCCGTACGGGGCGAGGAGGCGTCGGCGTCGACGGAACTGTGGGCGCGGCACCGGCCGCTGTGCCCGCCTGTGGGCCATGAGCTGCGCGGCCCGTACCGGGACGCCTGGGTGCGCTTCCACAGCCTGCCGGGCTCGAAGCGGTACGCGGAGGACGAGGCCGATGCGGCCGAGCGGGACCGGATGCGGGGGCGGCACGCCGAGTGGCTGCCCGCCCACCCCTCAGGGCTGTGACAAGGCCCCGGAGAACCCCGAGAACCCGGAGAACCCGGAGTACGCCTCAGCGGCGGACCGCTCGTACCACCGTGTCCAGGGCCGCCGCGTCCCCCACGGGGCGGCGGGCGACCTCGGCGACGGCGATGTCGGCGTACGGCTCCCAGGCCGCGGTGACCTGGTCCGTACTGGAGAGGACCTGCAGGTCCTGGGGGCCGCCGATGCCGTGGTCGAGGTTGCTGATGTCGTGGCCGACGAGGAGCAGGGTCGCTCCGGGCCGGGCGACACGGCAGGCGGTGTCGAGGACCCCCTCCATATCCTGCCGAGGGAGCTGGAGGTAGGAGAGGAGCACCAGGTCGTACGCGGACTCCTGCGGGGCGTAGCGCGTCACGTCGGCCAACTCGGCGTGCACATCGGCCTGTTGGCGTTCTGCGAGGTCGGCCATGCGCCGTACGGCGACGGGTGAGAAGTCGACCGCGTCGACGCTCCAGCCCCGGCGGGCCAGCCACAGGGCGTTGCGCCCCTCCCCGGCGGCGAGGTCGAGGGCGCGGCCGGGCGGGAGTTCGGAGGTCTCACGGACGACCCACAGGTTGGGCTCGGCGGGCCATACGCGTTCCTCCGCGCCGTACCGCTCGTCCCAGGCGTTCGCGTCCACGTCCCTCACTCCTCCTCGCGCTCCGACCGACGAGCCCCCGACCACCGAGCCCCGCGGCCCACTCCGTCGCCGGACCCCACAGCCGTCAAGCTACGCGCGCCCGCACGGGGCCGCGACCCGCCGCCGGCGCCCACCCGGTGCCCCAAGTCGCCCCACCCGATCCCGCTCACCCCCACCCGCTCACCTATGTCCGAGTTCGCCCGATTAAGTCACCTCATTACAGCATTGGCGGCTTACATAAATTAGCGCCCATATTGGTGACACAGCACCTGAATTGCCCGTCAGATTCGCCCGACTTCCGCATTTCACGGCCGTATCGAATTCAGTGAGACGGGTCACACGGAACAACCGTCCCCCCGACAGACGCCGAAAACGCACATCCGGTTCCCGCAAAGCGAGTTGAGCCTTTTCGATCTCGGCGGGCGGCGTGTTCCAGGACACATGAATGCGCTCCGTACATTCCCCGTTCAATTTCCGACCTTGTTCCTCCGCGACTTTCTCGCCTAACGTCACCGTGAATCCGGACGGAACGCCGAATCCTGCCGCCGCCCGGAGAACCTCACACCGACTCACTTACGCACGGCAGGAGCGGGGGACCCAGGTAAGTCGCCGGTCCGGCACGTCCGGAACGGCTTGGGGTGAAGTCGCATGCGCAGTGCGACCGGACATCTCCCGTCCGAACCCGACAGCTCACCTCGTAGGCGACGGAGAGGAATTCGTCATGCCTGCAAAGGGAAAGCACCGCCGCCCCAAGTCCCGTTCGCTCAACCGGGGAATCGCCTTCGTGGGGACCGGCGGAGCAGCGCTCGTACTTCCGGTGATCGGCGCGACCGCGGCGAGCGCGGCGCCCGCGGGTGCGGCCAAGGCCGAGGCCGTTCAGGCGAGCCCGGCCGCGAAGCCGGCCGCCGCGAAGACGTACACCGTCGTCGCGGGTGACTCCCTCTCCGCGATCGCCCGGGAGCACTCCCTCAGCGGCGGCTGGAAGAAGCTGTACGAGGCCAACCGCGACGCCCTCGGCGACAACCCGGGCCTCATCCACCCCGGCCTGAAGCTCACCCTCGGCAAGAAGGCCGAGAAGGCCGACGCCTCCCGTGCCTCCGCCGAGCGCGCCGACCGCTCCGAGCGCAAGGGCGCCACCGAGGTGCAGCCCGCCGCGGCGAAGAAGGCGTACACCAACGACCTCGACGGCTGGATCCGCGAGTCGCTCGACATCATGGCCCAGCACGGCATCCCCGGCACGTACGAGGGCATCCACCGCAACATCATGCGGGAGTCCTCCGGCAACCCGCTGGCCATGAACAACTGGGACATCAACGCCCAGAACGGCACCCCGTCCAAGGGTCTGCTGCAGGTCATCGCCCCCACCTTCGAGGCCTACCACGTGCCCGGCACGTCGACCGACAGCTTCGACCCGGTCGCCAACATCACCGCCGCCTGCAACTACGCGGCGGACCGCTACGGCTCGATCGACAACGTCAACGGCCCGTACTAAACGAGCAGTCGGGCCGGACGGGTTCGTCCCGTCGGCCACGGCGACCGCCTCGGAGGGGGCGTCACGGCAGCGGAAGTCTCCGCCGTCGTGACGCCCCCTCCGCGCATGACATGGCGAGGCGCGTCAGCCCCGCAGCGACGCCGAGATGTCCTCCAGGCTGCGGCCCTTCGTCTCCGGCAGCTTGCGGTGCAGGTAGACCACGCCGAGCAGGCCGAAGAGACCGTAGATCCAGAACAGACCGGTGGGCGTGAGGGCGTTGATGGTGGTGAGGACGGTGAGGGAGATGGCGAAGTCGAGGCCCCAGTGGGTGACGTTGCCGAAGGAGCTGGCCTTGCCGCGTACCGCCGTCGGGAAGATCTCGCTGTTGATGAGCCAGATCGCGAGGCCGAGGCTGGGCGCGAACGCCGCGATGTACAGGCAGAGCCCGGCCACGAGCAGGCCGCCGGAGACGGGGCGCCCGTCGTCGCCCATCAGGTACAGCGCGCCGAGCAGCACGAGCGCCAGGACCACGACCGACGTGCCGCCGAGCAGCAGCGGGCGGCGGCCGACCCGGTCGACGAGCAGCAGCGCCACGAACGTCAGGCACATGTTGACCAGGCCGATGCCGAGCGAGGAGAGGATCGCGGCGGAGCTGCCGAAACCGGCCTGCTTGAGCATGGTCGGCGCGTAGTAGATGACCGCGTTGACGCCGACCAGCTGGTTGGTGGCCGCGACGACCACGCCGAGGATTACGGCGGGACGCATCGCGGGGCGCAGCAGATCGCGGTAGCTGGTGCGGGTCTCGGCCGCGGACAGCGCCTCGATCTCGGCGAGTTCGGCGTCGGCGGCCTCGGGCGTACGGGTGCGGAGCAGCGCGGCGCGGGCCTCGTCGCGGCGGCCGCGGTCGAGGAGCCAGCGCGGGCTCTCCGCGAGGCGCAGCACGCCGGCGAACATCGCGAGCGCGGGCAGCAGCCCGAGCCCCAGCATCCAGCGCCAGCCCTCACCGTCGTCGAAGAGATAGCCGACCAGGTACGAGACGAAGATCCCGACCGTGATCATGAGTTGGTTGAGCGACACCAGCCGGCCGCGGGAGCGGGCCGGGGCGATCTCGGCGATGTACGCGGGCACCGTCAGCGACGCCGTGCCGATCGCCAGGCCGAGCAGCACCCGGGCCACGATCAGCACCTCGACGCCCGGCGCGAGGGCGGAGGCGACCGCGCCGACGGCGAACACCGCGGCGCCCACAAGCAGCGTCCGCCGCCGGCCCGCCGCATCCGTCACCGCGCCCGCGCCCAGCACGCCGACGATGGCGCCGAGCAACAGCGAGGCCACGGTGACCTGTTGCATCCCGTCGGAGAGCCCGAACTCCGGCGCGATGAACAGGAGGGCCGAGGAGATGATCCCGGTGTCGTACCCGAAGAGGAACCCGCCGAGCGCGGCGACCCCGGACGCCCCGAGCACGGAACGGCGCGCGGCGGCACTCAGGGGCGGCGGGCCCGGCGGTGTGCTGGTTTCGACAGAGGCGGTGTGCGGCATGGTGCGGCTCCTGACGGTGGGACAGGTGATGGCGTACGGGCGCGGGTGAGCCGGGACAGGCGGTCGCGTACGTACGGGAGTTGGGATCTCGCTGCGTGAACGGAGGCTTGGCGTACGGGAGTTGGTGCGTCGGGGCCCGCCGCCCCGCACGGGACGGTGCGCCGGGGGCCCGTCGTCCCGCGCGAGTCGGCCGGCGGGACGACGGGCCCCCGACTGCGGCCGCCGCTGCGGGCGTCGGGACGTGCTGAGCGGCTCCGGGGACGGTCACGGGCGTCGTGGCGGCACGCGTCGTCGGGTGCCGTGGACGTCCGGTCGGGAAGCGACCGACCCCGGTGCAGCATCGTGACGGCAGAGAACGATCCGCGCAACCGTTTGCGCAATCGTTTTCGCGAGTTGTCTCACGTACGATCCGTACGACCACGATCCGTACGAGTCCCCTACAGCGCTGAACCGAGCCGAGGAGCCGTTCATGGCGAAGATGGCCGACGTCGCCCGCCGGGCCGGCGTCTCCGTGTCGACGGTCTCGCACGTCATCAACGGCACCCGGTACGTGAAGGACGAGACGCGCGAGCAGGTCCTGGAGGCCGTCCGCGCCACGGGGTACACGCACAACACGGTCGCGCGGTCCCTGAAGACGTCGAGCACGCTGACCCTCGGCCTGGCCGTCTCGGCGGTCGGCAACTTCCACTTCGCGGAGCTGGTGTCGGCGGTGGACGCGGCGACGCGGGCCTCGGGCTACACCCTGCTCATGGCCGACACGCACGACGACCCGGCGGAGGAGCTCAGCGTCGTCCGGATGCTGCACGAGCGGCGCGTGGACGGCCTGTTGCTCGCCACGGCCGCCGGCCCGCGCGGGGCCGCGCTGCGGTACGTGAAGAACGCGGGACTGCCGACGGTGCTGATCGACCGGTGTGCGTCACCGGCGTTCGACCAGGTCGCGACCGCCAACGTGGAGGCGACGGCCCGGCTCGTCGACCATCTCGCCGACCTCGGCCACACCCGCATCGGCCTGGTCGCCGGGCGGCGCAGCCTGCGGACGAGCGCGGAGCGGCAGCGGGGCTGGCAGCGCGGCATGGAACGCAAGGGGCTCACGGCGTCGCCGGATCTGGTCGTGGTCGGCGACTCGCAGGCGTACCCGGCGGAGTTGGCCACGGAACGCCTGATGGCCGGGCCGGACGCGCCGACCGCGGTGATCTCGGCGAACAACCAGATGACCCTCGGCGTGCTGCGCGCGCTGGCCCGGCTCGGCCGCAAGGTGCCCGAGGACGTGGCGCTCTGCGCCTTCGACGACTTCGAGTGGGCCGACCTCATGCAGCCCGCGCCGACGGCGATCGCGCAGCCCGTGGAGGAGACCGGGCGGCGGGCCGTGGAGCTGCTGATGGAGCGGATCGCGGACCCGGACGGCGAGCGGCGGACGGTGCTCCTGGAGCCGACGTTCGTGCACCGGGAGTCGTGCGGCTGCGCGCGTACGAGCTGAGCGGGTCGGCCCGGTCCGCTCAACTGCGGGTCGCCGCAAGGGGGTTGACGTACCGGCCGTCGATGGCTTTTCGTGACGGGGCGGTGATCGGACCGGGCCCCGCTCGTCGGCCGGCGGCCCCGAGGTCCGATCGCGCCCCGCACGCCTCCGCGCGCAACCGGTCGATCGGGAACGGCCCGGTGCGGTGGGGACGTGGCGACACCTGTTCGCCCCCGTACTCCTCGTACGCCGTACGCCTCGTGCGCCGTACTCCTCGTACTCCTCGATGTGGAGAGACCCATGCCGTTCCCCAGCCGCCGGTCCGTCCTGACGACCGCCCTCGGCCTCACGGCCGCCGCGACCCCGCTCCTCGCCGGTACGGCCACGGCCGCCCCGGACGCCCGTACGCCGCGCAGAGCCGGCGCCGAGACGTACCGCCCGCAGTTGCACTTCTCCCCCGCCGAGAACTGGACCAACGACCCCAACGGGCTGATCTACCACGAGGGTCTGTGGCACCTGTTCTTCCAGTACAACCCCTCCGACGACGTGTGGGGCAACATGTCGTGGGGCCATGCGGTCAGTTCGGACCTGCTGCACTGGGACGAGCGGCCGGTCGCCATCCTGCACGACGAGCAGGAGATGATCTTCTCCGGCTCCGTGGTGTACGACGAGCGCAACACCAGCGGCCTCGGCTCCGCCGCCCGGCCGCCGCTCGTGGCGATCTACACCAGCACCCTCAAGGACGCCTCCGGCCTGCAGCGCCAGTCCCTCGCCTACTCGACGGACGCCGGGGAGACGTGGACGAAGTACGCGGGCAACCCGGTGCTCGACATCGGCGCGCGGGACTTCCGCGACCCGAGCGTCTTCTGGCACGCGGACAGCGGCCGTTGGGTCATGGCCCTGGCACTGCCCACCGAGTACAAGATCCGCTTCTACGCGTCCGCCGACCTCAAGTCGTGGCAGCATCTCAGCGACTTCGGGCCGCTCGGCGCGACCGGCGGCATCTGGGAGTGCCCCAACCTGTTCCCGCTCGGCGACCGCTGGGTGCTGCTCGTCAGCCTCAACCCCGGCGGCCCGGCCGGGGGTTCGGCCACGCAGTACTTCACCGGCACGTTCGACGGCACGACGTTCACCCCCGACCCGGGCCAGGGCACGCGCTGGGTCGACTGGGGCGCGGACTGCTACGCGGGCATCACGTACAACGACGCCCCGGACGGCCGCCGGGTGTTCCTGCCCTGGATGAACAACTGGCTCTACGCCGACCGCATCCCCACCTCCCCGTGGCGCGGCGCGATGGGCTTCCCGCGCGAACTCGCCCTGGACGGCGGCGGGTTGAGCCAGGCCCCGGTGCACGAGCTGACGTCCCTCCGTACGCGCACCCTGCTGTCCCTCACGGACCGCACGACCCCCGAGGGAACGCATCAACTCCTCGCCGACACGGGCCAGTTCTACGAGCTGGAGGCCGTCCTCGCCCCCGACGGCCCGGCCACGGCCCACTTCGGCCTCGACGTCCGCACCGGCGGCGGCACGTACACCCGGATCGGGTACGACAGGGCCGCGGGCGAGCTGTACATCGACCGCAGGTCGTCGGGTGACGTCGGCTTCGCCGCGGAGTTCCCCGGCGTGCACCGGGCCCCGCTCGCCCTCCCGGCCGCCGGCCTCGACCTGCGCGTGCTGGTCGACGCCTCGTCCGTGGAGGTCTACGCGGCCGACGGCACGGTCTGCCTCACGGACCAGATCTTCCCGGACCCGGGCGCGTGTGCGCTGCGCGCGTACGCGGCCGGGGGTGCGATGCGGATCAGCACCCTGACGGCCCACGCCCTCCGCCCGGCCCGCCACCGCTGAGCCCCGGCCTCACACGCCGCCCGACCCGGCCTTCTCGGCGGGCCGGGCGTCGGCGGCGGTGTCGTCTTCACGGAGAGGTGAGGAGAGGTCGGCGTCACGGAAGGGTCAGGAGACGTCGTCCTCGCGGAGCGTGAGGTCGAGGAGGCCGGGGAAGCGGGCGTCGAACTCCTCGCGGCGCAGCCGGTTGAGACGCTTCGGCCCTTCGTCGCGCTGCTCCACGAGGCCGGCGGCGCGCAGGACGGAGAAGTGGTGGCTCTTGGCGGCGCGGCCGACGGGCACGTCGAAGTTGCTGCAGCTCAACGCCCAGTCGGGGTGCTCGGCGAGGGTGCGCACGAGTTGGATGCGGACCGGGTCGGCGAGCGCGGTCAGGGCGGTCAGGAGCGGGACGTCGTCCGGGTGTGCGGTGACGGGAGCGGGCCGGTGGCTCTTCCCCGTCGCCCGGGCTCCGGTCGTCCGGCTTCGGGCCTCGGTTTCGTCCTTCATGACGCGGCCCCTTCCTGGCTCTGCCCTGTTTCTGCCACCACCCCTTTGCGGAGTGTTCGATGAGCATCATACAGTGCGAGTGTTCACTTCCCGTCGAACACTCATGGAGGGGTGGTTCTGCCATGCGCGCGATCGAGTTCGAGAAGTACGGCGGTCCCGAGGTGCTGCGGCTCGTGGCGGCCGAGGTGCCCGAGCCGGGGCCGGGGCAGGTGTCCGTCGACGTCGCGTGGGCGGGCGTCAACTTCGCCGATCTGAAGGCCCGTTCGGACGGGTACCGGGTCACGTCCCTCCCCCACCGCCCCGGCCTGGAGGTGTCCGGGCACGTCCGGGCGGTCGGCGAGGGCGTGACGGCCCTGCGCGTGGGGCAGGAGGTCGCCGGGTTCCTCCAGGGCGGCGGGTACGCGGAGGTGGTCGTCGCGGAGGCGGCGGCCGTGTTCGCCCTGCCCGACGGCGTGGACCTGCGGACCGCCGCCACTCTGCCGACGGTGCTGCCGACCGCCCACGCCCTGATCCACGAGGTGGGCCGGCTGCGCGCGGGCGAGACCGTTCTCGTGCAGGGCGCCGCGGGCGGAATCGGCACGGCCGTGGTCCAGTTGGCCCGCGCGGCGGGCGCCGGTGCGGTGTACGGGGTGACGTCGAGCAAGGCCAAGGCGGAGTACGCCCGCGCGCACGGGTACGACGACGTGTTCCCGGCCGACTCCTTCGGCGAGGACGTACGCCGCGCGACCGGCGGCAGGGGCGTCGACCTCGTCCTCGATCCGGTCGGCGGCGACACGCTCCGCCGCGGCCTCGACGCGCTCGCGACGTTCGGGCGGCTCGTGTCCTTCGGCAACGCGAGCGGCGCCGCCCCGTGGCAGACGGGGCAGGCCGACCTCGCCGTACGCGGTCTCGCTGTCGGCGGCTTCTCCGTGCTGAACCTGGCGGCGACCGCCCCGGACGCCCTGCGGGACCTCACCGGCCGGGCCCTGCGCGCCGTCGTCGACGGGACGGTGGCCCTGCCGGTGACCGCCGAGTTCCCGCTGCGGGACGCGGCCGAGGCCCACCGCCTCGTCGACAGCCGCACCTCCACGGGCAAGCTGGTGCTGCGCGTCGCCTGACCGCGGATGGGAGTTGACCCCACGTCAACTTGCCTCGACTAGTGGGCAGTTGGCCAGGACACCGTGATCTCGCGTACCGGATCCGAGCCGTCCCAGTCGCGGGACGTCTGCTCGATCATCGTGAAGAAGTCGCCCCACCGGGCTGTCTCCAGGATCTCGACGACCGTGCTGCCGCGGCCCCCGCCGGGAGGTAGGCGAAGCGGCTGCCGGGGCCCGAGTCGCCGTGGTGGTACGGCTCGAAGCCGGCGGCGGCGAAGCGGGCGAGGATCGCGTCGTACGAGTCGTCGCCGGTGGCGTCGGTCGCGAAGTGGCCCCAGGTGCCCGCCGCGATGCGGGCGTCGGCGGGTTCGTCGAGGTATCTGCCCGCCCCCGCGGCGCCCGTGCCCGTCGCTCGTCCCGCTCAGTGGGAATCGTCGCTTGTCCGCCGGTGGGTGCCGGAGGGACCGTGCGGGGGCTCCCGAGGGCCCGGGAGACGGCAGGCGCGCAGGAGCCTCGGCGAAGGGATCGCAGGTGAACCGAGTGGTGGAGTGGGATCACGAGTACGACGTGGTGGTGGTCGGCTCCGGTGGCGGCGGGCTCACGGCCGCGATCACCGCGCAGGCGCACGGCATGTCCGCCCTCGTCGTGGAGAAGACCAACCGCTACGGCGGCTCCACCGCGCTGTCCGGCGGCGGGCTGTGGATCCCCGACAACCTGTACCTGCGGCAGGCCGGACAGCGTGACTCGCTCGACAACGCCATGACGTACCTGGACGCCACCGTCGGCGACCAGGTCAGCCGTGAGCGCAAGCACGCCTACCTGACGCGCGGCCCGGAGATGCTGCGCTTCCTGCACGAGCGGACGGAGTGGGTGCGCTTCCGGTACGTGCCGGGCTACCCCGACTACTACCCCGAGCGCCCCGGCGGGAAGCCGCTCGGCCGGACCATCGAGCCCGAGGTCCTCGACCTGCGCCGACTCGGCACCGAGCAGCGGAACCTGCGCACCAACGAACTCCCCACGTACGGGCTGACGATCACTCAACTCGACTTCCGCTTCCTGAACATGGCGGCCCGTACGTGGAAGGGCCGCAGGGTCGCCGCCAAGTTGGCCGCGGGCGCCGCGAGGTCGCTGCTCACCGGCCGCAGACCGGCCGCACTCGGCACCGCGCTGGTCGGCCGGCTGCGGCTCGCCCTCGCCGGGGCGGGCGGCGACCTGTGGCTCGACTCCCCTTTCCGCGAGCTGGTGTCGGCGGAGGACGGCAGGGTCGTCGGCCTGTGCGTGGAGCAGGACGGCCGCACGGTGCACGTACGGGCGCGGCGTGGTGTGGTGTTCGCCGCCGGGGGTTTCTCGCACAGCGAGGAGTTGCGCGAGAAGTACCTGCCTCGCCCCACGTCCACCGACTGGACGCACGCCTCCCCCGGCCAGGTCGGCGAGGTGCTCACCGCCGGCGTCGAGGCGGGCGCGGCGGTCGCGCTGATGGACAAGGTGTGGGGCGCGCCGTCCACGCCCACGCCGGGCGGCGGACTGTTCTTCCTGGTCGCCGACCGCGCCGTGCCCGCGATGCTGATCGTCGACGGCCGGGGCAGGCGGTACGTCAACGAGGCCGCGCCGTACCACGAGTTCGTCGACCGGATGTACGCCACGCCCGGCGCCGCCGAGAACTCCTGGATCGTCGTCGACGCGCTCTCCCGCAAGCGGTACCCGTTCCTCGGCCTGGTGCCCGGCCGGAAGTTCCCGCGGGGCTTCACCGACGAGGGCATCCTCAGGACCGGGCGGACGGTCCGCGAACTCGCCGGGAGGATCGGCGTCCCGGCCGCCGAGCTCGAACGGACCGTGAACCGTTTCAACGCCCTCGCCGAGCAGGGCCGGGACGCCGACTTCGGGCGCGGCGACAGCGCGTACGACCGCTACTACGGCGATCCGACGCTGCCCAACCCCAACCTGCACCCGCTCACCCGCGGCCCGTACTACGCGCTGCCGGTGCGGCCCGGCGATCTCGGCACCAAGGGCGGGCTGCTCACCGACGAGCACGCGCGGGTGCTGCGCGAGGACGGCACGCCGATCGACGGCCTGTACGCCACGGGCAACTGCTCGGCGGCGGTGATGGGCGACACGTATCCGGGCCCCGGTTCCACGATCGGACCGTCGATGACCTTCGGGTATGTCGCGGCGACGCACATGAAGGGCGGTGCGTGAACCCGCGCGGTCAGCCAGTCCGCGCGCGGGGGCGGGTGTCAGGCGCGGTCGGGCGCGAACAGTCCGTCGACGATCCGCCGCAGTACGGCCTCCTCCCGTTCCGGGTCGTCCGTCCGCTCGTACTCGGTGAGGGCGATACCGGCGAGCGTGAATGTGTCGGTCAACGCCCGTACGGCTGCGAGGAGTTGGTCGACGCCGAGGCCGTCGGGTTCGGGGGTGCCGACGGCCGGGAAGTGCCTCGGGTCGAGGACGTCGAGGTCGATGTGGACGTACACGGCGTCGGCGCCGGTGGCGCGTACCGCTGCGACGAGCGGTCCCGGGTCGGCCAGGTGCTCGACGGTGAGGTGCCGGATGCCGCGCTGCTCGACGAGTTTCTGCTCGCCCGGGTCCAGGGAGCGGGCGCCCGCGAGCACCACACGGTCCGCCGACACGCGGTGCCGGGCCCGCAGCTCGTCCGGCCCGCCCGGCCCGTCCTCGATGAGCGCCCGCAGCACCATGCCGTGGAAGGCGCCCGACGGCGACGACTCCGGGCTGTTGAGGTCGGCGTGCGCGTCGAACCACACCACCGCCAGGCGGTCTCCGTACGCGGACAGAGCGGCCTCGACCGGCGCGAGGTCGACCGCGCAGTCACCGCCGACGGTCACCGTCCGCACGCCCGGCGGGAGCTGGTCCAACACTTCGCGTACGGCGTGCAGTTGGCGCTGGAGCACGTCGGCGTTCCGTACTCCGTTCCGTGTCTCGCCCGCGCCTTCCTCGATCACGACCGTGTGCCGCTGGTCCGCGGGGATCAGCTCGGCCAGCCGCGCGGCCCCTCCGCGCAGCCGACGGGCCGTCGCGGCCCCCGATCCCTGCCACTGCCCCGCTTCGATGACGACCTGACCGGACACGACGCTCTCCCCTCCATGTGGTTCGACGCAGCCTAGGCCGTGCCCGGTCGCTGACCGTGGGCGCCGGGTCGCCGGCTTCTGGCGGTCCGGTTCCAGAAGTGGTGGGTGAGGCCGCTCGGCGACGTCGCCGACTCGACGGTGAAGCGGTCCTGGATTTCGGTCAGTTCGTCGTCCCACAGGGAACCGCCGACACCCAGGACGACGGGCACGGTGACCAGGTGCATGAAGTCGACGAGGTCCGCCTTCAGGAACTGCCGGACGACGGAGGGCCCGCCGCCGAGCCGGACGTCCCCGCCGTCGGCGAGGCTCCGGGCGTGGGCGAGCGCGTCCTCGGGGCCCGCGTCGAGGAAGTGGAAGCTCGTGCCGTTGTCGAAGTGGATGGGGTCGCGGGGGTGGTGGGTGAGCACGACCACGGGCGTACGGAAGGGGGGTGCGTCGCCCCACCAGCCGCGCCACTCGTCGTCGCCCCACGCGCCGGTCTGCGGACCGAACTTGCCGCGGCCCATGATCTCGACCCCGATGCCCTGGCCCCACATGCTCGTGAGGGCACGATCGAGGGTGATGGGTTCGTCCACGGCGTCCACACCGTGGATGACCCGCCCGTCGTACTTCGAGAACAGCCTCGCGGCCTTCCCGATGGGCTCGTCGAGCGTGATCGTCTCGCCTGCGCTGTAGCCGTCGAGGGAGACGAAGAAGTTGTGCACGCGGACCTTGGACATGGGATCCACCTCCGTGGGAGTGCTTGCGAACTGGGAACTGCGTACCGCGAGCCGCGAGCCGCGAGCCGCGAGCCGCGAGCCGGTTCGAACGACCCGGCGCCCCGTGCGGTCACACGGCGACCGGGGCCTTGATCGCCGGGTGGTGGCGGTAGTCGCGCAGCTCCACGTCGGCGTAGGTGTAGTCGAAGAGGGAGTCGGCCCGGCGCAGGTGCAGTCGGGGGAACTCGAAGGGGGTGCGCGAGAGTTGCTCGGTCACCTGCTCCGTGTGGTTGTCGTAGATGTGGCAGTCGCCGCCGGTCCAGATGAAGTCGCCCGCGCGGAGGCCGACCTGCTGGGCCACCATGTGCGTGAGCAGGGCGTAGCCGGCGATGTTGAAGGGGACGCCGAGGAACAGGTCGGCGCTGCGCTGGTACAGCTGGCAGGAGAGCCTGCCGTCGGCGACGTGGAACTGGAAGAAGGCGTGGCACGGGGCGAGCGCCATCTTGTCCAGCTCGGCGACGTTCCAGGCGGAGACGATCATCCGGCGGGAGTCCGGGTCGCTGCGCAGGGTGTCGAGGACCTCGCTGATCTGGTCGATGTGCCGGCCGTCGGGGGTGGGCCAGGAGCGCCACTGCACGCCGTAGACGGGGCCGAGGTCGCCGTTCGCGTCGGCCCATTCGTCCCAGATGGTGACGCCGTGCTCGTGGAGCCAGCCGATGTTCGAGTCGCCGCGCAGGAACCACAGCAGCTCGTACACGATCGACTTGAGGTGCACCTTCTTGGTGGTGATCAGCGGGAAGCCCTGCGAGAGGTCGTAGCGCAGTTGGTGCCCGAAGACGCTTCTCGTTCCGGTTCCGGTCCGGTCGGCCTTGGCCGTTCCGGAGGTGAGCGCGAGCCGCAACAGGTCTTCGTACTGGGTGTCCGCCACAGCCACCGAGTCTACCGGCCACCCCGAGGGTCCCCGAGGCCACGACCTTGGGCGGCGGGTTCACCGCATGGGGTGACGGGGCCGGCCGCGCGTAGGATCGGGTGCCGATATCGGATTCGTCACTGTCGGAGGTGGGTGCGGTGCGGGAGTTCCAGCGGGGCGCGGTGCGGCTGCACATCCTGCATCACGCGGCCGAGGAGGAGATCCACGGCGCCTGGATGTCCGAGGAGTTGGCGAGCCACGGCTATCGCATCAGCCCCGGCACCCTCTATCCGACGCTCCACCGCCTGGAGGCCGACGGTCTGCTCACCTCCGAGCAGCGCGTCGTCGACGGCCGTACGCGCCGGGTGTACCGCGCGACCGCGGCCGGCCGGCAGGCCCTCGCCGAGGACCGCAAAGCGCTGAGGGAACTGGCCCGCGAGGTGCTCGGCGACGACCTGTCCTGACCGCTACCGCCCGCGGGCGGCGACCAGGCGGCGCAGCCCGTACGCCGCGACGCCGACCGCCAGGACCGCAGCGCCCGCGATCACCGAGGTCGACGGCAGGGCGAAGGCGAGCAGCAGGCAGCCGGCGAGGCCGACGACCGGGATCAGCCGGTTCGGGCGGCCCTCCGCCGAACTCAGCGTCCACGCCGAGGCGTTGGCGACCGCGTAGTACGCGAGCACGCCGAAAGACGAGAACCCGATCGCGCCCCGTACGTCCGTCGTCGCGGCTGCCACCGCCACCACCGCGCCGACCAGGAGCTCCGCGCGGTGCGGCACCTGGAAGCGTGGGTGGACGGCGGCCAGGGCGTGCGGCAGGTGGTGGTCGCGGGCCATGGCGAGGGTCGTACGGGAGACGCCGAGGATCAGCGCGAGGAGCGAGCCCAGCGCGGCGACGGCCGCTCCGACGCGGACCACGGGGGCGAGCCAGTCGGCGCCCGCGGCGCGTGCCGCATCGGACAGCGGGGCCGTGCTGTCGGCCAGCTCCCGCGGGCCCAGGACGAGGAGGACCGCGACGGCCACGACCGCGTAGACGACCAGGGTGATGCCCAGCGCGAGCGGGATGGCGCGGGGGATGGTGCGGGCCGGGTCGCGGACCTCCTCGCCGAGGGTGGCGATGCGCGCGTACCCGGCGAAGGCGAAGAACAGCAGGCCGGCCGCCTGCAGCACACCGCCGAAGGAGGTGTCCGCGCCGATGTCGAGGCGGGCCGCGTCCGCCGTGCCCGACGTGAGGCCCGCGACGACCACGGACGCCAGCACCGCGAGGACCACGGCGACGATCGCCCTGGTCAGCAGTGCGGACTTCTGCACTCCGGCGTAGTTCACGGCGGTGAGCGCCAACACCGCCGCGACGGCGACCGCGTGCGCCTGCCCCGGCCATACGTACGTGCCGACGGTCAGCGCCATCGCCGCGCAGGAAGCCGTCTTGCCGACGACGAACGACCAGCCGGCCAGATAGCCCCAGAAGTCGCCGAGCCGTTCGCGGCCGTAGACGTAGGTGCCGCCGGAGGCGGGATGGCGGGCGGCGAGCCGGGCCGAGGAGGTGGCGTTGCAGTACGCGACGACCGCGGCGAGGGCAAGGCCGAGCAGCAGCCCCGAGCCGGCCGCGCGCGCCGCGGGGGCGAGCGCCGCGAAGATGCCGGCGCCGATCATCGAGCCGAGCCCGATCAGCACGGCGTCGGACACGCCCAGGTGGCGCCGCAGTTCGTCCGGCGGTGAAGGGGTGGCGGACGGCTGGCCCATGGGAGCACTCCTCGGCGGCGGGGCGGGGGCACATTGCCTTTTACGAGGCCCGATATCGGTGAACGATATATGAGGGCACGGGTCGCCTCTCCCGGCAGGTCTCGTGGGTCCGGAGGCGCCTCGGCGCGGGCGGTGAAGAAGGCCGCGGCTCAAGGGAGTTGGAAGGGGGACGCGCGGGCGGCGTCGGTGGCGTACAGCCGGGGCCTCCACCCCCCACGGGAGAGACCCCGGCCGTGTCGCACGCGAGCGCCTTCCGGCGGTCGCATTCCTTTCAGCGCCACCGGCGAGGAAGGTGTTACACCGACGCCCGCCCTCCCCCCGGCCGACCTGCGGGGAGCGGCCGTGACGCGGTGGCAGCAAGGCCCCTTGTGTCGTGCGCCAGATCTTCACATGCGCGGATTTCATCTACGCATTTCGTGGGGGTGTAACACTCCATTTCGGGCTGGCGCAGAACGAAATGCGGCTTGTCCTCGAAACGGCCGTGAGCGGCACAACCGGGGCCAAATCCTGTGGGGGGTGGCGGCCCCGGTTGTGTCCCTTTCGCGAGGGACGGCGTGTATGCGGGGTGCGTATCGTCGATGCGCGCTGCGGGGCGTGTAACGCGTACGCCGCTTTCCGGCGCAGAAGACAGTGCGGGCGCGTCCCGCAATTCGAGCCACGGCCGGTGTCGCGACAGCGGCGGCAGGGCATGGTTCTTCTCTGTATTCGAGGCGTGCATGCGCCGGATTGGTATCCCCCCATGAGTGACTTCGACCCGTCCCGGCAGTCGTACAACGGCCCCGACCCGTACGGGCACGGCCCCGCGCCCGCGCACCCGGGGCGTCCCCGGGACGGTGCGGGGCAGCGGCGTGCGGCGCTGGTGGTCCAGTCGATCGGCGATGTGGCGGCCGCGTTTCTGGGACTGTGGATCGTTCTCCACCTGCTGGAGGCCAACCGCGCGAACCCGTTCGTCGAATTCGTGCAGGGCATGGCGGAATGGCTCGGCTGGTGGGCTCAGGACATCTTCACGATGGACGTCGAAGGGCTGCGCATTCTGCTCAACTTCGGTCTGCCCGCGGTGATTTACCTCGCGCTCGGGCACGGCATCGCCACGTGGCTGCGGCGCCTCTGAGAATGCGGCCCGTGCTGCCCGACGCTCACCGATCCGACCCCGTCACCGCCCCCGCCGACGTCGCCTGCCGGCGGAGGTGACGGCCGGGTTCCGGCAGGGGCGGTACGCCCGTTCCAGCCGCTAGCGGCCCGAGCGGGCGTACCAGCGGCCGTCGTGGCGGGACACGTGGATGGGGCGGCCGAAGCAGGTCGTCATGTTGGCCGGGGTGAGCACGTCGTCGACGGGGCCGGACGCCAGCTCGCGGCCTTCCTTGAGGAGGAAGGCGTGCGTGGTGCTGGGCGGGAGTTCCTCGAGGTGGTGGGTGACCGTGACGGTCGCGAGGTCGGTCCGGTCGGCGGCCAGCCGGTGCAGCGCGTCCACGAGGTCCTCGCGGGACGGGAGGTCGAGGGCGTTGAACGGCTCGTCGAGCAGGAGGAGCGACGGGTCGGCCATCAGGGCGCGGCAGATGAGGACCCGGGCGCGCTGACCGCCCGAGCAGTCGGCGAACCGGCGGTCGGCCAGCTCCTTGCAGCCGAGCTCGGCGAGCAGGGCGTGGGCGCGTTCGCGGGTGTCCGCGTCGTACGACGCCCAGAGCGGCTGCACGGTGCCGGTCGCGCCGGTGAGGACGACGGTGTGGGCGGTGGCGTCCGAGGGGACCTTCTGCGCGGCGGACACGAGGCCGACGCGGGCCCGCAGTTCACGCATGTCGACGCGGCCGAGCCGGGCGCCGAGGACCTCCACGGTGCCGGCGGTGGGGTGCATGACCGCGCCGACGAGGCGGAGCAGCGTCGTCTTGCCGGCTCCGTTGGCGCCGAGGAGCGCCCAGTGCTCGCCGGTCCGTACGGTCCAGTCGATCCCGTCGAGGATGATCTCCTGGCCGGTGGTGCGGCGGTGGACTGCGGCATCCGTCAGCGCGACGACGGCGCGGGGTTCTCGGGACTCGGGTTCGGGTTCGGTCATCTCGGCAGGGTAGTCGTGGCGGGCGCGGGGGCGGGGGCGCGTTCGGATGCTGGTCTGGGGGGGGTGCGGGCACCTCGTCGTACGGCTACCTCCCCGGCCCGCCACGCCCCGGCCCCTCGTCCCTCCCGCTCCCCTACGCCGAATCGCCGCCCCGACCCGCGTCCCGGAGCACCTCGACCACGCTGGCGTAGCTGTCCGACCCGTGACCGGCGGCCGCCGCGCGCCGCATCGCCGACTCCAGCAGCCGCGGCAGCGCGGTGTCGACGCCGCGCGCCTCGGCGGCGTGGACCAGGTGCTGGACCGTCGCGATCTGTACGTCGACGGTGGCGTCGTCGCCCGGATAACGGCCGGCGTCCACCTGGCCCGCGTACGTGGTCATGAACCCGGCCACCGCGGTCAGCCAGCGGACGGCGACGGGCGTGAAGTCCGCGGCGGCGACCCCGTCCGCGCCCACCAGCGCGCTGCCGTGCAGCCAGCCGGTCAGCGTGGACCACATGAGGCCGAGCAGCGCCACGTCGTAGAGGGACGCCAGGCCCGGGTCCGTACCCAAGTACCGTGCGTCACCGAGGACTTGGAGGGTGTCGCGGTGGGCCTCGAAGGCAGGCCGCGAGCCGCTGTACAGGAACATCATGCTCGGGTCGCCGACGCCGGGCGGGGTCGTCATGATGCCGCCGTCCAGGTGCTCGGCCCCGTGCGAGCGCAACCAGGCGTCCAGGTCCCGGGCCTGCTCGGCGGATCCGGAGGTCACGTTGACGACGACCCGCCCGGCCAGGGCGCCCGCGATCGGCGTGAGCACCTTGCGCAGCGCGTCGTCGTCGAAGACGCAGGTGAGGGTCAACTCGCTTGCCGTGACGGCCTGTTCGGGCGTGGCGGCGAGCCGGGCGCCCCGGCCGACCAGGGCCTGCGCCTTCTCGGGCGTACGGTTCCACACCGTGACGGGGTGCCCCCGGTCGAGCAGTGCCGAGGCGAGGGCCGAGCCCATGGAGCCGAGGCCGATGACGGTGACGGCCCGCCGACCTTCGACGGACGGGGAATGAGGCGTAGGCATGCGAGGTCAACTCCTGTGATCCGTAAGGGAATGCGCGACGAGTGATCGCGTACGACCACGCTCGCAGGCCGTCCCGCGGCCGGACAGTGACAGGAATGACGTCGACCACCAAATTCGTGCCGTACGCTCGCCGCATGAGCGTGGGTTCGGTGGCCGTGGTCGTGACGGAGGAGTTCGGGGTGCCCGCCTGGGACCTGTACGAACTCAGCATCCCCTGCACGGTGTTCGGCAAGCCGCAGCCCGATCTGGCGGACCGGTGGTACGACTTCCGGCTCTGCGGCATCGGGCCCGAGCCGGGCGCGGCGGACCCGACGGGCTTCTCGGTCCGCACCCCGTACGGCATCGACGACATCGTGGGCGCCGACACCGTCATCGTCCCGTCCGTGCCGGACGCGTTCGTCGAGGAAGAGCGGCCGCTGCCCGAGGGGCTCGTGCCCGCGCTGCGGCGCGCATACGACGCGGGGGCGCGGATGGTGTCGCTCTGCAACGGGGCGTTCGCGCTCGCGGAGGCCGGGCTGCTCGACGGCCGCAGGGCCACGGCGCACTGGATGCACACGGCCCGACTCGCCGCCCGCTATCCGAAGGTGGAGGTGGACGACTCGGTGCTGTACGTGGACGAGGGCGACGTCCTCACCAGTGCGGGCCTCACCGCCGGTCTCGACCTGTGCCTCCATCTCGTACGCCGTGACCTCGGTGCGCATGTCGCCAACCAGCTGGCCCGGCGGATGGTCGTGCCGGCGCACCGTCCGGGCGGGCAGGCTCAGTTCATCGACGCCCCGATGCCCGCCACGGACGACGCGGGCCTCGCGCCGGTCCTCGCGTGGGCGCGGGCGCACCTCGACGAGCCGCTGACCGTCGAGGACCTGGCGCGGCGGGCGGCGCTGAGTCCGCGCACGTTCTACCGCCGTCTCCACGCGGCCACGGGCACCACACCGCTGCAGTGGCTCCTCAACGAACGCCTCGGCCTGGCCCGGAGCCTGCTGGAGTCGACGACCCTGCCGATCGAGAAGATCGGCGTGCTCACCGGCCTCGGCACGGCGAACAACCTGCGCCACCACTTCCTGAAGCAGGTGGGGGTCTCACCGAGCGACTACCGGCGGGCGTTCCCGCCGCCGCGCGGACCGGACACCCGGCGGACCATCACCTGAATCGACGGCTCCGGTCTTCGGCCTCAGCACGTCTCGCGGTACGGCACGTCCGGGATGTGTCGCGCCCACTCCCGTTCCGTCAGGCCGCCGTCCGACAGGGCGCACAGTTCGCGGGTGAGCCGGGCGCGGGAGACCGGGTAGGTGCGGAAGGCGCCCCGGCCGTCGGTGGCGATGAGGGCGGAGCCGTCGGCGGTGAAGGTGACCGGGCTGACGCTGCCCGCCGGGTCGGCGAGGGCGGGGCCGATCCGGCGGCGGGTGCGGATGTCCCAGAGCCGCACCTCGTCGGCCTCCGCCAGCACGTCGTCCGCGGCCTCCGCGCCCTCACGTTTCACCGCCACCAGGCGGCCGTCCGGGGAGTGGACCGGGACGTCTTCCATGGAGGGCACCACGCCGACGTCGAGGGGCTCCCCCTCGGGTCGCAGCGTCCGCGGGTCCAGGAAGGAGAGCTGGCTCCGCACGTTGGTCGGGTTGGTGTAGGCCGTCGTGCCGTCGGGCCCGTAGCCGTCGAGGTGCAGGCCCTGGGTGCCGCGTACGAGGACCTTGCCCGACGGGACCGCGACCGTGCCGAGCAACGGGCTGACCGTCACGGCCTTTCCGTCGGGCCGGAACGTCACCCGGGTGGAGAAGTCGATGAGCGAGGTGCGCAGTTCGAACGACCGCTTCTTGATCAGCTTCATGGTTCGCAGGTCGTAGAACCTCAGCGTCTCGACGTACCCCTTCGCCCCGGCGCTGCCCTCGCGGTCGTACGTGACGTATGTGCGCCCGTCGGGTGAGATCGCGACCGTCGTCGTGATGCCGCCCATGCTGCCGGGCAGGGTGCCGAGCTTCTTCCGCCGGACCGTGTCCCAGATCTGTACCCGGTTCAGGCTGTGGCGGACGGCGAGCAACTTGCCGTCCGGGCTGAGCAGCACGTACGCGGGGGTCTGCGGGAGCGTGAACTCCCGGCGTCTGGCCAGCGGGGACGTGGACCAGATCTGCACCCTGCCCTCGCCGCCGCCCAGAACGGCCAGGGTCGAGCCGTCCGCGCTCGCAGCGACGGCCCCTCCCCCGCCCGAGGGTCGTTCGGCGGCGGAGGTCACGCGGGACACGTCGATGGACCGGAACGTGCCGTCGTCGCCCACGCACCGCATCTCGGAGTCGTCCGCCGAGAACCGGAACGTGCCCGGATAGCACTGGCTGATGGCCGTGGGGTAGGTGAAGACGGGTTCGTCGCCCTGGGAGAACGTCGCGTCCCAGAGGGTGAAGCCGACGGCGACGAACTTCCCGTCGTGGCTGAAGCGGACGTCGTCGCCGTACTGGCTCTCGTCCGCGTTCTCCTTCGGCACGCCGGTGAAGTCGTAGAAACCGACGTCGCCTTCGTCGAGCAGCCCGGCGACCCGAAGGCCCTTGTCGGTCAGCACGGCGGTGCGGGTGCCGTCGGGGCTGAACACCATGGGGCCGGGGAAGTGCTCCGGCTTGATCTCGAAGTCGGGGACTCGGAGGTTGTCGCCGGTACGGAGGTCCAGCCAGGCGACCGTGCCGCGCTCGCTCCCTGTGGTGGTGAGCGAGAGGCGTTTCTCGTCGGCGGAGAAGGCCGTGTCGATCGGGTCGCTGCTGGTGCGCTCGCCCAGGGCCTTGCCTGTGCGGGTGTTCCGGACGGTGAGGACGTAGGTCCCCTTCCCCTCGTGGTCCACGGACGAGGCGAGGAAGGTGCCCTTCGGGCTGAGCGAGAAGACGGCGGGCCCGGTCGGGTACGGGTTGCCGCGCCGTTCCAGGCCGCGGGTCTCCAGGACGACGGTCGTCTCGTCGTCGGTGCTCACCGCGACCGTGGAGCCGTCACCGGACATCCGCACGTTGCGTACGCGCTCGGCGGTCCGGAACGTGCCGAGTCGCTTGCCGGTCTGCACGTCCCAGGTGCCCACGTGGGTGCCGCCGCCGGCGACGAGGATGCGGCCGGTGTCGTCGAGCGCCGCGGACTTCACGTCGAACTCGGGGAGTTTCACGGCCTGTTGCTCGGGCTGGTTGCGTACGGTCAGGAGCGTCGACCACGCCTCGGGAGTGTCGCCGAGCCGCGCGGCGGCGACGGCGAGGCGTCGGGCGAGCCGCGGGTCGGTGCGGCCCACGGACTCGGCGAGGCCCGCGACCTGCGCGGACGTGGCGCGGTCGCGCTGCTCGACGACGGTCTGCCGCTGATCGACCGCGACTCCGGCGGCGACGCTGACGGCGAGCAGCAGCACGCCGAACAGGGCCATGACGGCACGCCGCCGACGGGTGAGGCGACGCCGGTGCGCCCGCCCCTGCCGCACGAACTCCCGTTGCTCCTCGGCGAGTTCGTCGCTGCGTTCCGGCAGCCAGCGCTCGGCGGCGTCGAGGGCGGTGGCGGTCGGCAGGAGGTCCTTGCTGCGTCCGGACTTGTTCCAGCGGTCCAGGTCCAGCTGGAGGTTCTCCCGCCAGTCCAGGAAGACCCGGTCGTCCCGCACCCGTGAACTGAGCCTGTCCCAGCTGGAGATGAGCGCCTCATGGGCCAGCTCGACGGTCTCCGACGCAAAGGCGGAACGGTCGGGGCCTTCGCCCTCCGTGGTCGAACTCGCCTCTCCCTGCCCCTGGTTGAGTACCAGGAGGCGGGCGCCGGCGAGGCGTTGGGCGATGCGCCACTCGGGTTCGCTCAGCTCGGACCGGGCGACGGTGCGGCGGACGGGGGTGTCCGTGCCGACCGGGGTGCGGACGAGGCGCGTGAGGAGGCGTTCGGCGTGCTGCTGGTCGTTGCGCTGCTGTGAGGCGTGCCGTTGTTCGTTGCGCTGCTGTGAGGCTTGCTGCCGGTCGTCGTGCCGCTGGTCCGCGTGCTGCCGCTCGTCCCGGTGGTCGCCCTGGCCGAAGTGCTGCTCCCAGACCCGGTCGGCGTGCCTGCCGAGGGCGCCGGTGACTCCGCCCAGGGCGGTGTACGCGTCGTGGGTGAGGCGCCCGGCACGCTGAGCGTCCCAGAGTTGGGCGAGGGTGAAGCTGAGGAGGGGCAGGACGCCCGAGGCTCCGCCGACGTCGGCGAGGATGCGGTCGACGAGGTTCTCCTCGTACGAGACCGCCGGGATCGCCTCGACCGGCCTCGTGACGACGTCCCGCAGCTGCTCCCGCCGCATCGGTTCGACGGCCTCGACGCGCGCCTTCGCGAGCAGGCCGAGGCGCGGGTGGGCGAGGACGGGGCCGAGGAAGTCGGCGCGCAGGACGGCGAGGACGGAGACGACGGGCGGGGCTTTCGGGCCGAGGGCGTCGGACAGGGCGGCGATGTCGTCGGGGGTGAAGTGCTCCTCGTCGAGGAGTTCCTCGAACTGGTCGACCACGATGAGGAGTCGGGCCGCCCGCTGCACGCGCAGGACGCGGGAGACGACCTCACGCATCCCGTGCGCCGCGATCTCGTCCGCCACGGCGGAGATCCGCGCGAACTTCTCCGCCTCGCCCGCGTGCGGCTCCAACAGGTCGAGGAGTACGGAGGCGAGGCCCCGGAGTGCGCCCGCGTGGTGGGCGGGGCGGAGGACGGCGACCGTGTCGCCGTCGGCGCGGCGCAGCGGGGCGACGCCCGCCATCGCGAGGGACGACTTGCCGCAGCCCGAGGGGCCGACCAGGGTCGTCCACCGCCGTCCGGCGACGACCCGCGCGACCCTGGCGCTGTCGTCCGTACGGCCGAAGAACGCTGCGGCGTGGGCCTCTTCGAACGGTTCGAGGCTGCGGAACGGCGAGGCCGGGCGGGTCAGCGCGGTCAACGGCGGCCAGACCGCGGCGAGTCGGGCGACCGGGATCATGAACGCGGCCGCCGGTTCGCCGAGTTCGGCCTTGACGGTCATCCCGACGACCGCGCCGACGTCCCGCGACCACACGGGGCTGCCGCTGAAACCCCGGGACACGCGGTAGCCCTCCCCGGCCCGGTCGATCTGGATCTGCCCGTCGGCCTGCGGCCCGCGCAGGACGCCCTCGTGCCACACGCCCTGCCCGCGGCCCTCGGGGAACCCGACGATCTGGGCGGCGTGCCCGCGGAGTTCCTCCGGCTCGACGTCGACGACCTGGGCAGGCGCCGCGCCGCCGGGCAGCGGGGCGTCCAGCCTCAGCACCGCGACGTCCGGGTCGTCGCCGCCGCCGTCCGGGGTTCGGTCGGGGCCCCACAGCGCGACGCTCGCGGTGACGGCCGCTGTGACGGTCGTCGTGACGGCCGCTGTGCCTGCGTCCGTCGCCGGGGCCCCGGGCAGCAGGGGCAGGTCCACGCGCAGGCGCGCGCCGTCGTCCGGCCGCTCACCGTCGTCGAGGCCGAGGGCCGCGGCGACGACATGGGCGCAGGTGATCGCGTGCCGATCGTCCACGAGGAAGGCGACGCCGTACGGGTCCGAGTCGTACGCGTCCGAGACGTAGGAGCCGGGGCGCGATCCGTACGAGCCCGCCCCGCCGTCCGCCTCCGTCGGCGGCCCGAAGATCCGCAGGACTGCTCTGCCCGGGTAGGCGGTCGCATCCCCCACGCGCTTCATTCGCCCCCCGTCCCCGCCCCCGCCGAGCGCCCCCGAACCGATCTGCCAGGATTCTCCAACTCGCCGCCCAGGAAGGCGTACGACGGGACAAGGTTCCCCACCACAGGGGCCAAAGTGGCCCGATCTCTACGCCCCGCGGCGCAAATCAAGCACTGCGCGCACGGTTCACCCACTCACTGCCGTACGCACCCCGAACCCCACCAGCACTCCCCCGGCGACGCGGCCCGTCCACAGCCGGAACCGGGGCGAGTCGACCGCCGCGCGGGCCCGGCCCAGCACCGAGGTCCAGAGCAGCAGCCAGGCCAACACCACCAGCACATGCGCGACCACGAGCGTCCCGATCTGCGGCGCCAGGACGTGACGGGGCGTCAAGAACTGGGGTACGAGCGTGAGATAGACGGAAGCCGCCTTCGGGTTGAGGACGTTGGACCACAACCCCTGGCCGAATCCCCCGAGTCGACCCGGCACCAGGCACCACCGCCGTGGCCGCTCCGACGCGACTCGCTCGCCGTGCCGCGCCGAACGCCAGGTCGTCACACCCAGCCACACCAGATAGGCGCGGCCACCACCTTCACCACGGTCAGCGCCCGCGCCGACGTCATCACTAACGCGGACAACCCCACCGCGGCGAACCCCGCGTGCACCAGCAACCCGCACGCCGACCCGAGGGCCACCCGCACCCCGTCGACCCGCGAGCCCGCGAGCACCTTCTGCGTGACCAGCGTGAAGCTCGTACCGGGCAACAACGTCAACGGCGTCACCGCGACGACAAACCCGACGACCGCATGCCACTGCACACCACGAGCCTCCTCGATGTGGACGGACCGCTCAACCCCCACGCAGCCGAGCCGGAGAAGCGCCCGGCGGCTACACCACACTCAGGGTGCCCCGGGACAACGGAACTCCAGCGGGGCACAGAGGACTCTCGGTCCGGCGGCGGCCCCTGCGGGTCTGGCTCAACCCCGGGCACGGGCAGGCCTTGCTGCGGCTCGACTACGAGCTGTGCTGAGCCACCACGTGGATGGACGACGCCGATCGATGGATCGCCCCCGTGCTCGGCCTTCCCGAACTCCCCTTCGTCGACTTCGGCGACGCCCTATTCCAAGAACGCCCCGACGGGATCCACTGGAAGACCGGTCCGCTCGTGGACTACGCCGACGGCCGTCCCTTCGCGTGGGTGGACGACGAGCTGAGTGATCTCGCCGACGTCGTGGTCGTCGCCGCCTACCGCCGGCCGGACCTGAGCTGACGGCAACCTGAGCTGACGCGAAAGCGGTGCAGAACCCCGGCGCTCCGGGACCCTGCACCGCTGCCGTACGGACGCCTCAGTCGCGGTCGACGTCCTGCTTCAGGATCTTCTTGCTCACCGCGTCGACGTCGTACGACGTCTTCGACCAGTCCTGCGGGTTGACCACGTCCACGGACCAGATGGTGGCGCCCTGGTCGTCGTCGTCGAGTTCGACGGAGCTGACCGTGCCCTTGGGGGTCTTCTCCAGGGCGACGGCGGCGGCGTCCTCGGGGGTGATCTTGGCCTTGCCGAGGAGGTCGGCGAGCTGCTTCTTGTCGTCGGCGTCCTGGTCGGAGTCTGCCTGCGGCTTGTCGGCCTTCCCGGTGACGGCGTCGACGCGGACCTTGGAGACGCTGCCGTCCGTCTTGGCGACCTCCGCGTCCCACCAGGGGGCGCCATTCTGATCGGACTGCAGCTCGATCGCCACCGGCTTCGAGTCGGGCACCGCCTCCACGGCCGCCGTGAGGGCCTTGTCGTACGCCACCTTCACCTTGGGTACGAGGGCCTTGCGCTCGGCCTGGTCGTCGGTGAGCGTCGAGCCGGGGCTGGGGCTCGCGCTCGGGCTCCCGGTCGGCTTGGCGGTGCCCGCGCCGCTCGGCGTCTGCGACGGAACCGGCGCCTCCGCCACGGCGGCCGCCTTGGGCGGCTTCTCGCCCCCGTCGCCGCCGTTCCCACTTCCGCAGCCGGTCACGAGGCCGCCGAGGACGGCGACCCCGCAGAGCACGCCCGCGGCACGCAGTTGGTGAGACCTTCGCGTACTCGGAGTACGCGACCATTCGCGTTCAGTATTCATAGGGCCAAAACTAGGCATTGAGGCGGTACGGCGCATTCCGGGAAAGGGCGGTGGTCCGGTGGCGGGCATGGCGCGGGCGCGGCTCTGGCACACCCTGTTCGCGGCGCATCCGGCGCGGACCGTGGTCATGGCCTTCGCGCTGGTCATCGCCGTCGGGACGGTGCTGCTCGCGCTGCCGGCCGCCGGGGAGGGCCGGGCCGCCACCGGGTTCGTCACGGCGCTGTTCACCGCCACGTCGGCCGTGTGTGTGACGGGTCTCGCCGTGGTGGACACCGGCACGCACTGGAGCGGTTTCGGCGAGGGGGTGATCCTCGCGCTCATCCAGGTCGGCGGCTTCGGCATCATGACCACGGCCTCGCTGCTCGCCCTGCTCGTGTCCGGGAAGCTGCGTCTGCGCATGCAGTTGACGGCGCAGGCGGAGACCAAGAGCTTCGGTATCGGGGACGTGCGCCGGGTGCTGCTCGGGGTCGCCGGGTGCAGCGCGGCCGTGGAGCTCGCGGTCGGCGCGACGCTCGCGCTGCGCTTCCGGTTCGGGTACGGCCGGCCCGCCGGGGAAGCGGCGTACTTCGGGCTCTTCCATGCGGTGTCGGCGTTCAACAACGCCGGGTTCGGCCTGCACGCGGACAACCTCACCCGGTACGCGCGGGACCCCTGGGTGACCCTGCCGGTCTCGGCTGCCGTGATCCTCGGCGGCCTCGGCTTCCCCGTGCTGCTCGAAGTCCTGCGGCACCGGCATCGCCGTACGACGACGGGGCGCCGCAGTTGGACGCTGCACACCAAGCTCACGCTGCTCGCCACGGCCGTGCTGCTGCCGCTCGGCACGCTGCTCACCTGCCTCCTGGAGTGGACCGGCAAGGGCACGCTCGGGCCGCTCGACTGGCCGGGGAAGCTCCTGAACGGCTTCTTCCACTCGGCGATGTCGCGTACCGCCGGGTTCAACAGCCTGGACATCGGGGCGCTGCAGGCGTCGACGCTCCTGGTGACCTGCGTGCTGATGTTCATCGGCGGCGGCAGCGCGGGCACGGCGGGCGGCATCAAGGTCACGACGTTCACCGTGCTCGCCGCGGCGATCGTCGCGGAGGTGCGCGGCGAGCCGGACGCGTCGGTGATGGGCCGCAGGCTCGCGCCGCACGTGCTGCGGCAGGCGCTCACGGTGGCGCTGCTCGGCGTGGGCCTGGTGATGGCGGCGACGCTCGCGCTGCTCAGCATCACCCGGTACCGGTTCGAGCAGGTCCTCTTCGAGGTGGTCTCCGCGTTCGCCACGGTGGGGCTGTCCACCGGCATCACGGCCGACCTGCCGGCCGTCGGTCAACTGATCCTGATCCTGCTGATGTTCGTGGGCCGGCTCGGCCCGATCACCCTGGTCTCGGCGCTCGCCCTGCGGGAGCGCACGCGCCGCTACCGACTGCCCGAGGAGCGACCCGTCATTGGTTAACTACCTCCACAACCTGCGCCGGCGCCGCCGCAAGCAGCTCGCCCAGCAGTACGCCGCCAAGGCCCCCGCCGACCAGCGGCTCGCCGTCATCGGCCTCGGACGGTTCGGCAGTTCCCTCGCCGACGAACTCACCCGGCGCGGCTGGGACGTGCTCGGCATCGACACCGACGCCGGGCTCGTGCAGAAGCACGGCGACGGCCTCGCCCACGCCGCGGTCGCCGACTGCACCGACCCGGAGGTGCTGCGCCAGCTCGGCGTGCACGAGTTCACCAGCACGGTCGTCGCGATCGGTTCCGACATCGAGGCGTCGATCCTGGTCACCTCCAACCTCCTGGAGGCCGAGGTGCCCAACATCTGGGCCAAGGCCGTCAGCCGCCAGCACGGCCAGATCCTGGAACGCCTCGGCGCCCATCACGTGGTGCTGCCCGAGTACGAGATGGGCGAGCGCGTCGCCCACCTGGTCACCGGGCGGATGCTGGACTTCATCGAGTTCGACGACGACTACGCCCTGGTCAAGACCGTCGCGCCCGAGCTCGCGACCGGCATGCCGCTGGGCCGCAGCCAGGTCCGCAGCAAGTACGGGGTGACGGTCGTCGGCGTGAAACGCCCCGGCCAGGCCTTCACGTACGCCACCGCCGAGACCGTCATCGAGCAGGGCGACGTCCTCGTCGTCACGGGCAAGACGCATGCGGTGGAGGCGTTCGCGGACCTCGGGTGAGAAGATCGCTCCGGCATACGGCGGCTCGTGGAGGGTGAGCGGTGAACTCGCGTGTACGGACCCGGATTTCGGTGTACGGGATCGCCGCCGACGCCGACCGGCTGCTGCTCGCCCGCCTCTCGGACGCGTCACCGGTGTTCCCGCCCGGACTGTGGCATCTGCCCGGCGGCGGGATCGACCCCGGCGAACAGCCCGTCGACGCGCTCGCCCGCGAGCTCCACGAGGAGACCGGCCTCACCCCGGCGACGGCTCGCCTCCTGGACGCGCGTACGTACAACGCCCGCCGGAACGAGGTGAGTTGGAGCCTTACCGCGCTGTTCTACGCGGTCACGCTGCGAGGTTGCCGGGAGCCGGTGGTGAGCGAGGCGGGCGGCTCGACGGAGGCGGCGGCTTGGGTGCCGTGGTCGGAACTGCGGGACGAGGCGTTGCTGTCACCACCGACGGTGGACGCGCTGGGGATGCTGGCCCGGGCGCGGGAGGCGCTCGCCGACTGACCCGCCTACGCCCTCGACCGGCCTGCCCTGGTCCTGGACCGCCCGGACCGTGATCCGGGCCGCCTCCTCATCCTGCTCGGAGAGGTTCGGCGAGGTCAGCACACTGCCGTACACGACCGTGAACGTACGCCGCCTGTCGCCGGCGTGGTCCGTGAACGTCACCTCGTTCGGGCCGGTCTGCTTCCGCTCGGCGGTGATGCCGTACGTACGGCGGAAGTCGGAGACGTTGGAGTCGATGCCTCCGCCGAGCTTGTAGCGGAGTACGACCGTGCCGTCCTTCTCGGTCCTGGCGGACTCCGGTACGTAGAACCGCCCCACGTCGTCCGGGAGTTGCTCGTGATGCAGCCCCGCTGCCCGCTCCTCGTCCTCCCAGGGCTCGGGCGGTGGCGGGGTGACGAGGGAGACCACGAACCACACGGCCACGCCCACGAACCACACGGCCACGCCCACGGTCCACAGCACGCACAGCGCCAGGAACGCGAACAGGGCACGCCGCTGCCACGAGCCGCGCCTCAGCCGTTCCACGCGCACACCTCGCTCCGGCCACCCATGACGTACGGCTCTGCCTTGCGCCGTCAGGACACCAACTCTGCCACGTACCGGGGGTGTTCCTCGACCAGGAGGTGCCCGGCGTCGGGCACCACCCGCAGGTCGACGCCGAGCGCACGGCGGACGGCGGGGGCGAGCACGCGCGGCGGCAGGAAGGTGTCGTGCTCCCCCACAACTGCCGTACAGGGAGGGAGAGTTGCGGGCAGTGCGGGAAGTTTGCCGGGGGACGCGCTGGAGCGGGCGTGGCGGGCGATGAGGGTCATCCACTCCACGAGGCCGTCGTCCGGTGCGCGGCCGGGCGCGTGCATGGCCCGCAGCAGCCGAGCGCTGCGCTGCTCGTCGGGTCGCAGATACCAACTCGCCGAGGACGCAAGGACTTTGGGGGTGACGCGCAATCCGGTCAGGCCGCCTGGTGAGACGAGGACGAGGCGTTCGATCCGCGTCGGTGATGCGGCGGCCGTAGGGGCTGTGGCGGAGAGGGCGATGCCCGCGCCGAAGGAGTGGCCGAGGAGGGTGACGGGACCGGTGTCGAGCTGCTTCAGCGCGTCCCTCAACCAGGTGCCGTACCAAGGGAGTTGGACTGCTTCCCGCTGTTCGCCGCTGAGGCCGGGCTGACCCGGTACATCGAGGAGCACGACCCGGTGTCCGGCCTCGACCAGCGCGGTCGCCGGCAGCAGGGAGGTCGCGGCGTTGAAGTTGGTCCCGGCGACGTACACGACCGTGCGCGGTCCGGAGCCTGCCGTCACCGTGTGCGTGGGCGCGCCGTGGGCCGTGACCGTGGTCCGCTCGTGGGGCACCGCCCACGCGTCGAGCCGCTCCAGGCACCACCGCCGGACGGTACACCGGCCCGCCTCGCTGCGGTAGATCGACCCCATCGGGCGAGCCCGCCTCCTCCCACACACCTGCTACAGCGACGACCGCCCCGGTCAACCTCAGTCTCCCAGGCCGGACCAGGTCAGCATCAGCCGTGCCGACCGCCCCGGCCCAGGACGTACGCGGTCAAGGTTCCGACGAGGGCCGCCCAGGCCGCGGCGGCCCAGCCCATCGCGGTCCAGCCGAGCACCGCGACCGCCACGGCCACCGCCGCCCCGCCCGCCAGGGCCCGCCTGTCGGCGACGAACGACCACTGGCGGCGGGCGGAGCCGGGGCGGCGCAGTTCGAGGACGGCCGTGCGGATCAGCAGGGCCGCGACGACGAGCAGGGGAAGCAGCAGTGCCGTGCCGTCGGCCTCACTCCACTCGGCCATGGCTCCCCCTCCCGCACGACGGACCTTCCGTCCCCGCCCATCTTGACGCGCGGATGCGCTGCGTGCAGTGCCGTTACACCTCCGCCTTCTTCAACAGCTCCACCAGCGAGGAGAAGCTGTCCGCGGCGTGCCCGGCGGCCATACCGCGCCGGAAGAGCTCGACGACCGCCGCCGGGAGCGTGGTGTCCACCCCCGCGTCGGCGTTGGTGTGCAGGACGTGCTCGACGCTGGCCGTGCCCATCGCGAGGCGGTCCACGTCACCCACGTGCCGGCCCGCGTCGATGCGCTCGGCGTAGAAGGAGAAGAACCCCGGCAGTGAGTTCGCGGTCTCCACGGCGTGCGGCAGGATGTCCGCCGCGCTCAGGCCGTTGGCGTCGGCGAGGGCGACGGCCTGCCAATAACTCAGCATCGACGTCCAGAACATGACCATGCCGATCTGGTACATGAGCGCGGCGAGCCCCGGGTCCTCTCCCCGGTGGTCGGTCCGCCCCGTGATGACTTCGAGCGCGGCCCTGTGCCGGTCGTACACGTCCCGCGGGCCGCTGTAGAACGTCGACGACTCGGCCCCGCCGATCCCGGAGGGCGGCACGGTGACGCCTCCGGTGAGCTGGACGGCGCCCCGCTCCTCCGCCCAACGGGCCGCCGCCCGGGCCTTCTCGGGGGTGTCCGAGCTGAGGTTGACGAGGACCCGTCCGGCCAGCGCGGCATCGGCGGGGCCGAGCGTGGCGTACACGGCGTCGTAGTCGGTGAGGCTGAGGACCACCAACTCGTTGGCGGCGAGCGCCTTTTCCACGTCAGGGGCGAGGAGTGCCCCGCGCGCGACGAGGTCGTCCGCACGGGACGCGGTGCGGTTCCAGACGGTGACCTCGTACCCCTGGTCGAGAAAGGCGCCGGCCATGGCCTGCCCCATGGGGCCGAGGCCGATGACGGTGACGGACTGCTCGGTGCGGTGCTGTTCGGTGCGGTGCTGTTCCGTGCCGTGCTGCTGCATGCAGATGCAGACCACCAGCACACGGGACCGGATCGTCGTCGCCGCAGCACGCCTCCTGCAGCGGCAGGGGTACGTCGGCACCGGAATCAAGCAGATCGCCCAGGAGGCACAGGCCACCCTCGGCTCCGTCTACCACTTCTTCCCCGGCGGCAAGGGGGCCGTCGCCGTCGCCGCGATCCGGCACAGCAGCGCGGAGTTCGCGACGCTCCTGCGCGAGGCGCTGGACAGCGACGACGACCCGGCCGAGGCGGTGCTGGCCTGCGCCCGCCGACTCGCCGACGAACTGCGCGAGTCGGGCTGGATCGACGGCTGCCCCGTCACCGCGGCGGCCCTGGAGACGCTCGGCACCGACTCCGAGATCCAGCAGGCGTGCGCCGACGCGCTGGGCGGCTGGGAGCAGTTGGTCCGCGACAAGCTGCTGCGCAGCGGCTTCCCCGCCGAGACCGCCGGGGAGCTGGCGACCACCGTCATCTCCACCCTGGAGGGCGCCGAAGTCACCGCCCAGGTCAACCGCAGCGAGGAACCCCTGCAGGCGGCGGGCCGACAGCTCGCCCGCCTGGTGCGGTCGTACGAGGACTAGTGCCGTGACCAGGACGGTCCGCTGTGGGCGGGACGGTCCGCCGTGAGCGGAAGGCGCCTCGCGGACTGGCGCACCTGCCACGGCTGGTATTACTGGGGCATGCAGGAAGAGACGGCACGCTCCGCGATCGACACGTTCATCTCCGCGTTCAACGCCTCGGACGACAGCTATGTGACTGCCCTGCTCTCCCAGGCCCTGACCTCGGACGTGGTCTTCTGGGGGCCGTTGGGTCGCAGCGAAGGGATCGCGGCGGTCGAGCAGTTCGTGCTGGACATCCGGCGCCACCCGGCGGGGACCGGCACGATGGTGCGCTGCTCAGCCGTGGACATGCCCGGGGAGTGGGCCCGGTACCAGTGGGTGTTCACCACGCCTGACGGAGGCCCCCGTCTGGCGGGAACGGACGTCGTCCATCTGCGACGGAGCCTCATCGACCAGGTCATCGTCTTCGCGGGGGAAATCGAACCGTCCGCCGCCTGAGTCGCCCTACTCGGGTTCCCTCGCCTCCGACGGCCGTGGACGACTTGCCGTCGCCGGAAGGTGGGCCGGGAGAGGTAGCTTGGAGGGGAAGGCCCTTTCCTGGAGGGGGATTCGATGCCGTGGTTCGTCTGGCTCCTCGCCGCCGCGGCACTGGGTGCCGCGGAGTTCTTCACCCTCACCCTGGTCCTCGGGCTGCTGGCGGGCGCCGCGCTCGTCGCCGCCGTGGTCGCGGGTGTGGGGATCGGTCTCGCCGGTCAGCTCGTCGCCTTCGGGGCGGCGGCAGCGGCAGGCCTCGTTCTCGTACGTCCTGTCGCGCTGCGGCACATGGCGCAGGAGCCGCTCTCGCACGAGGGCAGTGACGCGCTGATCGGGCGGCGGGCCGAGGTCGTACGCGAGGTGACCGCCACCCACGGCCTGATCAAGCTGTCCGGCGAGGAGTGGTCCGCGCGGGCCCTCGACGAGTCCCATGTGATCCCGGTGGGGGCGCTGGTGGACGTCATGGAGATCGAGGGCGCGACGGCCGTCGTGTATCCGCGCGAACTCCTGCCGTGAACCGCTGAACGCAGAGCACTGGAGGCGCTGTGGACGCAGTTCTGATCTTCGCCCTTGTCGCTGCCATCGTGGTCGTCTTCGTGGTGGCCGCCTCCGTACGGATCGTGCCGCAGGCCCGGCGGTACAACATCGAGCGGTTCGGCCGCTACCGCCGCACGCTGCAACCCGGCCTCAACCTGGTCCTGCCGGTCGCCGACCGCGTCAACACCAAGCTGGACGTGCGCGAGCAGGTGTATTCCTCCGACCCCAAGCCGGTGATCACCGAGGACAACCTCGTCGTGAACATCGACACGGTGCTCTACTACCAGATCACCGACCCGCGGGCCGCCGCGTACGAGGTCGCCGACTACCTCCAGGCGATCGACCAGCTCACTGTGACCACTCTGCGCAACGTCATCGGCAGCATGGACCTGGAGGAGACGCTCACCTCCCGCGAGGAGATCAACGCCCGGCTGCGTTCCGTCCTGGACGACGCCACCGGGAAGTGGGGCATCCGCGTCAACCGGGTCGAGATCAAGGCCATCGACCCGCCCAACACCATCAAGGAAGCGATGGAGAAGCAGATGCGGGCCGAGCGGGACAAGCGCGCCGCGATCCTGCACGCCGAGGGCGACCGGCAGGCCAAGATCCTCACCGCGGAGGGCACGAAGCAGAAGGACATCCTGGAGGCGCAGGGCACCCAGCAGGCGATGATCCTGCGGGCGGACGGCGAGGCGAAGGCCGTCGAGCGGGTCTTCCAGGCCGTCCACCGCAACAACGCCGACCCGAAGGTCCTCGCGTACAAGTACCTGGAGACGCTGCCGCACCTCGCGCAGAGCGACAACAACACGTTCTGGGTGATCCCGGGCGAGCTGACGGAGGCGGTACGGACCGTGACCAGCGCGTTCGGCGACCGTTCGGCCGAGGGCGCGCCGTCGGGGGCCGCCACCGGCCCGGAGGAGGACGACGGCCGCGTGCCCGAGCTGGAGAAGGGCACCCCGGCCCCGCCCCCGCCCCTCGACGCGGCCACCGCGGCGGACGAGGCCGTGAAACAGGCCGCCGCCGCGGTCGACGACGCGAAGGCCGAGGCCCAGGCCGTGCAGTCGCCACGGATTCCGGGGCGAGGTGGCAGCTCGGCTGCGGGCGAGTGAGCCGGTAGGGCGGCGCAGCACGTTCCGAGCCGGCTGGACACCTGCGCCCTGTACCCCCGCACCGTCTCAGGCCGACCCGCCCGCCACCGTCGACGTCGCCTCCGTCCGGGCCGCCGCTCGGTCCGCCTCAGCTGCTCGGAGGAGCTTGCGGCGTTGGGTGACGCCGCCGGGGATGCGGTGGAGCTTGTACGAGCCGGGCTTGCGGGCCTCGCCCGAGAGGTGGCCCGGGATGCCCTGGCAGACCTTCTCCTTGATCTTCGCGCCGAGGCCGTCGTCGATGTGCAGCCAGACCGCGATGTCGGAGCGGTTGGCGAACTGGTACAGGCCCGCGTTGCGGCCGAGGCTGACGCACTGCGCCGAGAACGACTGGTGCACATGCCCCGGCTCCTCGCCCGCGAGGCGGCTGAGGACGGTGTCGGCGGCCCGCGCGCCCAGCGGCGTCGCGTTGAGGCAGCTCATCCGCAGCGGCAGCCCCGACGGCGCCGCCGAGTCGCCGGCCGCGACGATCCGCGGGTCGTCCACGCTGGTCAGCGACTCGTCGGTGAGCAGCCGGCCGACCGCGTCGACGGCGAGTCCGCTGCGCGCGGCCAGGTCGGGCACGCCGAAGCCGACCGTCCAGACGGTGACCTCGCTCGGCAGTTCCCGCCCGTCGGCGAGCCGTACCGCGTCACCGGTCACCTCGGTCACCTTCGAGCCCGGCCCGTCCACGACGGTCACGCCGAGCTGGGCGAGGCGCCCCGCGACCGAGCGCCGGCCGCGGGTGTGCAGGTAGGGGCCGAGCACTCCCCCGCACACCAGCGTCACCCGCCGCCCCTGCTCGGCCAGTTCCGCGGCCGTCTCGATGCCGCTGGGCCCGGCGCCGACGACGGTCACCGGGGCGGTCGACGGCGCCCGGTCGAGAACGGCACGCAGCCGCTGCGCCTCCTCCAACGTCGCGATGGGGTGGGCGAGTTCGGCGGCGCCCGGCACGTCGGGGGCGGCGCTTCCGCTGCCGACTGCGTAGACCAGGTAGTCGTAGGCGAGGGCGCCCGCCGTGCCGTCCGGGCCGTCGCCCGCGAGGGCCACGGTGCGCCCGGCCGCGTCGATCCGGGTCACCTCGTCGACGACCAGCCGCACGCCGTCGGCGAGGACGTCCTCGTACGGGACGACCGCCTCGTCGGTGCCGCCGACCAGCTGGTGCAGGCGGACGCGGTGGACGAGGGTGGGGCGCGGGTTGATCAGGGTGACGTTCACGTCGGCGCGCTGTGTCAGCCGGTTCGCGGCCATCACGCCCGCGTATCCGCCGCCGATCACGACCACGTCGGTGTGCTCGCTCATGGTTCCTGCCTCCTCCGTATCCAGGGACACGGCTCCGTATCCAGGGGGTACGGCCTTCAGACACCGGCACGGCGGAGGTTGTGACAGGGGGCAGAACGCTCGTTCAGCCCGTCTCGTCCCGGAGGCGGGCCGCGTCGAGGATCGTGATGCGGCCGCGGTCCAGGCGGAGGACGCCGCGGTCGGCGAACTCGTGCAGGGCCTTGGTGCAGGTCTCACGAGACGCACCGGCGAGGGCGGCGAGCTGTTCGTGGATGAGGGCGATCTGCGGGCGCCGGGCGGTCGGGCGGAGCGGGCCCGCGCGCGTATGTGAGCGTGCTTACGTACGCACGGACAGGGGCGGCGGTCAAGGCACTGCGGGGCTCACCGTTCCGGGCGTGCGTTGGCGCGCAGGACCGTCAGGAGGGCTGTGGCCGCCGGGGTGGGGTTGAACTCGCTCCAGGCCAGGTGCTCGCTGCGGGTCGGGCCGCCCGTGACCGCGATCGCGACGAGGTCGGTGCCCGGCCGGATGATCGCGGGCGGCAGGAGCGCGACGGCGAGGTTCTGCTCGACCAGGTCGAGGATCAGGTTGATCGACATCGACTCGAACGTGACGTCGCGCTGGAGGCCCGCCGCCTCGAAGGCGAGGTCGCTCTGTGCGCGCCCGGGTGTGCCCGCCGTGAAGTCGACGAACGTCTCGTCCGCCAGATCGGCGAGCCGCAGCCGGCGCCGCCCCGCAAGCCGGTGCTCGGTCGACACGACGGCGACGTGCCGTTCCCTGGCCAGCTCGGCCGACTGGACGCCGGTCGGCGTGACGTTCTCCGGCAGGCCGAGGACCGCGATGTCCACCGCGCCCGCCGCGACGTCGGCGATCAGCGCGTCGCTGGGCGCGGTGCGCAGCGTGACGCGCACCGCCGGGTGCGCCTGGTGGAAGGCCCGCAGCGCCCGGGGGATGTCGAGGGCCGTGACCGTGGGGATCGTGCCGAGGGTGACGGGCCCGCGCAGCTCCCCGACCGTCGCCGTCGCGTCGGCGGCGGCACGCTCGGCGGCCTCCAGGCAGGCGCGGGCGGAGGGCAGGAACGCCTCGCCCGCGGCGGTGAGTTCGACCCGTCGGCTCGTACGCGCGAAGAGCCGCACCCCGAGTTCGTCCTCCAGCGTCTTGATCTGGTGGCTGAGCGCGGACTGCACGACGTAGCACTGCTCGGCGGCGCGCGTGAAGTTGCGGGTCTCGGCCACGGCCAGGACGTATCGAAGTTGCCTCAGCTCCATGCCGCCATCGTGCCTCACCGCGAGCGATTCATCGCGTCTCGCGATCGATTGCATGAAAACGATGTGTTGGACTCATGGTTGGGGCGGGCGCGACAGTGAGGTCGTGACCACAACGACAGCTCCCCCGGCCCCTTCCGCCCCCTCCCCGTCGGCGCCCGCCACCGCGGCGGGCCGTGCCGGGCTCACGCTCGCCACGGCGTTCGCGCCCGCGGTGTGGGGCACGACGTACGTCGTCACCACCGAACTCCTGCCGCCCGACGCCCCGTTGTTCGCCGGGCTGATGCGGGCGCTCCCGGCCGGGCTGCTCGGCCTGCTCGTCGCGCGGACGCTGCCGCGCGGGGCGTGGTGGTGGAAGGCGGGGGTGCTCGGCGCGCTGAACGTCGGGGTGTTCTTCCCGCTGCTTTTCCTCGCCGCGGAGCGTCTTCCCGGCGGTGTGGCGGCGACGCTGGGCGCGAGTCAGCCGATCCTGGTGGCGTTCCTCGCCGTGCTGATCCTCTCCGAGCGGCTGTCGCCGTGGCGGCTCGGGTGGGGTGTGGTGGGGGTCGTGGGGGTCGGGCTCGTGGTGCTGGGGCCGGGCGCGGCCTTCGACCCGCTCGGGATCGCCGCCGGGCTCGGCGGGGCCGCGGCCATGGGCACCGGCGTCGTCCTCACGAAACGCTGGGGCCGCCCCGAGGGGGTCAGCGCGGTCGGGTTCGCGGGGTGGCAACTCACCGCGGGCGGGCTGGTGTTGGTCGTGCCGACGCTGCTCGTGGAGGGCGTGCCGGGCGGGATCGACGGGCAGGCCGTCGCCGGGTACGTGTGGCTGGGCACCGCGGGCGGGCTCGTCGCGTACACCCTGTGGTTCCGGGGGCTGCGCTCGCTGCCGGTGACGGCGACCGCGCTCCTCGGACTGCTCTCACCGCTCGTCGCCACCGTCCTCGGGGTGCTGCTCTCCGGCGAGACCCTCGCACCCCTTCAGCTCCTCGGCTTCGCGCTGGCGCTCGCGGCGCTGGCGGCGGGACAGATCACGCCCGCCTCGCGTTCGTCACGTTCCTCAAGTTCCTAGCGCTCCTCCCGCAGTTCTCTCGCTTCACCTCTCTTCGCCTCTCTTCGCCTCTCTTCGACTCCGAAAGGGTCCGACTCGTGAACATCGCAGTCCTCGGCGCCACCGGAATGGTCGGCTCGCGCGTCGTCGCCGAAGCCGTCTCGCGCGGCCACCAGGTGATCGCCGCCTCCCGACGCCCCGGTACGGCCGCCGCGCCCGGCGTCACCTCCGTGGCCGTGGACGCGGGCGGCGGCGACCCGGCGTCCCTGGACCGGGCGCTCGACAAGGCCGACGTCGCCGTACTCGCCGTCCGCCCGGCCCCCGGCCAGGAGGACACGCTCGCCCCGATGACGGTGGCCGTGCTCGACGCGGCGGCGCGGACGGGCGTCCCGGTCCTGGTCGTCGGCGGGGCGGCGCCGCTCGACTCCCCTGCCGAACCTGGCCTGTCGGTGCTCGACGATCCGCGGTACGTCGCGGCGCAGTGGCGGGCGATCGCGGAGGCCAGTACGCGTCAGCTCCAGGCCTGTGCGGAGCACCCGTACGACGCGTGGACGTACGTCAGTCCGCCGGCCCTGCTCGAACCCGGGGCCCGCACCGGACGCTACCGGCGCGGTACGACGACGCTGCTGACCGGCCCCGACGGCAGCTCCCGCATCAGCGCGGAGGACCTGGCCGTGGCCGTGCTCGACGAGCTCGAACGGCCGGGCGGCGTACGGCACTTCACCGTCGCGGAGGAGACCTCGGCGCCCGGGAGGTGAGCCGGGCCCGGACGGCCCCCGGACATGAGCCGGGGGCCGTCGGCGTACAGAAAGGGGAGGGGGTGCGCGTCCCCGACGATGCGCACCCCCTCCGTCCGTGCCGGCTGAGCGTGTCCGTCAGCCGAAGACGACCGAGCGGACCTTCAGCCGCTCCGACGCCCCGCCGGTGTGCGGGCGCAGGCGGAAGGAGTCGCCCTCGCAGTCGGTGTCGGTGAAGACCAGCGCCCAGGCGTCCGTGCGGTTCTTCGGCGAGTGGCCGGGCAGCGGGTTCTCCCAGCCGACGCCGGGCAGGTTCACGCACTCGCCGCTGGGCGGGTCGTTGAGGAAGCCCGTCACGGCGTGCCCCTCGAGTGTCACGTAGTCGTAGCGGAACTGCCCCGAGGCGGCCGAGGCCGAGCCGGGGACGGCGACGAGGAGCAGGGCGGCGCCGAGAACGGCGGTGAAGGCGGAGCGAAGTCGCATCGACCGGTCTTTCTGCTGGTGGGAATATCGGCGCCGCCATGTCTGCCCGCCCGGCGGGCGGTCTCCGGGCCGCTCACACGGACGGATGGCGACGAAACGAACCTGCATGCCGCCGAACGGCCGTACGACCGCCTCTGCGGCGGGCCCGCCGGGCCCAACCCGCCGCCGCAGCAAGCGTTTTGTAGCGGCCGGGGGCGGCAGCACGGCTGTGCGTGCGCCGGGCGGTGCGGCATCGTGGGCCGCGTACCGCCGTCTTGCGGGGATCGGAGGGGACATGGCGTGGACGACGGAGGAGTTCGGGACGTCCCACGAGGGCTGGGTGGGCGCCGTGCTCGCGGACGGCACCGAGCCGGAGGTGGTGTACCTGGACCCCGGCAGCGGGTCCGAGTTCCGTGAGACGCGGGAGTGGTGGGCGTACCACGGCGCCGGGAGCCGGCCGTCGGCGGCGCGGGCGCGGGCCGCGTGCTCGTGCGGATGGCGCGGCACGGCGGAGTAACCCGATCGACCGGGGCGAGGCCGACGCCGTGCGGGACTTCCCCTCCCCCGGGCCCGCCGCGGACTGGGAGCGGCACATGGCCGACGTGGAGGCACGCACCGTGCCGCTGCCGGACGACCTGACGGCCCTCCTCGCCCGGATCGACGAACAGCTGGACCGCCTCACCCACGACGCGCCGCTGGCCGCGCTCAAGGCCGTGGCCGCGTTGGAACGCACGACGCAGCGCTTCGGCGGCCGAGCGGCGGCGTACGTCGACGCGGACGAGATCCCCGACGAAACCCTGACGGCAGGCCTCGGGCTGACGGCGGACGACGTCCGTGCCCGGTTGTTGCGCTATCGGTTGGGGGGTCGGCGGGGGTGAACGTACGGACGGCTGTGGAGGGTTGGTTGTTCGTGGCGCCGTGGACGTGGAGCGGCCGACGTCCGACCGGGCACTGGGCACTGTCGGGCCTCCGCCTCCGCCGCCGCCCTACCCGGCAGCCTCCCGGCACGGGTGTGGGCAGTGCACCGCGCCCGGCACGGCCTGTTCGCCGGGTTCCCAGTCCCACTGCGTGATCGTCGTGCGCATCAGTTCGGCGGCGGTGGAGAGCCGGTTGTTCGTGGCGCGGTAGAGGTGGACCGTGCGGCGGCAGTCGGGGTGGTCCACCGCGATCCACACGACCGGCGCGCAGGTCGTGGAGCGGCGGGCCATCGCGGGGACCAGGCCGATGCCGAGGCCCGCGCTGATCAGGTCGGCGATGGCGCTGGACTCGTCGCCCTCGCAGACGATCTTCGGGGTGAGGCCCTGCCCGGCGAAGAGGCGGTCGAGGAGGCGGCGCAGCCAGTGGCGTCGGGTGGCCGTGACGAAGGGCTCGTCGGCGAGTTCCTCGACGGTCACCGACGTACGGCCCGCCAGCGGGTGGCCGAGCGGCGCGGCCACCCACACCGCCTCGTCGAGGAGTTGGACCGCCTCCAGGCCCTCGACCGGGATGGCCTGCGAGGACACGCACAGGTCGACGTCCTGGGCGCGCAGGTGCCGGGCCATGTCGTCGGCCGGCAACTGATGCAACTGGACCTCGATCGCCGGATGCGCCCGCTTGAACGCCGTGAGCGGACCGGTGAGCGTCAGGAACGTCTCCGACGCCAGGCGTACGGTCCCGAAGCCCTCGCTCGTCGCGTCGGCGACCGCGCGCCGGCCCGCGTCGAGTTCGCCGAGTGCGCGTTCCACGTACCCGAGGAAGAGCTTCCCCGCGTCGTTGAGGCGGAGGCGGCCCGCGCGGTCGAACAGCGGCGTGCCGAGTTCGCTCTCCAGGCGGGCGACGGTGCGGCTCAACGACGGCTGGGCGACCCGGAGTTCGTCCGCCGCGCGACTGAGGTGCTCCAGGCGTGCCACGACGACGAACTGCTTGAGCGCGTTCAGATCCATACCGTTCCCTCCATGCCTGCACAGGTATAGCGGCATAGCAATATTGGTCTTGGTCAAGATAACTCGACGGTCATAGCGTGAAGGGCGTTCCGGTTCGCCAAGGAGTTCCGGTTCGCCAAGGAACGGAACCAGCACGGATCGGAACGGATCCGGACGGAAACCAACGGGGAGGACGCCCATGGCCACCGCGGCAAGCGGGTGGGTTCTACGGGCCGTCGTCAGCGCGCATGTGATCACGGTCTTCGGACAACCGGTCTTCGCCGGCGTGTACATGAGCGGCGACTACGACGGCCTGCGCTGGCACACGGTCGGCGCCGACGTCACCAGTTACATCGGCTATCTGCAGTTCGTCGTGGCGATCGTGGCGTGGGTGCGGCTGCGCCGGGCCTGGCCGTTCCTCGCCACGCTGGCGGTGGTCGCGGCCGAGACGGTGCAGTACGTGGCGGGGATGGAGGGCGCGCTGTGGCTGCACTTCCCGCTGGGCGTGCTGACCGTCGCCGGGATCGTCGTGCTGTTCGTCGCCGTGTGGGCCCGGCCCCTGCACCGCCGGGCCCCGCAGACGGGCGAGGCGCGCGTGCGGACCATGGAGGCCGGCCATGCCTGAGCAGCACGCCGACCTGCCCGGCCGGGCCCCCGGCCTGAACCGGCGCCGGGTCCTCGGCATCGGCGGGGCCCTCGGGCTCATGGCGGCCGGCGGGCTCTCCGCCTCGGCCGCGCTCGCCCGCCGCCCGGCCGTCACCGGCGCCGAACTGCGCAGCGCCGTACCGCTGCCGCCCCCGTACCGGGTGCCGTTGCCGATCCCCGACGTCCTTGCGCCGACGGGCACTTCGGGCGGTGTCGACCGGTACGAGATGACGCAGCGCGAGACGACCGCGCAGATCCTGCCCGGCGTCCGCACCCCGCTGTGGACGTACGAGGGCACCTTCCCCGGGCCGACCGTCGAGTCCCGGCGCGGACGGGCCGTGCGGGTGACGCACCGCAACGAACTGCCCGTGCCGACCGTCGTCCATCTGCACGGCGGGCGGACCCCGGCCGACTCGGACGGGTATCCGACGGACCTCGTGCTGCCGAGGGGCTGGCCCGAGTCCGGCCCCGACGGCCCCGACGGCCACACAGGACACGGCGCCGGACACGGAAGCGGGAACTCCGGCCACGGCAGCGGGAACGGTGGGCACGCCATGCAGGATCCGCGGGCCGTCGTCACCGACCTCACCCGCGCCTACACCTTCCCGCTGGACCAGCGCCCCGCCCTGCTCTGGTACCACGACCACCGCATGGACTTCACTGCGCCCGCGATCTGGCGGGGGCTCGCCGGGCTGCACATCGTGCGGGACGACGCCGAGGACGCGCTCGGACTGCCCGCCGGGCCGCGCGAGCTGCCGCTGATGATCGCGGACCGGGCCTTCGCCGCCGACGGGAGCCTCGCCTACCCGGCGCTCGACCCGACGCTCCGGCGGACACCGGGAGTCGAGGAGCCCTACCTCGCCGGGGTCCTCGGCGACGTGATCCTCGTCAACGGCGCCCCGTGGCCCGTGCACGAGGTCGACGCGGCCCGCTACCGGCTCCGTCTCCTCAACGCCTCGAACGCCCGGCACTACGAGTTCGAGGCGGTCGGCGACGACGGGCGGCGGCTCGACCTCGTGCAGGTCGGCGCCGACCAGGGGCTGCTCGCCGCCCCGGTCACGCACCGGCGCCTCCCGATGGCCCCGGCCGAACGGTACGACGTGGTCGTCGACTTCGCGGACGTCCCGGTCGGCAGCCGCGTCCGGCTCGTCAACCGCCTCGGCGCCGGCCGTACCCGCGACGTCCTCGCCTTCCACGTCGTACGCAAGGCCGCCGACCCGAGCCGGGTCCCGCGGGTCCTGTCGGACGACCTGCCCGACTGGCGCCGCGCGGACGCGGTCCGGGTGCGGGAGTTCTCCTTCCGGGGCGGACGGATGCGGGGCGGGCACGGCTGGCTGATCGGCGGGCTGCCGTACGACCCGGCGCGCAGCGACGTGACCGTGCGCCTGGGGGACGTCGAGGTGTGGCGGATCGTCGCCGACGTGCACCATCCCGTGCATCTGCACCTCGTCGGGTTCCGGGTGCTGTCGCGCGGCGGGCGGGAGCCGTTGCCGCACGACGCGGGCCTGAAGGACACGGTGTCGCTGCGGCCCGGCGAGTCGGCGGAGATCATCACCCGCTTCGACGGCTACCGCGGCCGCTTCCTCTTCCACTGCCACAACGCCGAGCACGAGGACATGGGGATGATGGCCAACTTCGAGGTCGTCTGACACGGCCCGTAAAGGTTGGATCGGCGCTTCGTCAGCGGGGCGTCAACAGGCCTGGTTCGCCGGGGAGTCGGGGCTAGCTTCGGCCGTATGGGACTCCGTGGCGGCAGGGGCGGCAGGGGCAGGACCTTCGAGGCGGTCGCCGGAGTGGCTGCCGGGCCTCCCGGCCGTCTCGCCGTCGCCGACCGGCGCTGGCCCGCCGACGTGCGCGACGCCCTGGTCTGTGCGGTGGCCCTGCTGGGCCTCTCCCTCCTCGTCGACGGGTGCGCGGGCGGCCTGACGGTGTGGCGGGTCGGCCTGTGGTCCGGGCTGTCGGTGTGGCTGTTCGTCGTGCTGCTCCCGCCCCGGGTGACCGCCGGGCCGGGATGGCTGGCCTCGCGGGGACTGCTGCGGAGCCGGTGCGTGCGTACGGACTGCCTGGTGTCGGTGCGCTGGCACGACGGCGTCGCCCAACGCCTCGTCCTGCGCGACCTGTACGGCACCCGCGTCGAGGTCGACCCGACGGTCCTGACGGGCAACCCGGCGCTCTGGGCGCTCCTGGAGGCGGGCGCGCGCACCTCGGCCGAACGGCGCCTGCTGACGTGCGGTGCCACGGCCCTGCGTCAGTTGTCCCGCCGTGTCGACCGCGAGACAGTACGCACCCTGTTCAGGATCTCGGGGCTCGACCGGCCCACCGAGCCCTGGGCCGGGGATCCCGACTAGCCGCGACTGCGCGGGACTTGGAGCCCGGCCTCGCGCAGTTTCTGTTCCATGAGGGTCGTGAGGCGGGTCAGGGTCGGGTGCTGGTCGGCCCGGTGGTCGTTGATGAGGCGGTAGCGGGTGGTGGCGTCGGGAGTGGCGGAGAGGTCGGCGGCCTGCTCCTCCATGAGGTCGCGGCGGGTCAGCAGGTTCGCGACGAAGTCGGCGGCGAGCGCGTCCAGGCGCGGGTCGTCCGGCTCCCAGGACAGCGCCTCCCAGCTGCGCTGGGCGAGGCGGACGTACTCGGGGTCGTCGAGCCGGTGCTCCAGTTGCGCCACGAAGCCGTCGAAGAAGTCCGGGGCCACCGCCCGCGCCAGGACCAGGCCTTCCCGCTGCGAGGCGGTGTAGGCGGCGGGGAAGCCGAGTGCGGCGAAGCGGTCGAGGAGGGCGCAGGCGCGGTCGGGCAGGAGGGCCCGGTCGCCGTCGGCGAGGCGGTGCAGGGTGTCGCGGCGGGCGACGAGTTCGTCGATGCGCTCGTTCAGGCGCCGTTCCACGTCGTCGAGGGCGGCGGCGAACCGCTCCGGGCCGGCGTCCAGGAGCTCGCCGATCTCGGCGAGCGGCACCCCCGCCGCGGCCAGGGTGCGCACCTGGACGAGGCGGAGGAGGTCGGTCGACGCGTACCGGCGATAGCCGGAGGTGTCCCGGCGCGGCTCGTCGACCAGGCCGAGCCGGTGGTAGTGGCGCACCGTCTTGATCGTGACCCCGGCGTACGCCGCCGCCTGCCCGATCGTGAGCCCGCCCGCCATCAACTCGCCCTGCCCAAGCATCTGTTGACCACTACGCATCGCCTCCCGCCGTCGACTGCCGTGCCGCCGACGCTACCTCGCGCATGGCACGGGCCACCGCCCGGTAGTCCTTCCGCAGGATCGCGCCGTGGTCGCTCGCCACCTTCTCGCCGACCTTCAGGTTCGGGTTGCGGGCGAGTACGGGTTCGAGTGCGGCGCGGGCGTCCTCCTGCTCGCCGTCCTTGCTGCCGTAGCTGTCGCCCGCCGCGAGGACGTACCGCACGGGGCAGGTCACGCGTTCCAGTACGGGGGCGCAGGCGGCGGCGATCTCGTTCAGCTCGATGTTGACGTCGGCGTGCTGGTCGGCGGACATGCGGGCGGCGAGGCCGAAGGGGGCGACGAGGGGCAGGATCAGCCGGTTGCGGCGGAACAGCTTGCGGATCCGCTCGTGCCCCTCCGCGCCGGTGAGGCCCGCGGGCAGGGCGCCGTCGACGTTGACGACGGCCCGGACCCGGTCGGGGTGCCGCTCGGCCCAGTACATCGCGGTGAACGCGCCGTACGACCAGCCGACGAGGATCGGCCGTTCGACGCCGCGGGCCGTGAGGACCGCGTCGAGGTCGCGTTGGCAGGCCTCGAAGGAGTAGTCGGCGGACTTGCGGGACTTGCCGCGGGCGCGCCCGTCGAAGGTGATGTGCCGCCAGTCGCCGCCGAGTTCGGCGACGGTCGGCTTCCAGTGGCGCTGACTTGCGTAGGCCCCGTTGAGGTACACGACGGGGGTGCCGGTGCCGCCGGTGTCGGTGACGGCGAGTGCGGTGTCGTCGACGGCGACCATGCCCGTCCAGGCGGGGTTCGGCTTCGAGTTCGGCTTCTGGTTCGTCTTCGGGTTCGTCATACGGAGCACTCTGCGGGTTGACCTCGGGTCAACCTCAAGGGCTCCGGTGAAGAACTTTCCGCCCCGCGTCAGAGGCCCAGGTCGCGGGCGACGATCTCCTTCATGATCTCGGTCGTGCCGCCGTAGACGGTGGTGATGCGGGAGTCGAGATAGTCGTGGGCGATGCGGTATTCGAGCATGTAGCCGTAGGCGCCGTGGAGTTGGAAGCAGCGGCCGACGATGTTCACGTAGCTCTCGGTGGCCCAGAACTTCGCGGACGCGGCGTCCACGGCGTCCAGCTCGCCGCGGGCGTGCCGGGCGAGGAGGCCGTCGATGTAGGTGCGGCCGACGCGGGCGGTGGTGACCATGTCGGCCAGCTCGAAGCGGGTGTTCTGGAAGGAGCCGACGGTCCGGCCGAACGCCTTGCGCTCCTTGACGTACGCGACGGTCCGTTCCAGCACGCCCTCGATGGAGGCCATGGCGTTGGCGGCGATGGAGATGCGTTCCTGGGCGAGGTTGCGCATCAGGGACTTGAAGCCGGCCCCCTCGGCGCCGAGCAGGTTGGCGGCGGGCACGCGCATGTCCTGGAAGAACAGCTCGCTGGTGTCCTGCGCGTGCAGGCCGACCTTCTCCAGGTTGCGGCCGCGCGTGAACCCGGGCCGGTCGGCCTCGACGACGAGGAGGCTGATGCCGCCGTGCCGGTCGGGTCCGGTGCGTACGGCGGTGACGATCAGGTCGGCGTTCTGGCCGTTGGAGATGAACACCTTGCTGCCGTTGACCACGTATGCGTCGCCGTCCCGGACGGCCGTCGTGGTGATGCCCGCGAGGTCGCTGCCGGTGCCGGGCTCGGTCATGGCGACGGCGACGACGAGTTCGCCGGCGGCGATGCCGGGCAGCCAGCGGGCCTTCTGCTCGTCGTCGGTCAGGCCGGTGAAGTACGGGACGACGATGTCGTTGGACAGTCCCACTGCGGCGAGCCCGTCGGCCGCGGGGTGGCGGGAGAACTCCTCCCCGATGACGGCGTTGAAGCGGAAGTCGTCGATCCCGCCGCCCCCGTACTCCTCGGGGATGTTGAACCCGAGGAGCCCGGCCTTCGCGGCCTCCCGGAACAGCTCCCGGTCGACCTTCCCCTCGGCCCGCCACCGCTCGGCGTGCGGCGCGGCGTGTCTGTCGGCGAAGGCGCGGACCGTCTTGCGCAGCAGTTCGTGGTCGTCGTCGTACAGCGTCCGCTCGGGCCGGATCGCAGGCGCGGTCGTCATCGGTGCTCCGCTCTGTGTCGTCGGGTCGGTCGTACGGGTACGGGGTCGATGCGCGGGTCAGGCGTGGGGCGGGAGGAGTACGGGTTTCAGTACGCGGCCCGTGCGCTGGTCGGCGACCGCCCGGTCGAAGTCGGCCAGCGGGTACGGCGTGACCAGGGCGTCGAGGGGCAGGCGGCCCTGCTCCCGGCGGCGGACCAGCTCCGGCACGAGGAGCCGCGGATCGGCGTCGCCCTCGACGCAGCCGCGGAGTTGCAGGCCGCGCAGCATCAGCTCGCGCACGTCGACGCCGACCGTGCGGGGGCCGAGCCCGACCACGGCGAGGATGCCGCGCGGCTGCAGCAGGGCGAGGGTGCGGGTGAGCGTCTCGGGGCGGCCGGTGGTGTCGAGGGCGTGCGTGCCCGACGGCATCGGCGCGTCCAGGGACTGCACCGCCAACGCCCCGTGCCGTACGGCGAGTTGGCGGCGCGCTGCCACGGGTTCGGCCACGACGACCTCGACGCCCTCCGACAGGGCCGTCAGAACGGCCGCGCTGCCGACCGCACCCGCGCCGACGACGAGCAGCCGGTCGCCGGGGCCCGGCCGCAGGATGTTGAGGACCGCGCCCGCTCCGGTGAGGAACCCGCAGCCGAGCGGGGCGGCGGCCTCCGGCGGCACGTCCCCGACCGGCACGCACGCGCGGGCGTCGGCGAGCGCTGCCGACGCGAACGACGACTGCCCGAAGTGGGCCGCGTACAAGGGGAGTCGGCCGGGCTCCTGCTGCCGCAGGCGGAGCGTGGGCGAGCCGTCGACGCGGCGGCCGGAGGCGTTCAGGACCGTGGCGAGGGCGCAGTAGGCGGGATGCCCGGCCCGGCACTGCTCGCAGCGGCCGCAGGAGGCGAAGGAGATCACGACCCGGTCGCCCACGCGGACGGTGTCGACCTGCGTCCCGGCCCGGGCTACGGTGCCGCAGCCCTCGTGGCCGAGGACCGCGGGGCGGTCGCCGAGCGCTGCGCGGGTGACGAGGTCGGTGTGGCACACGCCCACCGCCTCGATCCGGACGATCACCTCGTCCGGCCGGGGCCCGTCGAGTTCGGCGTCGACGAGTTCGCTTGGGCGGTCGGGCCCGCGCGAGAGCAGCACGGAGGCCCTCATGCCGGGCCGTCCGCCGAGCCGTCGGACGTGCCCGCCGAGCCACCGGTCCCGCCCGCAGCCCCGCCGGTCCCGCCCAAAGTCAGGGGCGTCAACTCCTCGCGTTCCAGGCCGAAGTAGAAGTGCCGGCCGTCCGCGAGCACGAGTGCCGGTCTGCCGTTCATCACGCCCATGAGGGTGTGGTCGTCGACCCGTTTGAAGTGGTCGAGGACCGGCATGCCGTCGTACACCATCGTCGCGGTCACCTCGCCGCGGAACTCGACGTTCCAGAGGCTCGCCTCGCCGCGGCCCGCCTTGGTGTCGGAATAGAGGGTGCCGTCGGCGGCTCGGCAGACGAGGGGTTTGGCGTCGTCGAGCGCGTCGAAGCGTTTGCCGTGCCAGCGGGTCGCGGCGAGCGTCTTCTCGATCGGATGCCCGGTGGGGAAGGCGAAGCCGCGCCACGCGCCGAGCACCTCACAGGCGTCCACAGGCTCCAACTCGGCCCAGAGTGCGTCGAGTTCGCCGGTGTCGAGGGGGCCTTGCGCGGCCCGCAGCGACTCCCACTCCTCCCGGACGCTCATCGGACCCGCAGCCGGCGCAGCAGGGCGAGTTGCCCGTTGGTGCGGCGCACGAAGTCCTGTGCGGTGGCGCCGGGTTGCGGGCCGAGGGGCAGCAGCCGTTGCGTGGCGACGGTCCGGGTCTCGGTGTATTTGCGGATGCCCTCGGCGCCGTGCCGTCTGCCGAGGCCGCTGTCGCCCATGCCGCCCATCCCGGCCTCGATGCTCCCGGCGGCCGCCGCGGCGCCGTCGTTGATGTTGACCGCCCCGGCCCGGACGCGGGCCGCGAGGCGGGCGGCGGCGCGGGTGTCCTTCGACCAGACGGACGCGGAGAGCCCGTAACTCCCCTGGTTGGCCAGGCGTACGGCCTCGTCGTCGGTGCCGTAGGAGGAGAGCGAGAGCACCGGGCCGAAGGTCTCCTCGGCGTACACGGCCATGTCACCGGTGACGCCTTCGAGGACCGTGGGCTCGTAGAACAGCGGCCCGACGTCCGGGCGGGCCCGGCCGCCGACGAGCACCCGCGCCCCCTTGGCCACCGCGTCCGCCACGTGCGCCTGGACGGCGGCGAGCCGGGCGGGCGAGGTGAGCGAGCCGATGTCCGCCGCGTAGTCGTAGGACCGGCCCAGTTTCAACTGCCGTATGTGCCGTACGAGTTGGTCGCGGAACGCGTCGTACACGTCCTCGTGGGCGTAGACCCGCTCGATGTGGATGCACATCTGGCCGGTGTTGGCGAAGGCCGCGGTGACCGTGCCGTGCGCGGCCGCGGCGAGGTCGGCGTCGGGGCGGACGATCAGCGGGTTCTTGCCGCCGAGTTCGAGCGACGCCCCGACGAGACGGCGTGCGGCGCGCTCGGCGACGGCGCGTCCGGTGGCGGTCGAGCCGGTGAAGCAGACGTAGTCGACGGCGTCGACGAGGGCGCCGCCCACCACGTCTCCGGGGCCGGTGACGATCCGCCACACGTCGGCGGGCAGCCCGGCCTCCGCCATCAGTTCACGTGCCCAGAGCAGGGTCAGCGCGGTCTGCTCATCGGCCTTCGACACGACGGAGTTGCCCGCGAGCAGCGCCGGGAGCACGTCGCCGACGCCGAGGTAGAGCGGATAGTTCCACGGAGAGACGACGCCGACGACGCCCCTCGGCACGCGCACCTCCACGACCTTCGTCAGGCCGGGCACCATGCCGCGTACCCGTTTCGGCGCGAGGTGGCGGCGGGCGCGGCGGGCGTAGTGCCGGGCGATCGTCGCGACCTGCGCCACCTCCTGCCAGGCGTGGTAGCGGGCCTTGCCGGTCTCCCACTGGACGAGGTCGAGCACCTGCTCCTGGCGTTCCAACAGCAGGTCGTGGAAGGCGAGGACGACACCGGCCCGGCGCCCGGGCGAGGTCCGCGCCCACTCCTCCTGTGCCGCCCGGGCCGCCGCCACCGCCCGCGCGACGTCGTCCGGGGCGCACACGGGGACGGCGGCGACGGGCGTCAGGTCGAACGGGGCGAGCGCCGTCGACACCGCGCCGCCCTCCCCCTCCCGGCTCACCCGCGCACACCACCGCGCGACCGCCTCGCCCGTCACCCACCCGGGCCGCGAGGACGGCGCCCCGGCGCTCTGCGCGTCGGCGTCCGGCAGCGGGGTGTGCTCCTGCTCCGTGGTCATGCGGGGGCTCCTCGGTCGTACGGAGACGTCGTACGGGAACGTCGTACGGAAAAGTCGAACCGGAACGCCGCTGCGCCGCCCTCGCCGAGTCTCTTGTCGGTGGCGGCGCGCCTCGCTATGTTAATCGGAAATCACATCCTGGAACAAGCATCGAGTCATGCGCGGCTCCCCCAACACCCCATCGGGGCAAGGCGTGTTGAGCCGCATCGACCTACCAGGAAGGCGAGCAGGTCAATGAGCGATCTCAGCGGGAGGAACGGAAGTCCGAGCCGCAGGAAAGTCCTGTCCCTCGGTGTCGCGCTCGGCCTCGTGGGCGCGGCGGGCAGTGCCGGCGAGGCGTGGGCGTGGTCACCGGAGGGCTCGATCGCGGGCGCCGGCGCGGGCGCCGACCCGGAGTACGTGTGGGACGACGAGGTGGACCGGCTCCTGGTCTCCCTGATCGAGAACGGGCAGGTTCCGGCGGTCAACTCCGCCATGGAGTCCTGGGTGAACAACGACGACCCGCTGCCCGGGGCGTTCCCGGCCGAGCTGACGGCGTGGCTGCGGAAGGTCAACCGGCTGCCGTCGTGGGCGGACCGGGCGATGCTGGCGCGGGCGGCGGACTTCAACCGGCGCAAGGACACGTATCTGTTCATGCTGTACGGGCTCGGCAGCGGGATCATGAGCACGGTGATCCCGCGCGAGGCGCGCAGCGTGTACTGGTCGGCGGGCGGCGCCGACATGAAGGACCGGGCGGCGAAGACGTTCACGTTCGGCTACGACCTGGCGGAGCTCGACGGCTTCGAACCGTCGGGCCAGTTCGTGGTCACCGCCAACAAGACACGTCTGGTGCACGCGGCGGTCCGGCATCTGCTGCCGCAGTCGCCGCACTGGACGTCGGTCTCGGACCAGGACATCCCGATCAGCAACGCCGACATCCTGGTCACCTTCCACAGTCTCGGCACATACGTACGCAGGAAGCTCCTCGAATGGAAGGTGCCGTTCTCGACAGAGGACCAGGCGGCGTTCCTGCACTCCTGGCAGGTGGCGCTGCATCTGCTCGGCGTACGGGAGGAGTACATCCCGAAGTCGTGGGCGGCGGCCGAGGAACAGTCGGGTCAGGTGCTGACGCCGATCCTCGCGCCGACGACCGAGGGCATCCAACTCGCGGAGGAGCTGCTGGGGTTGCCGTCGCAGGTCGACCTGGGGGTGTCGCGCGGCTTCCTCAACGAGTTCGTGCGGTACGTCCTGAGCGACGAGATCGGCGACTGGCTGGGCCTGAAGCGGGACCCGGCGTCGGCGGCGCTGATCCGCGCGGGGTGGCCGGCGTACATCCAGTTCCGCGAGGGTCTGATCCCGGTGGCGCCCGGCGGGTTCTATCTGTTCGACCAGTTCCTGCGGGCGCTGGCCATGGCGTTCCTCAACAACGGCTCCTCGGGTCAGACCACCCCGATCGTCATCCCGACGGGCAACCGGCCGAGCTCCTGACGCCCCGGCCGGCCGAAGCCCACGTCAGACGCCCAGTGCGGCGACCACCAACTCCGTTACGGCGGCCCGGTGTTCGGGGCTGTCCCGCCAGCGCAGCTTCCGCCCGGCCTCGACCACCACACCGAACCCGGCGTGCACCAGGACCCGGGTCTGCCGCGGGTCGAGGTCGGGCCGGGCGAGCCTCAGCTGCTGCTCCCACACGGCGATGTGCTCGCGCTGGGCGTGCACCAGCGGGCGCTGCAACTCGGCGGGCAGGCCCCCGAATTCGGCCTCGGCGACGCTGGTGAGGTCGGTGTGCTCGAAGCTGTACGCCACATAGGTCTCGGCGAGCGCAATGAGCGCGTCCCGTGGTTCGGTGACGCCGTGCAGCGCGCGGTCGACCGCCTGCGTGAGCAGCCCGGCCGCCTGGAGGCAGGCCGCGGCGAGGATGTCGACCTTGCCGGGGTAGTGGCGGTACAGGGCGGACGGGGCGATCCCGACGGCCTCCGCGATCTGGCCGTTGGTGACGTTGGCGAAGCCGTCGCGGGCGAACAGCGGGACGGCGGCGGCGAGGATCTCCGCCCGCCGCGAGCGCGCCACCGGCAGCGCGGGCAGTTCGACGGCACGCCCGCTCCCCCGCACCGGCCTGCGCCCGGCGTTGGCCACGCGCAGGGCGCAGGTCGACAGCAGGTCTTCCAGGCGGCGCTGGGCGATCGACGTACGGTGCATGGTGATCGAGCCGATCGCGCCGAGCGCGGCGACGACCCGCAACTGGCGTGCTGCGTCGGCGAGTTCAGTGGCCGACGCAGCGGCCGACGGTTCGGAGTCAGGGCGTCCCGCGTCGGGGCGTTCGGCCGCCGGGTCTTCATGTCGGCGTACGGCTTCGGTGGCGCGGCCCACGACGCGGGCGAACTTGGCGCGGAGCAGGCGGCGGTCGTCGCGGTCGAGGTAGCGGGCCTCCCACCGGTACACGCCGCCGGAGGCGCGGTGGGCGGCGGTGACGCGGATGAGGGCGGTGAACACGTCGGCGGGCGGGGCGTCCCGGGGCAGTTCGTCGAGGGCGGCGACGAGCCGGTCCGCCATGGTGTGCGCGCACTCGGCGAACAGCGCGTACTTGTTCGGGAAGTGCCGGTACAGGGCCGCGGCGGAGATGCCCACACCGGTGGCGATCTCCTCCATGGACGCGGCGTGGTAGCCGCGCTCGCTGAACAGCCGGCCGGCCGCCTCGACGATGAGCTGCCTGCGGTTGCGGGGGCGCGTGGCGGAGAGCGGCTCGGCGGTCATGAACGTACGGGCTGGTGCGGGGACGGGGCCATGCCGCTCAGTCAATCACAACCCGCGGGGGCTCGGCGGCGGGGCGGCGGCGGTTCCCGCACGCCCGGGCACGCCTCGTACGCCATGTGATTCCTGATTAACAAATCGGGTCACGACGCTTCTCCGGCCCGGGGGTTGGCGGGCAGAATGCCGGAGCAGCCACCACCGCGCGGACCGACCGACAACTTACGGAGTCCCCATGTCCAACGGCACGGCTCCCGCCTGGTCCTTCCGGAACCACTGGATGTCCCAGGCGGCCACGCACGCGATGATGCGCCCCGACAAACCCGCCCTGCGCCACCGTGGGGAGACGACGACCTGGGCGCAGTTGTCGCGGCGTTCCCTGCAGCTCGCCGCGGCGCTCGCCGACCGGGGCGTCGGCGCGGGCGACCGGGTGGCGCTGCTCACCCTCAACCATCCGTGGTTCGTGGAGACCGTGTTCGCGGCGAACAGCCTGGACGCGATGGCCGTGCCGCTCAGCTTCCGGCTCGCGCCCCTGGAGCTGGAGTACATCCTCGCGGACTGCGCGCCGTCGGCGGTCGTCGTCGACGCCCCACTGCTGCCGCTGCTGCGCTCGGTGCCGGGGGCGGCGTCGATCGGCACGGTGGTCGTGATCGGGGAAGCGGGCCCCGCGGAGTGCGCGTACGAGGAGTTCCTGGCCGCGTACGAGCCGATGGAACTGCCGGACGTGAGCGAGGAGTCGACGGCGCTGATCATGTACACCTCGGGCACGACGGGCCGCCCGAAGGGGGTGCTGCTGTCGCACCGGAACATGCAGGTGCAGGCGGTCACGTGCATCCGCGCGATGGAGATGTTCGACGACTCCGACGTCGGCTTCCTGACCGCGCCGTTCTTCCACATCGCGGGCCTCGGATCGATGGTCGCGAACTTCGTGGTCGGCGGGACGACCGTGATCCACCCGCTCGGCGCGTTCGACCCGAAGGCGGTCCTCGACGCGTACGAGGCGGAGGGCGCGACCGTGGTGTTCAACGTGCCGCAGCAGTGGGACCTGCTGTGCGCCGAACCCGACGTCGACAAGCGGGACTTGAAGCTTCGGATCATCAGCTGGGGCGCCGCCCCGGCGAGCGACGCGACGCTGCGGGCGATGGGTGAGAAGTTCCCGGGCGCGCTGAACGTGGCGGTGTTCGGCCAGACCGAGACGTCGCCGATCACGTGTGTGCTGCGCGGCGCGGACTCGCTGCGCAAGCTTGGCTCGGTGGGCCGGCCGATCCCGGGCATCCAGTACCGGATCGTCGACGCGGAGATGAACGACGTACCGGTGGGCGAGGTCGGCGAGATCGTCTACCGCGGGCCCAACGTCACCCGGGGCTACTGGCGGAAGCCGCGGGAGACCGCGGAGGCGTTCGAGGGCGGCTGGTTCCACTCCGGCGACCTGGTGAGGCAGGACGAGGAGGGCTTCGTCTGGGTCGTCGACCGCAAGAAGGACATGATCATCAGCGGGGGCGAGAACATCTACTGCGCCGAGCTGGAGAACGCCGTCGCCGCCCACCCCGCCGTACGCGAGGTCGCGGTCGTCGGCCGCCCGGACGACCGCTGGGGCCAGATCCCGGTCGCGTACGTCACGACCGCCCCGGGCGCCGACCTCTCCCTGCCCGACCTGACGCGCTTCCTCGACGGCCGCCTGGCGTCCTTCAAGCGCCCCAAGGACCTGGTCCTGCTGGACCAACTGCCCCGGAACGCGGGCGGCAAGATCCTGAAGCCCGCACTCCGGAAGCTGGACTCGCAGCGGAGGAACGGGAGTTGAGCCTCCCGGACACGCCCAGCCCGTACGTGAGGGCCAGGGCGAGTGCGCCGAGCGCCGCGGCGGTCCAGCTGAGGATGCCGACCGCGGCGGGCAGGGGCGTACGGATGGTCATCAGGCCGACGGCGACGGCGGGGACGCCCGAGCCCAGGTAGAACAGCAGGTGCAGGGCCGAGCCCACGCCCGCGCGTCGGTCTGCGGGGGTGCGGGCGTCGACGGCCGTGGTGGCGCCGCTGAACGCGAGCCCGTGCCCGGCGCCGGCGAGCAGGGCCGAGCCGACGGTCGCGGGGAGGGAGGTCGCGCCGGTCGCGGCCAGCAGGACCAGGCTCGCGGTGAGTGCCGTGACGCCGACGAGCTGGGTGACGTAGGCGCTCCAGCGGACGGCGGCGAGTTGGGCGAGCAACGACCAGCCGAGCACGGCGGCGAGCACCGCGCCGGACAGGGCCGGGTTGTCGCTGTGCAGGGTGCGTTGCAGGAGGGCGGGCACGAGCGCGAGGTAGATGCCGACGACCGCCCACGCGAGGAAGCCGTTCAGGCCGGACACGCAGAAGACGGGCCGCAACGGGGCCGGGATGCTCGGGCGGGCGAGGCACGGGCGGACGATCGCGCGCGGAGCTGCCGGGACGGCCCTGCCGAGCCGTCTCCACACCCACGCGAGCAGCGCCAGGTGCAGGACGAACGGCGTGACCAGCGGGCCGGGCACGTACTGGGCGAGCACGCCCGAGACCGCCGGGCCTAGCGCCGTGCCGCCCGCGAAGGCGAGGCTGACCAGGAGCGGGCCGCCGATGCGCGCGCTCCTGCTGCGGTGCCGGGCGATCAGCGACTGGGCAGCCCCCGTCGCCGCGCCCAACGCCGACGCCTGCCCGACACGACCCGCGAACAGCACCGCCGTACTGTCGGCCAGCAGGAAGCACAGCGAGCCCGCCGCGGCCAGCAGCACACTCGCGCGGACGAGCGGGCGCGGGCCCAGCGCGTCCGCCGCCGCGCCGCACAACAGCAGCGCCGGGCCGGACACCAACGCGAAGGTCGCGAAGAGCAGCGTCATCACCAAGTCGCCGTAGCCGAACAGGCGTTGGTAGTCCGGATAGAGCGGGCTCGGCAGGTAAGCACCCGCCGTCAGCACGATCAGCAGCAACCCGGCGGTACGTACCGCCCCGCGGTCCCGGTCCACCGACTCCGAGGGCAGCCTGCGCCCCCGAGAAACCTTCAGCTCAGCCACGCCTGTCAGTGTGCACGGCAGCAAACACGAGCGGAATCAAACAGTTCCGGGGGTGACCGTGCAAACTGTTCGCATGATCGATCCCCGTCTCCGGATCCTGCAGATGGTCGCCGAGCACGGCACCGTCACCGCCGCCGCCCAGGCCCTCAACTACACGCCGTCCGCCGTCTCGTACCAGCTGCGGCAGCTGGCCTCCGACGTCGGCACCGAGCTGCTCGTCCACCAGGGCCGGGGCATCCGCCTGACCAACGCGGCGCGGATCCTGCTGCGGCACGCGGAGCTGCTGCAGGAGCAGTGGGAGCTGGCGCGCGCCGAGCTCGCGGCCGCCGGTTCGGAGCCGGCCGGGCAGGTCACGCTGTGCGGCTTCTCCACCGCGGCGAGCACGCTGCTGCCGCCCGCGGCGGCGGCCCTGCGCGACGCGCACCCGCATGTCACGGTGCGGATCATCGAGGCCGAGCCGGACCGTTGCTTCGACCTGCTCCTCGCGCAGGAGGCCGACCTGGCGCTGCTCGTCGTCACCGCCGACTCGCCGCCCATGACCGACGGCCGCTTCGACCAACAGCCGCTCCTCGACGACCCGTTGGACCTCGTCGTACCGCGCGACCACCCGCTCGCGCACAAGCGGTGGGTGACCCTCGCGGACGCGGCGCGGGAGGAGTGGATCGTCGGCACGCCCGGTTCGACGTACCACCAACTGGTGCTCGCGGCGTGCATGGGCGCCGGGTTCACACCGAACATCGCGCACCACTGCGACGAGTGGGACACCGGTACGGCGCTCGTCGCGCACGGCTTCGGGGTGTTCCTCGTGCCGCGGCTCGCGCGGCTGCACGAGGACCAGCGGGTCAAGCGGCTGCGCCTGCACGGCGAGCCCGCCCCGGCCCGCCGCATCATGGCGGTGACCCGGCCGGGCGGCCGCCAGGTCCCGACGCTCATGCACGCCATCGACGCGATCACCGGAACGGCTTCCCAACTCCTGCCGCACCGCTAGGACTTGGGCCGCCCCGAGCCCCGGTTCCGCTCGACGCTCCGGGCGCTCAAGGTTTGTCCAAGGTTTCTTCCACACCCCCGCAGCAGGATGGTGCGCGCACGGCACGTCCAGGATCGAGGGGGAACGCATGCGTACGAGGCAGGCAGCGGCGTCGGCGGTCGGCGTGGTCGCGGCGACGGCACTGGCGCTGTCCGGCACCGCACCCGCACAGGCCGCGGTCGTCGGCGGTGACGGCGGGGGCGACGCCACGGAGGCGATCGAGCGGGTGGCGCCGGAGGTGTTCGACGGCGCGGCGGGACAAGGCGCCGAGGGGCGGGGCGTCGAGGGCTTGCGGATGCCGTCCGACGCCGGGCAGCCCGTCACGCTCGGCACCGGCGCGGACGCCGTGGCGGTGTCCCTGCCGCGCACCGGCACGACGACGGAGGCCCAGGCGCCGGGCGGGCAGCGGGAGTTCGACCACGGCGACGGCAGCACGACCGTGCCCGTCGCGAAGTCCGACGGCTCGGCGCAGATCACGACCGTCATCGAGGAGGCCGGGGCCCCGCAGGCGTACGCGTACGACGTACGGCTGCCCGAGGGCGCCTCGCTCGACGAGCAGAAGGGCGGCGGCGTCGCGGTCACCGGCGCGGACGGCGCGTTCCTCGGCGGCTTCAACCCGCCGTGGGCCAGGACGGCCGACGGGAAGTCCGTGCCCACACGGTACGAAGTGCGCGGCGACACCCTCGTCCAGCGGGTCGACCACCGCGGTCTGCCCGACTCGGCGTACCCGGTCGTCGCCGACCCGTGGCTCGGCCGGGACCTGATGTACCAGCCGTGGGTGACGCCCGACCCGCGCGGCTACGTCATCAACGTCGACCCGACGGGCTGGGGCCGGGCGTGGAGCGGCCCGGCCACGCACTTCGCGCACACCAGCGAGATGCGCACCAAGCTCGGCGCGCAGGGCCATCTCCTCACGCCCACGATCGAGGAACAGCTGCGCTGCCACGTCGCGTACAACCCGTTCGAGTGGGGCACGTACAACCTGGAGTCGTGGCGCCCCTGGGTCGCCTGGTCGAGGCAGGCCTGGCCGGCGCAGTGCAACCCGTGAACCCACGTTCCGCAGCTCCGTTGACACCGTTCTGAGGCCTGTGGTTGCCTGAGGACGGCAGTTGCCGAACGATCGTTAAGTTCGCGGTTCGGGTGCTCCACCGATGTCCCTCTGACCCGAACGCCCGTAGGGAGAACGGCAGTTGGGGAGGATCCATGCGGATCCGAACGCCTGGAGATCGCGTCCAGCACTTCCAGATCCACACCCGCACCCCGTCGCCGACCGCGATGACCGCAGCGGGCCTGGACCACGCCTCCGACAGCCCTCTCAAGCTGATCAACCGTCCGGTACGCGACCGCATCCCGATCGTGCTCGCGGCGACCGGCCCGAAGAACGTCGCCACCAACCTCGCCCGCCGGTACGGGTACGAGGCCGAGGCGGCGAAGATCCGGGACCTGTACCTCGCCGGGCACAAGGAGGGGGCCGCGGCCGCCGTCCCCGCCGACCTGGAACGGCTCAAGGGGATGACGGTCCAGCGCCGCCCGATCGCCAACTGCCTTCAACCGCCGTACGTGCGCGGCCTGTTGTCCCCTCCCAGCACACCCCGGAGAAAGGCGGAGCCGACGTCATGACCGGCGAGCCCGTACTGCTCAGCACCACCACGGACGGCGTCCGCACCCTGACCCTCAACCGTCCCCGGCTCAAGAACGCCCTGAACGTCGAGCTGTGGCACGCCCTCGGGGACGCGCTCACGGAGGCCGGCGACGACCCGGGCGTGCGGGCCGTCGTCCTCGCGGGCGCGGGCGGCGCGTTCTGCGCCGGGGCCGATCTGTCGGACGGGGACGAGGGACGCCCGGCGCATCCGCTGGCCCGGATGCGGGTGGTCAGCGACCTCGCGCTGGTGCTGCACGAACTCCCGGTGCCGACCGTCGCGAAGGTCGACGGCGTGGCGGTCGGGGCGGGCTGGAACCTCGCGCTCGGCTGCGATCTCGTGGTGGCCACGCCCCGGTCGCGGTTCTCGCAGATCTTCGCGCGGCGCGGCCTCTCCCTGGACTGCGGCGGCTCCTGGCTGCTGCCGAAGCTGGTCGGCCTGCAGCAGGCCAAACGCCTCGCGCTGCTCGCCGAGACCGTCGACGCCGAGGAGGCGCACCGGCTCGGCCTGGTGACCTGGCTGGTCGATCCTGACGGGCTGGACGCGTTCGTCGCCGACCTCGGGCGGCGCCTCGCGGCCGGGCCCCCGGTGGCCCTCGCCCAGAACAAGGCGCTGCTCAACGAGGGCGCGGACCGCACGCTGCGCGACGCGCTCGCGAACGAGGCCAGGGCGCAGTCGGTCAACTTCGCGACCGTGGACGCGCCGGCTGCGTTCGCGGCGTTCAACGAGAAGCGGGAGCCGGTGTTCACCGGCGAGTGGGCGGTCCCGTAGGCCCACCACGGAGCAGTCGGGGCAGTCGGGGTGGTCGTCAGTAGGCGCCGATGGACCAGAACACGCCGACCTCCTCGTCGCCGACGACGACCAGGCCCAAGTCGTCGAAGAGGTCGAGGCCGTTGAGGTACTCGCCGGTGAGGAAGGTGCGGGATGCCGTGCCCTGGAGCCCGGCCGCGAGGAAGTCCGGGGCGCGGTCGGTGGCGGCGGCCCGGGCGTTGGTCAAGCAGCGGGCGGTGGGGCCGTACCGGTCGAGCAGGGTGCGGGCGTCGGCGAGCAGGGCGTCGCGGGTGGGGCGGGAGCGGACGGGGGTGGACGCGGAACCCCAGCCCTCCTTCATGACGGCGAGGGCCGCGACGGCGGCTTCGGTGTCGAGGGGATGGAGACGGCCGGGCAGTTCGGCCGCGTCCGGCGGGTCGAAGGGGTACGCGGGGACGATGTCGCGGGCGTCGTTGTGGCGGTCCCAGTCCAGGCGGGCCCAGCCTCGGGGGTCGGTGACGGTGCGGTGCAGCACGGCGAGGACGTCGTGCGCCCAGTCCTCGTGCCGACGAGGGCCGGTGGCGGCGAAGACGTACGTGTCGTCCAGCAGCCGCAGCAGGGCCGCGTTCCACGGGCAGCGGCGCGAGCGGAACTCGGCCAGCAGGGTGTGCACGTGGCGGGCGGTGTCGGAGCGTTTCGGCTCTGCGGGAACGCGCTTCAGCTCCTCGAGGGCCCACTGCACAAGCTCACCCCCGCCCGCGGCGGCGATCCGCTCGGGCTCGTGCGCGGGCGGGCGGTCTCTTCCCTCCCAGAGGGCGTCGACGAGGGCTTCGAGGTAGGCGTCGAGACGGTCGAGGGCGGGACGGTCGGTGGCGGCCGCCGCTGCGTCTGCGGCGGTGTCTTCGGTGGCGCGGGGCGAGGTCACGGGGAAGACGATGCCACCCGGGACGGGCCGCCGCTCGACGGCACTCAAGTCGTCGCATGTGCCGGGGAGTTGGCGCGGCCTGCCAGCCGCGCCGTGCTGCGGTGCTCCGTCAGGTGCACGGGCGGGCGAAACGGTGTGTCAGGTCGCGGAGGATGTCCGGGGCGTGGGAGCTGACGATGCGGCCCGTCCAGGTGTCGGCGAGGACCGGGGGCGCGGCCGGGCCCGGGTAGTGGTGGGCCGCCGCTTCGTACAGGGGGCGCAGCGCTACGTACCCGCCGTCCGGGGCGTCCGGCGCCGGGGGCAGCAGGGTCACCGGGAGGCAGGCGGCGAGGTCGAGCGACTCGTGCACGTGGGCGATGCGTCGGCACGTCGGACAGGAGCGGGAGAGGTAGAGGCGGTAGCGGCGCGGCACGACGTAGAAGCCGCTGCGGGCGTCCGCGCCGATGGCGTTCCGGAACGGCGGCGGATCGGTGGGGCGGGACACCGTGGGGCGGGGCCCCGCTGTGGTGAGAGCGGTCGCGGTGGTGGTCGTGGCCATGGTCTGCCTCTGTCTCCCTCGTTCCGTTCCCGGCTCCGCGTTCCCTACGTATTCCCTACCAATTCAGTAGGGTTTCTTCGGGTCGAGTCTCCGTCCAGATCCTGCGGCCGTCAAGGGGGTGTCCACGCTTCCTGTGAGTGCGGGTCACTGCATCCCGTACGACTGGCTACCGCCGACCCCGGCGCCGAGGATGCCTCTGCCGTGCGGCGGCGGAAGGAGGCGTCAACCATGGGGCGTACAGGGGCAGTTCAAGGGCCAGGGCAGGCGTCGGCGCGGGCGCGGGTCGTCGACGGTGCGGATCCCGTGCTGCGGTTCCGGGGGGCCGTGTCCCTGCAGTACGGGCCCGGCTGGGTCGCGCCCTGGCGGTTGCCGTACGACGAGGCCGCGCTGCATCTGCCCGAGGGCGGGGTCGGGCGGGCCGCGATGCCCGCCGGGGTGCGGGTGACGCTGCGCACCGACAGCGCGCGACTGCTGTGCCGCTACCGGGCCGACCCGGCGCCGCGCCTCAACGGCCCGCAGGAACGGCCCGTTCTGGACGTGGTGCACGACGGCCGGCTCGCGCACAGCGTGCCGCTCCGGGCGGACGGCCGGGACGCCGAGTTCGAGGTCGCACTGCCGGGCCGCCGCCCAGCGACCGTCGAGTTGTGGCTCCCCACGTACCACCAGTTCCGGTTGCGTGCCCTGGAGCTCGACCCGCACGCGCGGGTGGCCGCCGACACCGCGGGCGGGCCGCGCTGGGTGCACTACGGGAGCTCCATCTCCCAAGGCAGGGGCGCGAGTTCGCCGTGGCGGGCCTGGCCCGCGCGCGTCGCCGTCGAGGCCGGACTCGACCTCACCTCGGTGGCGCTCGGCGCGGCCTGCTGCCTGCAGCCCATGTCGGCCCGGCTGATCCGCGACCTGCCCGCCGACCTGATCACCGCGTGCGTCGGCATCAACGTGCAGGCGCTCGGCAGCCACAGCCCGGACGCGTTCACGTCGGCGCTCGTCGGGTTCGTCCGGACCGTGCGCGACGGGCACCCGGAAACGGACGCGGAACTCGTCGAGCAGGACCCGACGGAGCGGGTGCTCGCCGATCCTCAACACCTGTACACCCGGGCCCTGTTGGCGGCCGCGCCGCGCCGAGGCCGGGCGACGGCGGTCGCGGAGCTGCGGCGGCGATGAGTTTCCCCGGCCGGACCCGTCCTACCTGGTGGATCCTCACGGACCGATGACATGCCAAGGAGGCGGTGCACATGGTGGACCAGGAGTTCTCGGCGACCCTGCGGAAGAGTCCGAACGACGGCGGCTGGACCTATCTCGTGTGGCCCGAGTCGGTCGCGTTCTTCGGCACGCGCGGCCTGGTGAAGGTCCGGGGCACGATCGACGGGCACCCGTTCCGGAGCTCCTTCATGGCGCTGGGCGACGGCACGCACAAGCTGCCCGTGAAGGCGGAGGTGCGCAGGGCGATCGGGAAGGGAGAAGGCGACACGGTGACGGTCCGCCTGGAGGAACGGCTGGACGCCTGACGGACGTCACGGCGACCGAGCGGCGGGCCGGGCTACAGGGCGGGCCGAGCCTGGCGGTCACTTCGCCGGCCCGGGGTCCCTGCGCTGGTTGGCGTGGAAGCGGGCCTTCTTCTCGCGGTTCCCGCACGTGTTCATCTCGCACCATCTGCGGGTGCGGCTCCGGCTGGTGTCGAAGAACGCGGCCCGGCACGTCGGTGACGCGCACAGGGCCAGCGTGCCGTCGCGTTCGCCCGCGAGGACGCTGATCGCGTCGGCGGCGATCACGCCGAGGGCGTCCTCGACCTGGGAGTCCGCGCCGAGCTGCCAGCGCCGCTCGCCCTCGGGCGTCAGGACGGCCGTCGCCCGGCCCTGAGCGCTGCGGTCGTTGATCACGCGGACGGCGGACGGGGGCAGCGCCTCCCCCGTGGCGGCCGCCGTCGCCGCGAGGTGGATCGCCTCCCGCAGCTCCCGGGCGACGTCGAGCTGGGCGTCGGTGCAGGAGTCCACGGCCAGGCCGCTCACCGTCAGCCAGTCGACGAGTCGCCGCGGCACGGGAATGCGCTCCACGGGCTCGCCGAAACGCTCCGACAGAGTCCCCGTGAAGCTCGTCGAGAGCACCTTGCCGAGGCGGAATTCAGGGAACACCACACGCATGGAACCACCATAGCCGGTTGCTGCGCGGCTCGGAAAACTGCTAGAACCGTCTTAGCCGGTTCACTTTGGCGTGTGGCCGGTTCCACCACGGCCAGGAGGTCCCATGTCCCGTCCGACCACCGACGTGCACGCCTTCACCGCCCGCGCGTCCGACGCCGAACTCGACGAACTGCGGGCACGGCTGGCCGCGGCGCGACTGCCGGAGGCCGAGACGGTCCGCGCCGCCGGGCCCGGAGCCGGACGGTGGGAGCAGGGCGTTCCGCTCGCCGATCTCGTCGAGGTCGTCGACTACTGGCGCACCGGCTACGACTGGCGGCCCTTCGAGGAACGCCTCGACCGGATCGGCCAGTACCGCACCTCGATCGACGGCCTGGGCATCCACTTCCTGCACCGCCGGTCCGCACGCGCGGACGCCACCCCGCTGCTCCTGACGCACGGCTGGCCCGACAGCGTCGCCCGGTTCGTCGACGTGATCGACGCGCTGGCCGACCCGGAGGACGCCGACGACCCGGCGTTCCACGTCGTGGCGCCCTCCCTGCCGGGCTTCGGCCACAGCGACAAGCCGGCCACCACCGGCTGGGGAACCGAGAAGATCGCGGCCGCGTGGGTGGAGCTGATGGGACGGCTCGGCTACGACAGGTTCCTCGCCCACGGCGGCGACTGGGGCGGCAACATCACCACGGTCCTCGGCGGCCGGTTCCCGGAGCAGGTCCTCGGCATCCACACCACGTTCGCGGAGGGCCCGCCCGGGCTGTCCACGGACGGGCTGACGGACGTCGAGCGCGCGTGGGCCGAGGAGACCCGCGACTTCTGGCGGCACCGCGCCGCGTACGCCAAGCAGCAGGCGACCCGGCCGCAGACCATCGGCTACTCGCTCGTCGACTCACCGGTCGGTCTGCTCGCCTGGATCCTCGACAAGTTCGCCGAGTGGTCGGACACCGAGGACAGCCCGTTCGAGACGATCTCCCGGGACCGCGTCCTCGACGACGTCACCCTGTACTGGCTGACCCGGACCGGCGCGTCCGCGGCGCGCATCTACTACGAGAGCCACAACTCCCTCGACCCGGAACTCCGCGTCGACGTCCCGTCGGCCCTCACCATGTACCCGCGCGACGTCGAGAAGTGCCCGCGCCCCTGGGCCGAGGAACGGTACCGGCGGATCGTCAGCTGGAGCCTCCCCGAATCCGGCGGGCACTTCCCGGCCCTCGAAGTCCCCGAGTTCTTCGTCCGCGACCTCCGAGCGGGCCTCACGGCGGTACTGGCCGCCACCGCACGATGAGCACGGCCCCCAGGTCCGCCACGACCTCACACGACACGTCGGCAGCCGCGCGGACCGCCCCCGCCGGGATCGTCGTCCGGCAGGAGACCGCCGAGGACCACACCGCCGTGCACGCACTGCACACACGCGCCTTCGGCGGCAACGAGCGGGTCGCCGCGCTCGTGCGGACACTGCGCGCCACGGAGGCCGCTCGGGCGCCGATGTCGTACGTCGCCGTCGTCGACGGCCGGGTCGTCGGGCACGTCCTGCTGAGCTCGACGCGACTGGACGCCCCGCGGCGGATCGTGGACGTCCTGTCACTCTCACCGCTGGGCGTGCTCCCGGAGTTTCAGCGCCGCGGCATCGGCACACAACTCGTCGCCCACGCCCTCGCGGCCGCCGACCGCCGGGGTGTACCGCTGGTGTTCCTTGAGGGCTCGCCGGCCTACTACGGCAGCCGCGGCTTCGAGGCCGCCGTCCCGGCGGGCTTCCGTTCACCGTCGCTACGCATCCCCGAACCCGCGTTCCAGGTCGCCCGGTTGACCGCGTACGAGCCGTGGATGACGGGCACGTTCGTCTACTCGGAGCCCTTCTGGGCGCACGACTGCGTCGGGCTGCGGGATGCCGAGGAGTGAGTCCCGCGGTCGTCGACCGGGTCGTCGGGTCGGCAGGTGGCCGGGTCGCCGGGTCACTCCGTCACGGGCAGGCACTCCGCGAGCAGGGCGACGACATCGTGCCAGGCACGCTGCGCGTGCCGTGGGTGGTGGCCGACGCCGGGGACCGTGGGGTGGTCGACCGGCGGGTGGTGGAAGGCGTGCAGGGCGCCGCCGTAGACCGTGAGGCGCCAGTCGACGCCCGCCTCCTGCATCTCGGCGGTGAACGCGTTCCGCTGCTCGGGCGGCATGATCGGGTCCTCCGAGCCGACTCCGGCCCACACCGGGCAGCGGATGCGCGCCGCCTCGCCCGGGCGGCCGGTGGTCAGCGCGTTGACCGTGCCGATCGCGCGCAGGTCGACGCCGTCGCGGCCGAGTTCCAGGCCGATGGCGCCCCCGGTGCCGTAGCCGACGGCGGCGATCCGGTCGGGGTCGGTCCGCGGCTCGGCGCGCAGCACGTCGAGCGCCGCGTGGCCGATGGCACGCATGCGGTCGGGGTCGGCGAGCAGCGGCAGGCAGCGGGCCAGCATCTCGTCGGGGTCGTGCAGGTAGCGCCCGCCGTGCAGGTCGAAGGCCAGCGCCACGTATCCCAGCTCGGCGAGCGCGTCGGCCCGGCGGCGCTCGACGTCGCTGAGCCCGGTGCCCTCCGGGCCGAGCAGCACCGCGGGCCGGCGGTCGGTTCCGGCCGGCAGGGCGAGGTGCCCGATCATCGTCAGACCGTCCGCCGGGTACTCGACGCAGCGGGTGGTCGTCGTCGTCATGCGTCGGGACTGTAGTGATCGTCGAGCCGATCGGGCGGTTGTTCTGCCACGGGCAGAACAGCGCGGGCGCGCATGCGCAGGGCCGAGGTTCAGGCGTCGACCGGTGTCGGACCGACCAGTTCGGACAGGACGTCCTCCATCGTCACGAACCCGAGGACCGTGCCGTCGGCGCCGGTGACGGCCGCCAGGTGGCTGTCGGCCGCGCGCAGGGCGGTGAGGGTGTCGTCGAGCGGGGTGTCGATGCGTACGCGGGTGACGGGGTGCAGGGACGTGCGCGGGAACGGCTGGTCGCGGTCGGTCACGCCGAGGGTGTCCTTGATGTGCAGGTAGCCGAGCAGGGCGCTGTCCGGGCCGGTGACGGGGAAGCGGGAGTAGCCGGCCTCGGCGGCCACGCGCTCCAGCCGGGCGGGCGTGACGGTGTGGTCGACGGTGCGCATCCGGGCGGCCGGGACGAGGATCTCGCCGACGGGGCGGGTGCCGAGCTCCAGGGCGTCGCGGAGGCGTTCGCCGTCCTCGGGGGCGAGCAGGCCCGCGGCCCTGGAGTCCTCGACCATGCGGGCGAGCTGGTCGTCGGTGAACACCGCCTCGACCTCGTCCCTCGGCTCCACCTTGAGGAGTTTGAGGAGGTTGTTGGCGAGGGCGTTGATGCCGAACACCAGCGGTTTCAGGGCCCGTGTGACGGCGACGAGCGGCGGGCCGAGCAGCAGGGCGGACGGCACGGGTGCGGCGAGCGCGATGTTCTTCGGGACCATCTCGCCGATCAGCATGTGCAGATACGTCGCCAGGGTGAGGGCGATGACGAACGCGACGGGGTGGACCAGGGCGTGCGGCACGTGGGCGGCCTCGAAGCCGGGCTCCAGGAGGTGCGCGATCGCGGGTTCGGCGACGGCGCCGAGCACCAACGACGAGGCGGTGATGCCGAGTTGGGCGGTGGCGAGCATCGCGGAGATGTGCTCGACGCCCCACAGGGTGATGCGCGCCCGCCGGTCGCCGGCCTTGGCGCGGGGCTCGATCTGGCTGCGGCGCACCGAGATCAGCGCGAACTCGGCGCCGACGAAGAACGCGTTGGTCAGCAGCGTCAGGGCGCCGATGAAGAGCTGCAACGTGGTCATCGGACGCCCTCCGGCGTGCTCTGCCCGGAACGCTCCGACCGGGCCGACCGGGCCGACCGGGCGGAACGGTCCGACCGGGCCAGTGTGGCGGCGGGTGCGGTGATGTGGACGCGTTCGGCCCGGTGGTGGTCGATGTCGAGGACGTCCAGGCGCCAGCCGTCGACCAGGACGTGGTCGCCCTCGGCGGGTATCCGCGCGAGGCTGGTCGCGATCAGCCCGGCCACGGTCTCGTACGGGCCGTCCGGCACGGTGAGCCCGATCGCGGCGAGCTGGTCGGTGCGGACGCTGCCGTCGGCCTCCCAGGTGGGGCGGCCGTCCTCGGTGGGCGGGGCGGGCAGCAGGTCGGGGACCTCGACGGGATCGTGCTCGTCGCGGACCTCGCCGACGACCTCCTCGACGATGTCCTCGACCGTCGCGACTCCGGCCGTGCCACCGTACTCGTCGATGACGATCGCCATGGTGCGGGTGGCGCGCAGCCGGCCGAGGAGGCGGTCGGCGGTGAGGCTGTCGGGGACGCGCAGCGGCTCGCCGGCCAGGACGGTGACCTGGGTCTCGGCCCGCTTGTCGGGGTCGAGGGCGAGGACGTCGCGGATGTGGACCGTGCCGATCACGTCGTCGAGGGTGTCGCGGTAGACGGGGAAGCGGGACAGGCCGGTGGCGTGGCTGAGGTTGGCGGCGTCGGCGGCGGTGGCGTGGGCTTCGAGGGCGCAGACGTCGACGCGCGGCGTCATCACGTTCTCCGCGGTGAGTCCGGCGAGGTGCAGGGTGCGGACGAAGAGTTCCGCCGAGTCCTGCTCGATGGCGCCCTCGGCCGCCGAGTGCCGGGCCAGGGCGACGAGTTCCTCGGGGCCGCGGGCGGAGGCCAGCTCTTCGGTGGGCTCCAGGCCGAAGCGCCGTACGAACCGGTTCGCGGTGTTGTTCAGGTGCCGGATGAACGGGGCGAACGCGGCGGTGAAGCCGCGCTGCGGGCCCGCCACCACCTTGGCGACGGCGAGCGGGCGGGCGATGGCCCAGTTCTTCGGTACGAGCTCGCCGATCACCATCAGCAGCACCGTCGACACGGCCACGCCGAGCACGGTCGCCACGGAGGACGCGGCGGCGCCGAGCCCCACGGCCCGCAGCGGGCCGCGCAACAGGGCGGCCAGCGACGGTTCGGCGAGCATGCCGATCACCAACGACGTGACGGTGATGCCGAGTTGGGCGCCAGACAGCTGGAACGTCAGCCGCCGTGCGGCCCTCAGCGCGCCCTCGGCGCCCCGCTCCCCCGCCTCCGCCGCGCGTTCGAGCTCGCCGCGCTCGACGGTCGTCAGGGAGAACTCGGCGGCGACGAACACCGCGCACGCGAGCGTGAGCAGCAGGGCCACGAGCAGCAGCAGGACCTCGGTCACCGTGCCACCTCCCGTCCCTCGCTGAAACGGCGCGGGCCGGACGCGGCACGGCGGGTACTGGGAGGCTCACCCATTGCGGGACCGTGACTCCTTCTCGTACGCGAGGTCGTGAGGTGCGGTGTGTTTCTACACCCACTGTAAAGCAATGGGGAGGGGTTGCGGGGGTGGGAGTCTGCGCTCAGAGAGCCCCGTGCCCGCGCGGGCGGCGAGGTGGAGCTGTTCGAGGCCCATCTCCTCGCGGGCGATGCGCCGGACCTCTCGCATCAGGACGCCCCCGAAACAGCGCCCACGGGTCGCGTGTGACGTTGAGCCAGCCGACGAGTTCGCCGTCCGCAGTGGCCGTCAGCCATGGTCGTCCGCCGTGGCCGTCAGCAGGCGGCTCGTCCCTGGCGCGAGGGACTCGACGATCCGCTCGACGGCCGGTCCGCGTCCGCGGGACCGGTGAACTGCCGGACCTCCACAGGGCTGTTGACCATGCCCGGGAGCCTCGTAAGCGGCGCTGACAACCGGCTGCGGCAACGGGAACCGGACACCGGAACCAGCAACCGGAAATGGCTGACGGAACTGGCAACGGGAACCGGCACCGGCACGGCACGGCACGGCACGGCACCGGCACCGAACAACCGGCCCTGAGGCCGACCTCCCTCAGCGCACCCCCTCGAAGTCCTTCCCCAGTACCAACGTCACCTGGCCCGTGGCCGGGTCGTCCGTCTGCTCGGTCTTGCTGCCGGGCAGGCGGGACGCGAGGGCTTCGGCCTGGGGGCGCAGGTTCGCCGGGTACGTGACGCGGGTGCGCGGCGCCGTCTCCGGGGCGTTGCCCGTGGCGGCCACCGTGTAGCCCGCCGCGCGGAGTTCCGCCGCCACCTCGCCCGCGAGGCCCGCGCGGCCCGTGCCGTTGAGGACCTGGACGGTGACCGTGCGGGCGTACACCGGGTTCTTCGACTCCCGTTCCAGACGCTTGTCGTCGACCTCCACGTCCTTCGCGAGGGACGTGAACAGGTCGGCGGCCTGCGGGTACTGCCACACCACGTTGGCCTTGTCGCTCGGCACGTCCGCCTCACGGGAGTAGTTGGGGACGGTGAGGAAGGTGAGCCGGTCCTTCGGGATGTCCTGGAGTTCGGTCGCCAGTCCGGCCAGCGGCTTCACGCCCGCGAGGGACCGGTCCGTGGTCAGCGAGCCGGCGGCGGCCTTCAGGAAGTCGTAGAGGTCGCCGGGGCTGGTGAGTTTCTGCTGCGCCTTGTCGGCGAGGGCCCGCATGAACTCCTGCTGGCGGCCGATCCGTCCGAGGTCGGAGCCGTCGCCGACGCTGTAGCGCGTACGTACGTAGCCGAGCGCCTGCTCGTCCTTCACCGTCTGGCAGCCCGCCTCCAGGTCGAGGTCGGCCTTCTTGTCGTGGATGGGGTGCTCGGGGCAGACCTCGATGCCGTCGAGGGCGTTGACCATGCCCTTGAAGCCCTGGAAGTCGACGGAGACGAAGTGGTCGATGCGCAGGCCGGTGTTCTGCTCCACCGCACGGATCGTGCAGGCCGCCGCGCCCGCGACCTCGCCGGTCGAACCGCCCACCGCGAACGCCTCGTTGATCTTGAAGTGGTGCGGCTTCGACTTCGTGCCGTCGCCCTTGTCGCAGGCCGGTATCTCCACCCACGAGTCGCGCGGGAAGGACACGACGGTGGCCCACTTCCGGTTCGCCGCGAGGTGCAGCACCATCAGCGTGTCCGACTGCATGGTCGTCAGGCCCTTGCCGTAGCCGGAGTTGGCGCCGCCACGGCTGTCCGAGCCGACGACCAGGATGTTCTTCGAGCCGGGGCTCAGGTTCTCCGGGCGGTCGCCGCCGAGCTTGTCGTCGATGTCGGTGCCGTTGATGCTGCCGTCGAGGTCCTGGTAGATCCACGCCCCTACGCCGGCCACGCCGAGGACGAGAGCCGAGCAGACGCCCGCGCCCCAGAGGAGTATGCGGCCGCGGCGCGTCGCCCGCACGCCCCTGCTCGTGCCGCGTCGCGCCCCGCGCCCCCTGCCGCCGGACCTGCCCTGCCCCCGCGCCTGCCTGCCACTGCGCCGCTGCCCCACCCTGCCGACCTCCACCGCCTCGGCCGCACGCGACCGGCCCGTTCGCTCCAGAAGACTGAACTCTACATAGGTGTAGAAATAACCTGAGACCTGGCCGACTACAGCGGCGTCGCCGCGTGCAGCACGAAGAACAGCGTCACCGCGGAGTTCGCCGAGGCCATCGCCGACAGCGCCGTACCGCCCGCCGCCGTCCACGTCGCGAGCCCTACCGCCGTCCACACCGGCGGCCAGATCCGCTGCGCCGGTGCGGGCCCGAGCAGCGCGGCCACCCGGCGCGGCACGGGGCCCGGCGCGGCGAATCCGGCCAGCGTCGGACCGGGCGCACCCTGCGACACCAGCGCCGCCTTGCCGATCGCCCGCGCCACGACCTTGCGGCTGCCGACCGCGCGGGCGGCCTCCTCGTCGGCCCAGCGCTCCGCCGCGAAGAACACCGCCGTACGCAGCGGACGCAGGAACGGGTTGGCCCGCGCGGCGAGTTGGACGGCCAGGAGATGGCGGTGGTGCCGTCCGGCGATGTGCACCCGCTCGTGCGCGAACAGGGCGCGCCGCTCGCCGGAGTCGAGGCAGGACAGCATGCCGGTCGTGACGACGATCTTCCCGTCGCCGCGACCGGACCCGCGGCGGGGCCCACGACCGCGTCCACGTTCCGACCCGGGCAGCGCGTACGCGTACGGGGCGTCGTCCGGCAGCACCGCCACCGGCGAGTCCGGCAGACCGGCCAGCGCCGCCCACGCCCCGCGCCGTACCCGCCGATGCCGCCACAGCGTCCGCCCGCAGGCCGCAGCGACGAGCAGCAGCGCGGGGATCGCCACCCGGCCCGCGATCTCGTCGTGCGGCACGGCCGCGCGCACCTCCGGGTCCGACCAACCGTCCGGCAGCGGGTTGCCCGGCAGTTGCGCGGTGCCGACGACGACGAGCAGCGCCAGGCACAGCGTGCTGCACACCGCCATCGAACCAGCCACCCAGGCGAGCAGCCGGGTCGCGGTCCGCGGATGCAGGTGCTGCTCGGCGAGCCGCGCGATCGGCCAGGCCGTCAGGGGCAGCACCAGCGGCAGGAATACGAAGATGCCCACGGGCGTCAGCGCTCCGGACGGTCGTCGTCGGCCGCGCCGGGCAGCCCGGCCGCACCGTCCTCGGCCGAGCTCAGCAGATCCCGCAGCAGTTGCTCGTCGCTCGCGGGCAGTGCGGTGAGGAAGCTGGCCAGGACGGCTTCGCGGTTCTGCTCGCCGTCGAGGACCTTGCGCATCCGCAGCGCCGCGAGGCCCGCCTCGTCGGCGGCGGGCGTCCAGACGAACGACCGCCCCTCCCGCTTGCGGGCCACGGCCTCCTTGGCGAGGAGCCGGGTCAGGATGGTCATCACGGTCGTGTACGCGAGCCCCGCGCCGAGCCGTTCCTGCACCCAGCCGGCCGTCACCGGGCCGGGGGCCTGCCGCAGGGCGGACATGACCTGCGCCTCCAACTCCCCTTGCCCCCGACGTGTTCTCGGCTGCTCGTCCCCACCGTGCTGCGCCATTCCTCTGCCCCCTTCGACCGCGCCCCCGCTCGACACCACGAGGTCGGCTCATCGTACGGGCCGCCGTACCGGACCGGCCGGCGGGCACCGACCGCCCGCCCTGTCCTGAACTTCTACAGTCATGTAGATTCTGTACGGCTGGGCGCACAGCCGAGCGCACCGCAGACCGCATGACCGATCGCATCACCAGGAGGAGAACCGTGGGAGTTTCGCTGGCCAAGGGCGGGAACGTGTCCCTCAGCAAGGAGGCCCCGGGGCTGACGGCCGTACTGGTCGGCCTGGGCTGGGACGTACGCACGACGACCGGCACCGACTACGACCTGGACGCGTCAGCGCTGCTCTGCGACGAGTCCGGGCGGGTCCTGTCCGACCAGCACTTCGTGTTCTTCAACAACCTGAAGAGCCCGGACGGTTCGGTCGAGCACACCGGGGACAACCTGACCGGCGAGGGCGAGGGCGACGACGAGGTCATCAAGGTCGAGCTGGCCTCCGTGCCCGCCGAGGTCGCCAAGATCGTCGTGCCCGTCTCCATCCATGACGCGGAGAACCGCGGCCAGTCGTTCGGACAGGTGCGCAACGCGTTCATCCGCGTCGTGAACCAGGCCGACCACCAGGAGATCGCCCGCTACGACCTCTCCGAGGACGCGTCGACCGAGACCGCGATGGTCTTCGGCGAGCTGTACCGCCACGGCGCGGAGTGGAAGTTCCGCGCCGTGGGCCAGGGATACGCGTCCGGCCTGCGTGGCATCGCCCAGGACTTCGGCGTGAACGTCTGAGCCGGACCGCCGATGCCCTCAACTCCGTTACGCAACACCCCTGTTGACCCCGGCCCGCCCCGCCGCTCCGCCTCGGGCGCGGATTCGGGTGCGGGCTCGGGCTCGGGTGCGGGCGCGAGTGCGGGCGTGTGGCTGCCCGCGGTGGCCGTCTTCGCCCCGCTCATCTCGGCGGCCACCGCGGTGACCCTGCTCGTCCTCGGCTACGGCGCCCACCTCGCAGGCACGGACCCCGAACTGGCCGAGTCCCTGACCGCCACGGGCTGGATCAGCACGGCCTTCGCCGTAGGCACGACGGCCATCGGCCTGGCCGCACTACTGATCTCCGCACTCCGCCACCGCACCTCCACGACACCCCGCACCCGCATCCGCACCGCATCCGCAGCCACACCCGCTCCCGCGTCCGCACCCGCCCCTGAAGCGACTTCAGGGCGTACGCCCCCTCCGTAGACAGGAATCCGATGTTCGGCATCAGTGAGATCGCCATCCTGATCATCGTCTGCATCCTCATCTTCGGCGCGAAGAAACTGCCCGAACTCGCCCGCTCCGCAGGCAAGTCGGCCCGCATCCTCAAGGCCGAGGCCCAGGCCTTGAAGAAGGAGGACTCGGGGCCCGCGGGCGCCGCACGCGCGGACGACGGGCGGCAGGTGGTCGAGGGCACGGTCGTGTCCCGCGACGAGACGGGCGGCCCGAGCGGCCACGCGGCGGAGCAGGCACGGCACCGGCCCTGACGGGCGGACCGGCAGCAGGCAGACCCGGCGTCATAGGGACCGTCGTCACACGGACCGGCGCCACGCGGGCCGGCGCCACGCGGACCGGCGTCACGCGGACCGCAGGCTCCCCTCCCCGTTCCGCCCTGCGATTCAGGCAAGAAGGGGTCGAGCGGGGCGGGTTCGTGGAGCATCATGTGCGGCGATGAGGCCGGGGCGAGGGGTGGGACGCGGGGTTCGTGGGGCGTCGTCGTGCGCGTGGGGCGGCGCCGTCCGTGCGGGTGTCTTCGCCTGCGCGGGCACGGCACTCGCCGCCGCCGGTCACGGTGTGGCCTCGGCGACCGCCGCGCCCTGGGCTGCCGTACTGCCCGCCGCTGTGGCCCTCTTCGTCGTGGCCCTGCCCCTGACCCGGCGGCCGGTTCTGCCCCTTCCGGCCGCGCTCGCGGCGACCTGCGCGGGTCAACTCGCCCTGCACGCCTGGTTCGTACGGGCCTCCGCTCCCCCGGGCCCGCACGCCGCCCACGCCGGGCACTCGTCCTCGTACGACGGCTCCGCGATGGTCGCCGCGCACGCCGGGGTCGCGCTGCTGACGGCCTGGCTGCTGCACCGTGCCGACGCCGCGTGCCGGACGGTCGTACGGCTGGCGGCGGGTGTCGCTCGGAGCGTGGCCGGGGTGTGGGGCGGGTGGCGGACGGCCGGCGGGGAGGAAGGGGCGGCGGCAGCTGCGGCGGCTCCCCGTCCGGAGCGGTCCCGGTCGGCGGTCGCTCTGCTGCTGCTCTCCCACGACGTGGCCCGGCGCGGGCCCCCGGGGCACGGAAGTCGAGCCGCTGCCCAGGGCCGTCCACGGCCCGCCCCGACCACCCACCGGGAGTTCCCCGTGCACAGGAACATCAGCACCAGCACACCCACCGGCACGCGCACCCGCCGCACCGCACCCCGCCTCGCCGGCGCCACCGCCCTCGCCCTGGCCACCGTGCTCGCCGCGGCCCCGACCGCGCACGCGCACGTCGAGGTGGAGGCGGACGGCGCGCGGGCCCTCGACCAGAACGTCACGTTGTCCTTCAGCGCCGCCTCGGAGTCGGACAAGGCCGGGATCAGCAAGCTGGAGGTGATCCTGCCGAAGGGCCTGAAGCCGGGCGACGTCACGTACAAGTCGGGCCCCGACGGCTGGAAGTTGGCGCCCACCGACCGCGGTTACACCGTTTCCGGCCCGGCCGCGCCCACCGGCCGGAGCGTCACGTACGCCGTGGCCGTCCGGCAGCTCCCCGACGCGCGGACGCTCGCGTTCAAGACGCTGCAGACGTACGACGACGGGCGCGTGGACCGCTGGATCGAGCTGGAGGAGCCGGGCGGGCACGACCACTCGGGCGACGCCGGGGGCCACGGCAACCCGGCGCCCCTGCTGAAGCTCGCCGCCGCCGCGCCGGGCGCCGAGCCCGTCGCCCCCAGCTCCAGCGCGCCCGCGGCCGACGCGCCCACACCCACCACGGAACCGACACCCGCCGGGAAGGCCGACGAAACCGCCGAGGCCAAGGCCGGTGCCGAGGCCGGTGAGCAGGGCGCCCAGGACGACGGCGACGGTTCACTCGTCGTGCCCCTGGCGATCGGCGCCGTCGTACTGGTCGCCGTCGGCGGTGCCGTGTGGGCGTTCCGCCGCCGCAGCAGCAACGCCTGACGCTGACTCCTGACTCCTGGCGCCTGACCGCATTCCGACGACCCATCGGGCCGCCTTCCCTCGGGGGAAGCGGCCCGACCCGTTCCCGGAACGCGCGCCCGCCCCCGTTCCCGGAACGTGCGTCAGAGCCGCTTCACCAACTCGAAGGCCACCCACACCGCCAGAACGGCGGCGGCCAGCACGACGACGGCGCGTGCGATCAGACGACTCGGGCCACGCATCACGACGGCCTCCGATCAGTGGGCGTACATCGACAGTAGGGCGGGCCCGCGCACGGGGCACCCCTGCGGCGCCGGGTTTCCCGGACGTAGGCAGGTATTCAGCGACTGGGGCTGTGCATGGGTGGATTCGGTCGTTAGTCTGGCCGAACTCCGAGGCCCCACAAGGGCGTTGGAGTTCGCGTGCTGTGCGCCGCCGCCCGGTGCCGTGAACCGGCATACCGGGCGCGCCCCGTCAGGCGCCACTCCCCTCCCCGCGAGTCGCCCTCCCCATAACTCCTCCCCCTCTTTTCCTCGCAGCCCCCGTACGCGTCTTTCCGTGAGCGAAAGGCATTTCATGACGATTCCCGAGCGGGACACTCGCCGGCCAGGAAGAGCGAGAAGACCGAGACGACCGGGGCCCGTCCGCCGCGGCCTCACCGCCCTGCACCGCTGGGCGACCCTCGTCCTGGGCGTCGTACTCCTCGCCGTCACGACCTGCGGCGTTCCCCTGCTGTATGACGCCGAGATCTTCCGCGCCACGAACTCCGACCTCTACCGCCCCACCGCGTCCGCCGACCCGCTCACCGCCGGCGAGGCGCTGGCGAAGGTGAGGGAGGCGCACCCCGGATTCGTTCCCGGGAACGTCATTCCCGACGAAGGCATCTACCTCGTCACGGACCCGGATCTCAACCGGCTCCACGCCGTCGACCCGGGGACCGGAGACATCACCGGCTCCGGGCACTACTACGGCGGATTCCAGGGTTTCGTGGAAAACCTGCACGCCTTCGGCCTGTCCAATCCGGCGTATCCCGGCTACATTCCCGCGCTCGGCGAAACCATTCCCTCGTTCGGCATCGCCGAGTTGGAAGGCATGACGTACGGGGCGGCGATCGTCGGCTTCTCCGGACTTCTTCTGCTGTTCCTCGCGGCCTCCGGAATCTTCCTCTGGTGGCCGGGCGTCAAACGCTTCGCGTCCGGGTTCAAGGTGCGCCGCGGCAAGAGCGGTTACGTACGCAACCGTGAACTCCACAAGGTCGTCGGCATCGTCGCCGTACCCTTCCTGCTGATGTGGGCGATCACCGGTGCCGCCGCCAAATTCCCGTCCGTGCAGAAGGCGTGGCTGGTGGCTACGGCGGGGAACCCGGCCGAGATCAAGTCGCAGAACTGGGACTTCACCAGCCGCCCCGTCAAGGCCGGAACCCCGGACATCGGCGTGGACGAGGCCGCCGCGGCCGCCGTCGCCGCCGTACCCGGAGAAATCCACAACAACCGGCTGCCCGCCGCCGACAACCCCGCCGCCGGCTACCTCTTCGAGATCTCCCAGCCCGGCAAGGACCCGTACAGCGAGACCATGCTGGCCGGCAACGGCTGGGTCTACGTCGACCGGCACGACGCCGACCACGTGAAGGTCGTGTGGGACGGCGAGGGCTCCACCGCGTCCAACACGTTCTACGAACAGGCCGTCTACACCAGCCACTTCGGCTGGTACGTGAACGGCTGGTGGCGCACCGTCTGGGCCGTCTTCGGGCTGCTGCCGCTGCTCCTCGCGCTCACCGGCACGGCCACCTGGCTGTCCCGCAGACGCAAGCAGCGCGCCCGCCGCGCCGGTCTGCGCGAGCGGCAGGACAAGCAGGAGCGGCAGGGGGACGAGGTGTCCGCATGAGCGCGCCCCTCGCCCTCACCATCGTGCTCTACGCGTTCGGCGTCGCCCTGTGGTCGGCGGCGCACTCGGTACGGCGCGACGACCGCCGGGAAGGGGGCGGGCCCGATCCGCGCCGGGCCGCGCTGTGGGTCCTGCAGGCCGGGCTGGTCGTGCAGGCGGCGATCGAGGCGGTCGACCTCGCCACCGGGCGCCGCCCGGACGACCTGGCCACCCACCTGTCGTACCTCGTCGCCTCGCTCGTCCTGCTGCCGCTGTTCACGGTGGTCCTGCGGGACGGGCGGAGGTCCACGAGCATCCTCGACGCCGTCGCGTGCGCGGCGGTCGCCGTGGTGACGCTGCGGCTGCAGGTGACGTCGGGGGCGCCGTATGCCTGAGGTGACCGGTCGGACCGAGCGGACCGGTGGACCGTGGGCCGGCGCCGAGGTCACCGGCCGGCTGCTGACCGCCGTGTACGCGGTGTTCGCGCTCGCGGCGGTCGGCCGCAGCACGGTCCAACTCGCCACGCACGCCTCGCGGGCCCCCGTCCCATACGCGCTCTCCGCCTGCGCGGCAGCGGTCTACGTCGCAGGTCTGCTCGCCCTCCGAGCCGCCGAGCGCGACGACGCCGGAAGGAGTGGCCCGGCGCGGCGGTGGGCCCTGCGGCTGTGCGTGCTCGAACTGGCCGGTGTCGTCGGCGTGGGCGCGTACAGCCTCATCGCTCCCGGCCACTTTCCCGAGGCGAGTGTGTGGTCGGGGTTCGGCTCGGGGTACGGCTGGCTGCCGTCGGCGCTTCCGTTGTGCGCGCTGCTGTGGTTGCGGTGGAGTGGTGGTGCGCCGGGCGGGACTCGATGAGCAGGTGCTCGATGTGGTGGACGGCCTGGTCGAGGAGTTGGGCGACGTGGTCGTCGTACAGGCGGTAGACGATGCGGCGGCCCTCGCGGTGGCCGGTGACCAGGCCGAGGGCGCGCAGCAGGCGGAGTTGGTGGGAGACGGCGGAGTGCTCCATGCCGACGGCGTCGGCGAGGGAGCCGACGTCGTACGGCCCGTGCCGCAGCGTCGTGAGGATCCGCAGCCGTGAGGGCGTGGCCAGGGCCTGGAGCATGACCGCGATCGAGGCGGCGGTGGCGTCGTCGAGCCGCGCCGGAACGGGAACCCCGGCGGGGGCCGCGTCCGGGACGGCGACCCCGGCGGGGGCCGTGTGCGGCACGCGGCCCCCGCCCCGTTCAGCGGCGTGCACGCGACATCGCCTCGCGCGGCGGGCGGATGAACTGCAGCCGCAGCGCGGGCGGGGCCTCGGCGATGCCGGGGCCGCCCGCGGCCACCCAGTCGAGGAGTTCGTCGGTGCTGTCGTCGCCCATGGCGAAGCCGACCCAGGTGGCCCGGCCCCCGGCGCGGCGGCCCGCCGTGGAGGGCTGGACCACGACGACGTTGGCCTGGTCGCAGGGGCCGAGGCAGTCCGTCGTCCGCACGGCGAGCCGACCGCCCGAGGCGTCGGCCGCCGCCCGCATGCGGTCCAGCTGCCAACCGTGGTCCGTCTCCGGGTACTTGCGCGGGTTCCCGCAGCAGCAGCCGCGGCACACGACAAGCGTGCACGGCCGCTGAGCCGCCGCGCCGATCGTGGTACGGGAGCCGGTCGAGCCCACGGCCCCGCGTCGGCCGTTCACAGCTCGGTCCGCGACGGCACCCGGTACGCGCGCAGGCGACCGTCCCGGTACGCGGCGACCAGCAGATGCGGCCCCGCCCAGGCGAGCCCCGCGACCGCGGAGCCCTCGCCGTCCAGTGAACGGGCGGGCGTGAGCGGGGAGTCGGGGCGCCCGCTCGTCGCGTACCAGAGGGCCACCGTGCCGTCCCGGCCGCCGGTGGCGAGGTGGCCGGCGTCGCCGGGGCGCCAGGCGAGGGCCGTCACCGCGGCGTGGCGGCGCAGCGAACGCGGCGCCGTGCCCGCCGGGCCCTGGCCGCCGAAGTCCCAGACCGTCACGTCCGGGGCGCCGTCGGCGGCGAGCCAGCGGCCGGTGTCGTCGAAGGCTAGGCGCGCGACCTTCTCCCGGTAGCCGGACATGGTCAGTTCACTGCCGTCCCGCGTGCGCCAGATGTGGATGGACGCGTCCTGGTTGCCGCTGCAGATCCATTTCTCCGTCGGCGACACGGCGAGGGCGAGGTGGGAGCCGATGTACGGGTACGTGACGACGGGCGCCGGGGTGTGCCGCTCGTGCCCGTGCACCGCCCCGTACGCCGCGACCGCGAGCCGTCGTCCGCGCCGCAGCCAGGCCAGGTCCGTGACGGTGGACTTGGCGGGCTCCGTACGCCACAGCTCCCCGCCGTCCGCGTCGAGCACGACCGCCGTGCGGCCCGAGGCGACGGCCACGCGGCCCTCGTCGGCCCAGGCGGCGGAGGCGCTCCAGGCGCCCTGCTCGCGGACGACGACCCGCCCGTCGGCCCGCCGCCACAGGGCGCAGCCGGAAGGCCCGGTGACGGCCAACTGCTGGGCCGCGGGCGAGAGTTGCACGCTCAGCGCGCCCCCGGCCAGCTCAAGGGCGCCCATCTCCGCGCCCATCGCCCCGTCGAGTACGCGGACCAGCCCCTCCGCCCCTGCTACGGCCACGAAGTCCTTGCGGGCGGAGAGTGCGACGGGGGCGTCGTCGACGGTGATCTCCCAGGCGACTTCGAGGGCGCCGGGCCGGCTCTTCGCCGTTCGGTCGGTTGCGGACACGCTCATACGGCAGCCCCCGCCGTGGCCAGGCAGGAGGCGAAGCCGCGCTCCAGCTCCTCGCGGTCGAGGTTGCGGCCGATGAAGACGAGCCGGTTGCGGCGCGGCTCGCCGTCCCGCCAGGGCGCGCCCTCCTCGCCCATGAGCAGCATGTGCACGCCCTGGAAGACGTACCGGCGGCCCGCACCGGCGATCGCGAGGATGCCCTTGGAGCGGAAGATGTCGGCGCCCTTGTCGCGCAGCAGCGTGCCGAGCCAGGCGTTGAGGCGCCGGTCGTCGACCTCGCCGTCGAGCTCGATGCCGACGGAGGTGACCGAGGCGTCGTGCTGGTGCTCGGTCTCGGTGAGGAACGTCGGGTCCTCGGCGAGCACTCGCTCCAGGTCGAACGCGCCGACGTCCAGGATCTGCCGGAAGTCCACCTCGGCGTGGCGCGCGCGCAGAATCTGCACGGGGGCGTTGATGGTGCGGATGCGCGCCTCGATCCGGGCGAGCGTGTCCGCGTCGGCGAGGTCGGTCTTGTTGAGCACCACCCGGTCGGCGAACGCGATCTGTTCGACGGCCTCGTTCTCGACGCCTTCCGGCTTCACCTCGTCCAGGTGCGGCAGGACGTGTCCGGCGTCGACGAGCGTGACGATCGCGTCGAGCCGCAGCTGCGAGGCGATCTCGTCGTCCATGAAGAAGGTCTGGGCGACGGGCGCGGGGTCGGCGAGGCCGGTCGTCTCGATGAGGATGTGGTCGAACTTCTCGCGGCGCCGCATCAGGGCACCGAGGATGCGGATGAGGTCGCCGCGCACGGTGCAGCAGATGCAGCCGTTGTTCATCTCGAAGATCTCTTCTTCGGCGTCGAGCACGAGCGCGTCGTCGATGCCGACCTCTCCGAACTCGTTCTCGATGACCGCGATCCGGAGCCCGTGATGTTCCGTCAGGATCCGGTTGAGCAGGGTCGTCTTGCCCGCTCCCAGAAACCCGGTGAGCACGGTGACGGGCACCCGCTCGTCGCGCGGTCGTACGGCGGTGTCGGTCATACGGGGGTGTTCTCCTCAGGGTCGGGGGATCGTAGGGGCCCGGGGGGATCGTGCGCTCGTAAGGGCCGGGGGGATCGTGCGCTCGTAGGGGCCGGGGGATCGGGCGCTCGTACGTTCACTGCGTGCAGTCGGCGCAGACGCCGGTGAGTTCGACGGTGTGCTCCACGGCCGCGAACCCGGAGGCGGCGGCGATGCGCCCGGCCCACTCCTCCACCACCTCGGAGTCGACCGGCCGACTCAGGCCGCAGGCGCGGCAGATGAGGTAGTGGCAGTGGCCCGGCCCCCACCGCCAGCGGTAGTGCCGTTCCGCTGTTCCCGCCTGGGCCACGTCCACCGCGCCCGCGGCCTCGAGTCCGCGCAGGGCGCGGTAGACGGTGCTCAGGCCGATCGCGGTGCCGCTTCGGACGAGGCGGGCATGCAGCTCCTGCGCGGAGACGAACGTGGGGCACTCCGTGAGCGCCTCCAGGATCGCCGACCGCTGCCAGGTCGGGCGTTGAGTGATGGGGGCAGCGTTCACCGAACTCACCTCCGGCAGGGGCGATCCGCTGTCACCATGGACCGTAAATGAAAATGACATTCATGTCCATATGAACGCTGCCTCATGTCTCAGGACGCACGACTGCCTCAGGGCCCACGACTCCCTCGGGGCGCACGGCCGATGAGAAACATGAGAACAGCGGACACAGCCCTTCTCCTCGCCTTCCTCTACGGTTCGCCCCCTCTCGTGAGCATGGCGGAGCGCCGGCTTCCACACGTGGCCGGAAACCACTCACCCACTCCTCACCCAATCCGCCCGGGAGACGAGATGCCGTTGAACCGCAGGGAATTGCTGAGCCGCACGGCGTTGGCCGGGGCCGGCGTCGTGCTCATCGGCAGCGTCGAGGCGCTGCTCACGGCGCCCGGTGCCGTCGCCGACACCGCGACCGGCGCCGCCGGATAAGGGCCGCTGGTCCCCGACCCGAAAGGCGTCCTCGCGCTCCCCGAGGGTTTCTCGTACCGGATCCTGACCCGTACCGGCGAGACGGTCCTGGAGTCCGGCCAACCTGAGCCCCCGGCCGATCAAGGCGCTCGGCCGCTACGCCCACGAGGCGGTCGTGGTCGACGCCGAGCGCGGCCACCTGTACCTCACCGAGGACGCCTCCAAGCCCAACGGCCTGCTCTCCCGCTGGACTCCCCCGGCCGGCTGCGGTCGCTCGGGGACAACGCGGGCACCCCGGAGGCGTTCAAATGCTTCGACTCCGCGGGCCAGTACGTCGACGACCTGTCCCGCGCCACGAAGGCTGGAGGGCGAGGGCGGGAAAGGAGTCGAGACGTGACGGGCCGCCCCGTACCGTCGCTCGCAGCGGGGGCGCGCGTGTCCCCCGCAGGCTGCGGCGCCGTGGCAGAGCGGCCCCTTGCATCGGCGTGCGCTAGGGGGCGTCTGTCCGATCTTCGTGGATCAGGCCGCGGCGTCATGGGGGTATCGCCCTGCTCGAGCGGAGCCGAGAGCTTGGGGGAGCGTGCTCTCGGCGTGCACCCGGATCTCCCTCGTACTGGACGTACTTGGGTGATCCGGGCGTGCGGCGAGTGGGGGCACCCCCGGCCGGATGCTGGGGGAGCGTGCCAGGCGTCGCGAGCCCACGAAGATCGGGCAGACGCCCCCTGGGCCCCGCGCACGTCGACTGACGGGAACGGGGCGGGCGGGCCTGCCCCCCGACTGTCCGCGGGTTCGAATCCCGTCGGCGCCGCGGCCGTCAGGCGCGTACGGGCGGGCGTGTCAGGCCGTCATCGACGTCAGGATCGCGTCGACCGTCTCCTCCGTGATGCCCGGGTGCAGGAAGGCGAGGCGGGCGACCGTCTCGCCCTCCCAGACCGTCGGCGTCACGAACGCCGTTCCCTCGGCGAGGAGTTGACGCGACCAGGCGTAGTACTCCTCCGGCCCCCAGCCCGTACGGCGGACGAGGACGACCGACAGTTCCGGCTCGCGCAGCAGCTCGAGGCCGTCGGTTCGCTCGGTGCGGCGGGCGGTGTAGCGGGCGACCTCGAAGCCCCGGGCGACGGCGTCGCGGTAGGCGTCCGTGCCGTGGACCGAGAGGGAGAACCACAGCGGCAGTCCGCGCGGGCGGCGCGTCAGGTGGTACGCGTAGTCGCTGGGGTTCCAGTCCTCCTCGGCCTCAACCGCCCCTTGTCCGCCGGGAGTTGCGGAGGCGGCGCCGTGGATGGCGTCGAGGTAGGAGGCGTCCTGGGTGTGCACGGCGCGGGCGAGGGCCGGGTCGCGGTAGAGCAGTGCTCCGCAGTCGAACGGGGCGAACAGCCACTTGTGCGGGTCCATGACGACGGAGTCCGCGTGCTCGATGCCGCGCAGCCGGTCGCGTTCGGCGGGCACGAAGAGCGCTGCGCCGCCGTACGCCGCGTCGACGTGCAGCCACAGGCCGCGGGCGCGGGTGAGCTCGGCGACGGCTTCCAGCTCGTCGACGATGCCCGCGTTGGTGGTGCCCGCCGTGGCCACGGCCGCGACGACCGGAGCCCCGCCGTCCGCGTCGGCGGCGTCGAGCGCGGCCCGCAGCTCGTCGCCGGTGAGCCGGTGGTCCGCGGTGGCGACGACGAGCGGTTCGACGCCGAGGATGCGCAGGGTGTTGCCGACCGAGGAGTGCACCTGGTCGCTGACCGCGATGCGTACGGGGGCGTGCTCGGGCAGTCCGAGCCGGCGGCGCCCGGTGTCGCGGGCCACGACGAGCGCGGACAGGTTGCCGAGCGATCCACCGCTGACGAAGCAGCCGCCCGCGCCGTCCGGCAGCCCCGCCAACTCGGCGAGCAGGGCGAGGACTTGGTTCTCCGCGGCGACCGCGCCCGAGGCCTCCAGCCAGGAGACGCCGTGCAGCGAGGACGCGGAGAGCGCCATGTCGAACAGCGCCGCGGCCTTGGTGGGGGCGCCGGGGATGAAGGCGAGGAACGCCGGGTGGTCGCAGGACAGGACGGTCGGCTCGACGGACTCGGCGAAGGTGCGCAGGACGTCGCGCGGGTCGCGCGGTCCGGGACCGATGCCGTCCTTCAGGGCGAGCCGCAGCTCCTCGCGGTCGCCGGTCCTGCCGAGGGGCGGCGGGTCGAGCCGGAGTCGGTGCAGGAGGTGGTCCATGACCTGCTGCGTGAGGTCCTCGTCGTAAGAGTGCACAGGCCGTCTCTCCCGTTGCGCGCCGCCACAGTGGTTGGGTCCCAGCCGTTTTGGGTCTCAGCTGGATCCAATTCGGGAGGCTAAGCGGGGCCCCGGCCCGGCGTCAACCAACAGGTGCCCCGCGGGGAGGCGGACGGGGAGGCCGGCGGGGAGGCCGGCGGGGTCGAGGCGTCAGTCGCGGCCCGCGAACTGTTCGAGCAGGACGAGGAATTGGCGGTGCGAGTCCTCCAGGTGGGCCCGCATGCGGGCCTCCGCCTCGGCCCCGTCCCCGGCGAGCACGGCCAGCGCGATGGCCTCGTGCTCCTCGCGGAAGGCGAGCCCGAAGTCCCGGTCCGTCGGATAGACCCCGCTCCAGTCCGAGCCCAGCCACAGCGCGTTCCCGCCGACGAACATCTCCGCCCGCGCCCGGACCACCGCCTCGGCGAGGACCTCGTTACCGCCGGCCTCGGCGAGGCCGACGTGGAAGCGGGTGTCGGTGCGGTGGTACGCGCCGAGGTCCGTCACCTCGGTGTCCAGGAGCGCGACCAGCTCGCGCCGCGCCGCGCCCGAGCCGCGCTCGGCCGCCAGGCGGGCCGCGTACGGCTCGATGGCCTGCCGGTACTCCATGTAGTCCCGCAGCGAGGCGCGGATGCCCGCGCTGATCGCCGCCCGCGCCCGGCCGCCGCCGGATCCGGGCGGGGTGACGCGGGTGCCGCCGGAGCGGCCGAGGGTCGTCGACACCAGGCCCTCGTCGGCGAGTTCACGCAGCGCCTGGCGGACGGTGTTGCGGCCCACGCCGAAGGTGTGCGCCAGCTCGCGCTCGGTCGGCAGCCGGTCGCCGGGGGCGAAGCCGCCCAGCGCGATGCGCTGCCGCAGCGCCTCGGCGACCACCGTCCGCGAGGCCGCCTGGCGCGGGGCCTGGCCGCGCTCTTCCTCGGGCTCCTGCTTCGTACTCACGGATTCCCTCCCGCTGCACCGTGCGCGCCGCGCCCCGGCGGCCGGGCGGGCCGCCCGGCTCCCGAATCATGTTATTGGACTTGGCGCGAACCCTATTGACACCCCCCGGTGCCCGGCTTAGCGTCACCGGCGCCAGTTTTGGATCCCATCCAAACCCATACCTCTCCCCGGCCCGAGCGAGGGCCGTGAAGGAGTGTGCACATGAGCGCAGAGCGCGGCACGTCCCCGGCCACCACGACGGACCGGACCGATCCGGCGGGTGGGCCGGGTCCCGCGGACCGGGACTCCCGGCCCGTTCCCCGACGCCGGTCGAAGCCCTGGAAGGTGGCCACCGCCTCCCTCATCGGGACGAGCGTCGAGTGGTACGACTTCGGCATCTACGCCACCGCCGCGGCCCTCGTCTTCCCCGAGCTGTTCTTCCCCGACGTGAACCGCGCGCTCGGCACGCTCATGTCCTTCGCCACGCTGTTCGTCGGCGCACTCGGACGGCCGCTCGGCGCGATCGTCTTCGGGCACATCGGCGACCGCTTCGGCCGCAAGCCCGCCCTGATCTGGTCCATGCTCCTGATGGGCGGCGCCACGGTCTGCATCGGCCTGCTGCCCACGTACGACGCCATCGGCGTGACCGCGCCCGTGCTGCTGGTCGCGATCCGCATGCTGCAGTCGCTCGCGGTCGGCGGCGAGTGGGGCGGCGCGGTGCTGTTCGCGGTCGAGCACGCGCCGCCGCGGCGGAAGGCGTTCTTCGGCTCGTTCCCCCAAGTCGGCGACGGCGTCGGCTACTTCCTGTCCACCGGCGTCTTCGCCCTGGTGGCGCTCGCCGGTCACGACGCGCTCGTCGACTGGGCCTGGCGGATCCCGTTCCTGCTCTCCGCCGTCCTCGTCCTGACCGGGTTCCTCATCCGCCGCTCCATGGAGGAGTCACCGGAGTTCGAGGCGGCCAGAGCGGCCGAGCGGGCCGAGGAGAAGCAGGCGGCGCCGTTCGTGGCCGTGCTCCGCGGGGCGTGGAAGCAGTGGCTGCTCGCGTCCGGCGCGTTCCTCGTCACGGTCGGCGGCTACTACGTGGTGGTCACCTTCATGTCGACGTACGCGGTCGGCAGCCTCGGCTTCACCGACTCCCAGGCCGCCGCCGCCGGAACCGCCGCGTCCGTCGTCGTCATCGTCGCGATCCCGCTGGCCGCGATCGCCGCCGACCGGTACGGGATGAGCCGCGTGACCCTCGTCGGCATGCTGCTGCACCTGGTCGTGGCCGCGCCCATGTTCTGGCTCGCGGACACCCGGTCGGTGCCCGGCCTCTGGCTGGCGATGTGCCTGCCGATGCTCGCCAGCGCCATCGCGTACGCGGCGATCGGCACCCTCGCCTCGACCTGGTTCGAGCCGCGCGTCCGCTACACCGGGCTCTCGCTCGCGTTCCAGACGGCGGGCCTGGTCGGCACGGCGGCGCCGACCGCGGCGTCCTGGCTGTTCAGCTCCTCCGGCGACTCCTGGGTGCCGGTCGCCGCGGCCTTCGCCGGCATGGCCCTGCTCAGCTCCGTCTGCCTGATCGCCTGCGACCGGGGGCGGCGGAACGCGTCCGCTCCGGCCGCCCCCGCGCCACGGCGGGAGTCCGCGTCGTAGGCCGGCGTCAGCCCAGCTTCTTCAGCAGCTCGGCGGCGAGCGGCGCGGAGGACGCCGGGTTCTGGCCGGTGACGAGGTTGCGGTCGACGACCACGTTCACCGCCCACGGCTCGCCCGCCTTCACGTTGACGCCCGCGTCGACGAGACGGGACTGGAGCAGCCACTTCGCCTTGTCCGCGAAGCCGGCCTGCGCCTCCTCGGCGTCGGTGAACGCGGCGATGTCGTACCCGGCGAAGGCGTTGCTCCCGTCGCCCTTCGTCGCGGCGAGGAGCGCGGCCGGGCCGTGGCAGACCACGCCGAGCGGCTTGCCGGACTCCAGGGCGCGGGTGAGGAGGCGGCCCGAGGTGGCGTCGACGGCCAGGTCCTCCATCGGGCCGTGGCCGCCGGGGTAGAACACAGCGGCGTAGTCGTCGAGGTCCACGTCCTCGAGGGCGAGGGGCGACTGCAGTTCGGTGAAGGCGGCGAGGGCGTCGGCGATGCGGTCGGCGTTCTCCTGCCCGCCGTTGGCCTCGGGGGCGAGGCTGCCCTTGTCGACGGTGGGCACGACCCCGCCGGGCGTGGCGACGACGACCTCGTGGCCGGCCGCCTTGAACGCCTCGTACGGGGCGACGGCCTCCTCGGCCCAGAAGCCGGTGGGGTGCTCGGTGCCGTCGGCGAGGGTCCAGTGGTCGGCGCCGGTGAGGACGAAGAGGATCTTCGACATGGGGTGGCTCTCCGTGGGTGCGGATCCCGTACGGGATCGGGAAGCGGTACGCCGCCGACGCTTCCAGGTCGTCCGTGGTGCGGCGACCGTGGCGCGGCGACAGGCTCGACGGTAGGGCCGTCGACCCATCGGGATCCAATAGGCTCAGGCATGTGAGAGATAGGGATTCCGATGGACGGCCGGGAATGCGGCAGGGGTTGCGGCCGGGCTCGCCGTCGCCGCAGGGCAGTGGCCTGCTCGACCTGAATCTGCTGCGCACGTTCCTCGCCGTGTACCGGGCGGGCGCTTTCACCGCGGGCGCCCGCATGCTGGGCCTGTCCCAGCCGACGGTGACGACGCAGATCCGGTCCCTGGAGAGCCAGTTGGGCCGGGAGCTGTTCGAGCGGCTTTCGCGCGGCGTCGCCCCGACCCCGTTCGCCGACGAGCTGGCCGCCCGCGTCATGGAACCCCTCGACGCGCTCGGCCCGGTCGGCGGCGCCGGCGCGCTGCTCGGCGAGCAGACCGCGGAGCCCGTACATCTGGCAGGGCCCGCCGAGTACCTGACGCACTGCGTGGCGCCGACGCTCGCCCCGCTCGTCGACCGGGGCGTGCGCCTGCGCATCGCGTTCGGCCTCACCGACGACCTGCTCGACGCGCTGCGCGCCGGCCGGCACGACCTGGTCCTCGCCACGCTCCGGCCGCGCGGCCGCGCCCTCGCCTCGGTGCCGCTGACCGACGAGGAGTTCGTCCTGGTCGCCGCGCCCGCGTGGGCCGAGCGCGGCGGTGCGCGCCTCGCCGCGGAGGGCCCGGCCGCGCTGCACGGCGTGCCGCTCGTCGCGTACGCCGAGGACGTGCCGATCGTCCGCCGCTACTGGCGGCACGTGTTCGGCAAGCGCCTGACCCGGAACCCGACGGTCACCGTGCCCGACCTGCGCGCGGTCAAGGGCGCCGTCGTCGGCGGCGCCGGGTTCAGCGTGCTGCCCCGCTACCTGTGCGCCGCCGAGCTCGCCTCGGGCGCCCTCGTCCTGCTGCACGACCCGGACGACCCGCCGATCAACACCAGCTTCCTCGTGCAACGGCCCGGGGCGTCGACGAACCCGCACGTCGCGCTCGTACGCGACCACCTGCTGCGGCAGGCCCGGGAGGCCTGACCCGGGGGCCCGCACCCGTCACCCGAATGCCCACCTGAACGCGCCGTCCGCCCAGCCGGGTGACGACGATCGGCTCATCCGCCGTCGACGAGACAGGGCGCAGCATGGTTCAGGGTTTCTCCAGAGAACCGGGTACGCAGGGTCCGCTGATCGAGGCGCCGCCGAGGGCCGTCCGCAGGATCACGCAGTGGGCCGCCGCCATCGCCCTCGGCGGGTTCCTCTTCGGCTTCGACACGGGCGTCGTGTCCGGGGCGCTGCTGTACATCAAGCACGACTTCCAGCTGAACTCCTTCGAGCAGGGCAGCGTCGTCAGCGTGCTGCTCGTCGGCGCGGTGGTCGGCGCCACCGCGGCCGGCGGGCTCGCCGACCGGTTCGGCCGGCGCAAGGCGCTCGGGCTGATCGGCGCGGTGTTCGTCGTCGGCACGGCGATCGCGGCGCTGGCGGGCGGCTATCTGACGCTGATGGCCGGGCGGATCGTGCTCGGCCTGTCGGTCGGGGCGGCCTCGGCGACGGTGCCGGTGTACCTGTCGGAGATCTCCCCGACGAAGATCCGCGGCCGGCTCCTGACCATGAACCAGCTGATGATCACGGTCGGCATCCTGGTCGCGTACATGGTCAACCTGGTGTTCGCGAGCAGCGAGGCCTGGCGGTTGATGTTCGCCGTGGGCGCGGTCCCGGCGGTGCTGCTCGTCGCGGCCGCGCTGTGGTTCCTGCCGGAGTCGCCGCAGTGGCTGATCACGCACGGGCAGGCGGACGTCGCCCGCCGCGAGATCGCCGCCCTCACCGACGCGGCCACCGCGGACACGCTCGTCGCGCGGGTGCAGCGGCGGGTGGCCGAGGAGCGGAAGAAGCAGGCACGGCGCGAGGCGGAGGGCGCACAGGCCCGGAAGCGGCTGTTCGCCCCCGATGTGCGGCCGGCCCTGATCGTCGGCCTGACGCTCGCCGCCGTGCAGCAGTTCGGCGGCATCAACACGATCATCTACTACGCCCCGACGATCATCGAGCAGACCGGACTCAACGCCTCCAACGCGATCCTCTACTCGGTGTTCATCGGCCTCATCAACCTGGTGATGACCGTGGTCGCGATCCGGCTCGTCGACAAGGCGGGGCGGCGGCCGATGGTGCTCGTCTCGCTCGGGATCATGGCCGTGTCGATCTTCCTGCTCGGTCTCGCGTTCGTCGTGGACATGAACTCGACGCTGACGCTGCTGTTCATGGTGGTCTACATCGCGGCGTTCGCGGGCGGCCTCGGCCCGGTGTTCTGGACGCTGATCGGCGAGATCTTCCCGCCGTCCGTGCGGGCGGAGGGCTCCAGTCTGTCGACGGCCGTCAACTGGGTCTCGAACTTCGTCGTCAGCCTCGCGTTCCTGCCGCTCGCGAGCGCGCTCGGCCAGGGCGAGACGTTCTGGATCTTCGCGGCGATCTGTGTGTTCGCGTTCTTCTTCGTCCACCGCTATCTGCCCGAGACGCGGGGCCGGGACGCCGAACAGATCGACGCCGCCCTGCAGTCCCGATTCGGCCGTACGACGGGCGGCGAGCCCGGCGCGGCCGTGCCCTCCCGGAAAGGACCGTCCGCATGAGCGACACCCTCGTCGACTCCGCCGACCTGGAGGACTCGGACGCCCTGGTCCTCTTCGGCATCACCGGCGACCTGGCCAAGAAGATGCTGCTCCCGGCCCTGTACCGGCTCACCGAGAACGGCCGGCTCACCGTGCCCGTCGTCGGGGTGGCCGCCGGACCCTGGGACGACGAGCGGCTCCGCGCGCACGCCCGGGCGGCGGTCGTGTCGGCGGTGCCCGACTTCGACGAGAAGGTCTTCGCCCGGCTCGCCGCGCGCCTGTCCATCGTGCCCGGCGACTTCACCGACCCGGACACGTTCGCGCGGCTGCGGGCGGCCGTCGAGCCGTACGGGTTCGTCACCCACTATCTGGCCGTGCCGCCCGGCCTGTTCACGACCGTCGCGCAGGCGCTGGCCGACGCGGGCCTCAACCGCCGCTCGCGGCTCGTCGTGGAGAAGCCGTTCGGCCACGACACCGCGTCCGCACGGCAGTTGCAGGCCGAGCTCGGCGCCTGCTTCGACGACCGGCATCTGCTGCGCGTCGACCACTTCCTCGGCAACGACGCGGTGGAGAGCCTGATGGTGGCCCGCTTCGCGAACACGCTGCTCGCGCCGATCTGGCACCGCGCCTACGTCGACAACGTGCAGATCACGCTCGCCGAGGACTTCGACGTCGCCGACCGCGGCTCGTTCTACGACTCCGTGGGCTGTCTGCGCGACGTCGTCCAGAACCACATGCTGCAGATCCTCACCTACCTGGCGATGGACCCGCCGAACGTCTCGCAGGCCAGTGCCCTCGCCCTGGAGAAGTGGCGGGTCCTGCACGCGACCCGCTCGATGGACCCGGCCGCCACGGTCCGCGGCCAGTACCGCGGCTACCTGGACGTGGAGGGCGTCAAACCGGACTCCACGACCGAGACGTACTTCGCGACCACCCTGTTCATCGACAACTGGCGCTGGTCCGGGGTGCCGTTCCACCTGCGCAGCGGCAAGTCCCTCGCCGTCACCGCGACCGAGGTGGTCGTCGAACTGCGCCGCCCGCCCCTCGAACTCTTCGGCGGCGACGCGTCGGGGACCGCGCCCAACCTGATCCGCTTCCGCGTCGACGGCGACACCGGCATCCGCGCCGACCTGATGCTGCGCAAACCCGAGGAAGGCGTGGAACGCCCGGTCACGGTGCCCGTCGGCGTCGACTTCGCGTCCGTCCTCGGCCGCCAGGAACTGCCGTACGAGAACATCCTGTACGGCGCCGTGGTGGGCGATCCGGAGACGTTCGCGTTCTTCCCGGTGATCCTGGAGTGCTGGCGCATCTGCGAACCGCTGCTCTCCCCCACCGCCCCTCCCCTGCCGTACGAGCAAGGGAGTTGGGGTCCGGAGGCGGCGGAGCGGCTGCCGGGGCTGCGGGCCTGGCACCAGCCGGGGCGGCGGTTGTTCGGCGAGGCCTGAGGGGCTCCTCGGGTGAGCCGGGTGTGGGGGCGTCTCAGGGAGAACGTGTGGCCGGTGCTGCAGCAGGCCGTGGCCGCGACCCTGTCGTGGTGGATCGCCCGGATCGTCTTCGACCACCACCTCCCGCTGTTCGCGCCGATCGCGACCCTCGTGGCCCTCAACACGGCGCTCGGCGGGCGCGGGACGAACGCGGTGCGGGTGGTGTTCGGCGTCGTCATCGGCGTCGTCGTCGGGCAGGCGGCGTTCACGCTGCTCGGTGCGGGTACGACGGCGGTCGGGGTCGCCGTCCTGTGCGCGCTGCTCGTCGCGTTGGCGGTCGACGGGGAGCGCATCACCATGGCGCAGGCGGCCGTCGGCGCGGTCATCTCCGTCGCCGCCGGGCAGCAGGCGGGCGTCGACCGGGTCCTTGACGCGCTCCTCGGCGGCGGCGTGGCCCTGGTCTTCAGCCAACTCCTGTTCCCCGCCCACCCGTTGGCCCTGCTGCGCCGGGCGGAGGCCGGAACGCTGACCGGGCTCGGGCGGGCGCTCGAACTCACGGCGCGGGTCCTGGAGTCCGACGAGGCGGACGAGGCGGCTCAGGGGCCCGCCGGGGCGTCCGGCACCTGGGACGAGGTGCGCACGGTCTACGCCCACCTCAACGACCTCGGCCGGGCCCGCACCGACACCGTCACCCTCGCCCGCCGTACGCTCCACTGGCGCCGCGGAACGGAACCGATCGGCCGTGAACTCGCCTCGGCCGCGCGGCTCGACCTGCTCGGCAACAGCTGCCTGACCCTCATCCGCGGCGCCCTCGCCCTCGACCCCGCCCACCGGCAGCGGTTCGCCCCCACCGTACGGGAACTGTCGGCCGTACTCGACGCGTTGGCGTCGGCTCCGGGCAGCCGGGCCGTCCGCCGGTTCGCCATCGGGTGGGCGTTGAACATCGTGCGGAACGCCCCGGACGCCGGCCCGGCGCGCACGGTCGGCGTGTGGGAGGGCGTGCGGCTCGCGGTGGAGGACGTGCTGGTGTTCGCCGGGGCCGACGCCGAGGCGGCCGAGCGGGCGGTCCGGGACGGCGCGGAGGCGGTACCGGTGGCGGACCCGCCGAGGATGCGGCGGGCACGCAGACGCCCCCTGCGGTGAGGTTCACCGCAGGGGGCGACGGCGGCTCTCG
>NZ_JBJURH010000026.1:0-127119 GCF_046098215.1 Streptomyces sp. Da 82-17
GCGCGCGGTCTGCTCCGCAGACACGACGCGCCGCCGCTACGCGGCGGGTGAATTGCCGCGCTCCGCGCGGGAATTCCAGCTCCGCTGGAATTCTTCCCGGTCAACTCCGTTGCCCGGGGCGTGAATTGCTCCGCAATTCACGCTAAGGAATTAGCTCCGCGAATTCCTTAAAGGCGGCTAGCTAGCACAGCCTCGGCCTAGTCTTTTCAGCTTCCCCAACTCTGACAAGGCGTCAAGCCCCAGCCCTAGAAGGAAGCTGATGGCAAATCAGGCGGACCCGCAACTCCCCCAGCACCAATGACCGTAGCTCCACGCTCACGCTCAGGCAGAGGAGCATCGGTACGACTGCCTTCCTCTGCTGCTCCTGCGGCCTGGCCACTAAGGGCGAGTACGCGTTCGGTGAAGTCCGCTTCGGGAAGTGGGAGGTCGAGGTCGTCGTCTACGTAGGAGACGGCCAGAGGGATATATCCGAGGACAGCGTGGACGGCTTCCGGGTAGGTGCGTGGGGCGCTTTTCAGTGCGCGGAGGACTCTTAGGGCTGTGGTGATGTCGACGATGTCCGGGTCTATGTTCTGGGCGGCGACGATCTCGTTCTGGCTGTGCCACCAATTTGCTTCGGCTTCTTCGCCGAGGGCTCGGTGGTGGAGGAAGAGGCAGTAGGTGGCTGCGGAGTCTCCTGCGCCGGCGGCGTATTGCCACCAGAAGCGGGCGGATTCTTCTTGGGCGGCGAGTTGGAGGAGGCATCCGAGGACTCGGGCTCCTACGGGTTCGGGCATGGCTTGTGCCAGGAAGATGCGGAGGCTGACGAGTGCTTCGGGTTGGGCTACGACGGATTCGCACAGGTTGGTGAGGTCCTGGGCTGCGGTGTTGCTGGTTTTGAGGGCTGGGTTGGTGTGGTGGGTGGTGGGTCTGGGGTCGGTTGGGGCGCGGGTGCGGGCGGCGAGGCGTGCTTCGGCCGCGGCGGTGTCTGCTTGGTCGTAGGGGCGGCGTATTAGGCGTGCTCGTTCGAGGAGTTCGTCAATGGGTGACATCGGGGTGTTCCTCCGTGGTGTCGGGGGTGGTGAGGAGGTCGTGGAGTCGGCGTTTGGCGTGGCGGGCGCTGGAGCGGACGCTGGCGGGGGTGATGCCTAGTTCGTCGGCTACTTGGCGGTCGGTGTAGTCGAGGAGGTAGCGGAGGACCATGACGTCCATTTGGCGTGGTGGGAGCTGGCGTATGGCTGCGACGAGGGTGCTGGATTCTTCGTACTGTTTGATGGGGTCGGGGGCGCCGGCGAGGGCTTGGGTTTCGAAGGCGGCTAGGTCGAGTGGGAGTGCTCGTCTGCCGCGGCGGTGTGTGTCGATGGTGCTGTTGCGCATGACGGTCCAGGCGTAGCCGGCGGGGTTTTCGGTTTTCAGTACGGCGTTCCAGGCTTTGAGGAGTTGTTCGAAGGCGGCGTCGACGGCGTCTTCGGCGTCTGCGTGGTTGCCGAGGAAGGCGCGTGCCCAGCGGATGTAGGCCTCGCGGTGGAGTTGGTGGAAGGCCGAGAAGTCCAGCGGCAGGTGGGTCATGCGGTGTGGCGTGGGTGTGTGCGGGAGGTCGTGGGTCATTTGTGGGCCTCGTTTCGGTCGGCCCGTCGTCCCATTTCGTCGACTCCGAGGCGTACACCTGCTGCTGCGGCGCGGCGCAGGAGGCGGATTGCGTCGCGGCCGAAGACTCTGACCGCTAGCGCTGCCATGAGCGCTTCTCCTGCAAGCTCCATCGTCACGCGCGTGGTCCTTTCGCTGTGTGAGGCGAGACCCAGTTATCGCACCCCCAGAGAGTCTCGGGAGGGCACCTTGTGCGCGCCTCCGAACACAAGACGTTGCTCAACTCCCTTATGTGCAAAGGGAGTCGGAAGTTTTCGCTCTGTGTGTGGGGTTCTGGCGGTGGGTTTCTGCTCACTTGTGATCACGCGTTGGCTGTGTCGGCTCCCGGTGTCCTTGTGTGCGAGTGCGTCGTGGTTGCTGACCTGCGGTGGGTCGAGGGAGGTGTGTCGTCTGGTTCGCCGCGGGGCCGGTGTGGTTGCCGTCGAACGAGACTGAGCGGGTGCGGGCGTTCGTGCGGAGTGCGATGGACGTCAACTCCCGTATCCAACAAGGGCGTTGACGTTCCAGGTCTGGCGGTCGTTGCAGGGTCAGTGCTGGAGGTCGAGCAGCATCACGTCATGCAGATCGGCTCCGCTCCCCCATGGGCGGGCCTCGCCGATCTTTCGGTAGCCCCACGCGCGGTACGCGGACGTCGCCGCCCTGCTGTGTGGGTGGACGTTGAGCAGGACCCGTTCGGTGGGGAGGCCGTCGAGGAGGGTGGTGTGGAGGCGGCGGGCGATGCCTTGGCCGCGCCAGGGGTGGCGTACGGCGAGTTCGATGAGGCCGAAGGTGCGGTGGCCGTCTTCGTGGCGGAGGTTGTCGGGGGCTGGTTCGGTGAGTTCGTCCTACCAGGGGGTGTCGGGTGGGAGGGTCCAGCCGTACGCCATGCCTACGGGGTCGCCGTGTGGGGTGCGGGCGAGGGTTGCGCGGAAGCCTGGTCTGCGGGTGTGGGCGGGGAAGTCGCGGAAGGCGGCTTCGATGTCCTCGGGGGGTTCCTCGTAAGGCGGTTCGGTGAAGGCCTCCGCGTAGATGAGCCGGAATGCGTCCTCGGCGTGGGCCGCGGCCTGGCCGTCTAAGCGCTCGACCGTGGTGCTCCCCCGCTGCATCAGGCTGCGAAGCCGACGTTCGTGACGTACTCGTACTGGCCCCATTGGGAGCCGAGGTCGACGATCTGGTCGATCCAGGCGTCGTCGAGGGCGTCGGTGTCGCCGGCTGTCCAGGCTTCGATGATGCGGTCCCAGCGGCGGATGTTGAGGCTGCGGTATTCGAGGACGCGTTGGCGGGGGCGTGGGACTTGGGACTGGTTGAGGGGGTGGAGTTCGACGCGGGTGCCGCCGCGGGAGTTGAGGCGGCGGAGGAGGTGGCGGGCGACGTTGTGGCGGCGGACGGTGCGGTAGGCGTCCTCGATGCGTTGGAGGTTGCGGGGGTTGGGTTTTTGTTTGCCGTCGAGCCAGGCCTTGAGGGTGCGGTCGGTGACGGTGAGGCCGGCGGCGCGGGCGGCTGCGCGGGCGTGGTCGGTGCGGGTGAGGTAGTTGAGGCGGGCGTGGAGGCCGCGGCGGGATTCGACCGGGGAGACGATGAATCCGGCGAGGTCGTCGAGGCGGCGGAAGACGGCTTCGCTGCCGCGGATGCCGCGTGCGCCGTACTTGCCGAACTCCCGTGTGTACTCAGGCATCCGGCTGCTCCTCGTTCAGTTCGGTGTCGTCCTGGGGGCCGACGGTGTAGACGTCCTTGACCTTCACTTCGAGGACGCCGCGGCCTTCGGGGAAGACGCGGCGCCAGTCGCCGGTGACGTGGAGTTCGTCGGTGCCCATGACGCGTACGACGGAGAGGCCTTGTTCGTGGGCGCGGTGGGCTTTCATCCAGAGGTTGGCGAAGGCTTGGGAGCGGATGAGGTGCATCCAGTCGGGGCGGTACAGCTCCCGGTTGTAGTTGGACTCGCCCATGGTGGACACGAACTTGGAGTACATGGCTTTCACGTACTCGACGGTTGTCTCGTCGCCTGTGGTGATGGCGTGTTCGCGGGCGTCGCGGAGGGCGGTGCGGAACTTTTCCAGGAGGTTCTCGGTGGCGCCGGACGTGAACGACTCGTGGATCTCGGGGGGTTCGCACAGGCCGTACTTGGGTCCGGACAGGCGGAGCAGCAGCCGCAGGGTCGGTTCGGTGACCCAGAGGGGGCCGGGTTCGTCTCGGTTGCCGATGGGGTTGGGCAGGTACGGGTCGTGGTGCCAGTCCGGTGGGGTGATGAGGTGGACGCCGGCGCGGCGGCGGTCGTGGCCGAAGCCGCTGGAGTGCTCGAGTTGTCCGATGGGCAGGTGGGTTTTGAGGGCGGACAGGTAGGCACCGTTGATGTCGAGTGCTGTGACTTCGTGGGCGCCGGGTGGGAGTTCGGGGCGGGTCCACTTGGGGCGTGCTTCCCAGATGCTGTCGCTGCCGCGGGCGCTCTGCTTGCGGAGGATGTCCGGTACCCAGGGGTGGGCGATGACGTCGTAGCGGCCGCCGGTGCGGCATGCGTCGAGGAGCGCCATCGCGTCGGGGATGGCGCGCCGTACGAGCTGCGCGGTCGCCGCCTCGACGTCGCCTTCGTGCTGGGCGAGGGCGTTTTCCACGGCTTGCGTGATCAGCTCGGCCTCGGGGGTGGGCTGGCCGGTGGTGGGTTTGCGTACGGGGGTGGGTTTGCGTGGGGGTGCGGTGTTGGTCGCGGGGCGGGCCGGGCTCTGCGGCTTCGGCTTCGGCTGAGGTTCCCGTTGGGGCGCCGACTCGGGCTCCGGTTGGGGCGCCGGCTGGGGTTCCGCTCGTACGGGCGCGGGGGTCGTCGCCCGCGCGCATTCCTGCGGGTCGAGGTGTTGGGGGAAGCCCTCGACCTCGTCCGTGGCCGGTCCCCCGCAGAGCACGCAGGGCCGGGTCTGTGCGGCGGCGGCTTCGTCGAGTTTCGTGCGGGCGGCGTCCAGGAAGTACGCGTACTTGCCGCGCACTTCCCCCGACGGGTCGCGGCCGTTCTCCCAGCCGCCGACGGTGGACGGGCCGACGCCGAGGGCGGCGGCGACCTGGGCGCGGGAGAGGCCGAGGCTTTCGCGGAGTGCGCGGCGTTGTTCGGCGGGCGGGAGGGGTTCGGGTTCGACGGCGGAGGCGAGCAGGGCGTCGACGGCGTCGTATCCCTCGCGGTAGTCGTTCATGCGGGGACTCCGTGTCCGCGGGTGTGGCGGGTGGTGCGTGGGAGGCGGGCGCAGGCGTGTTCGGGGCCGGCGAGGAGGTCGAGTACGCCGATGCCGAAGTGGGCGGCGAGGCGGTCGCAGTCGTCGAGGGTCCAGGCGGCGCGGCCGGTCTGGCGGCGGGACACCTGGGTCTGGTCGACGCCGAGGGCGTGGGCGACGTCGGTCTGGGTCTGGCCGGTGGCCTGCATGAGGGCGGTGACGCTGGCGCGGAGTCGTGCGGGGGTGTGCGAGCTGTCCATGGCCTTCGCATCGTACCGTTCGGGGATGCGTATTCCGCATAGTGGGGCGAGGGGGTTGCCGGTCTCGTCCACTCCCCCGGTTTGTCTGGCGTCGGGTGCTTGGTTTACCGCGGTAAATCGCAACCCCCGTACGGCAATTGGGGCATATCGCATGCAAGCGCCCGCCGTGTGAGGAGAGGTACGGCGGGCGCAGCTGGTGAACCGGTGGGGTGCGGGGTGCTACAGGGTGCGGGGTGCTACAGCGGCAGCGTTATGCCCAGCTCCTGCATTGCGGAGGAGGGCGGTCCGCCTTCGGAGCGTTCCGTTTTGTAGCCCTTGACGCCGGGGGCGAGGGTGCGGGGGTCGACCGCCTCGGCGGGGGCGCCGGTCGCGTACAGGCCGTTGGGTTCGGTGTCGCGGTCGTGCGGCAGCAGCCAGAAGACGCGGCGGCGGAACGTGCCGGACGAGCGGGAGGCCTTGGCGCCGGGGCCGAGGAGTGCGTACCCGACCATGCGGCCGTCGCGGTGGTAGGCCGGTTTGCCCTTGCGGGTGGGCAGGCGGTCGAGGCTTTGTCGTACGTAGTCCAGCGCCGTGGCGTCTTCGAGCCAGACGATCTCCGTCTCCTCACGGATCTCGTCCTCGGTGATGAGGGCGCTCATGCTGTCCTACCTTCTCGTGCCAGGTCCTGAGCCTCGTGCGGGATGCCACGGGCCGGATACCCACCGGGCCGCCCGGCCATGGCCCTCGGACGGTCCGCCGTGTGCAGCGGTTGGCTTGTTCCCGTCATCAGCCATCCTCCCCGTCGGCCAGGAGTCCGATGCCCGGGTAGTACTTGCGCTGATTGGACAGGATCATCTGCTTGGGAGACTCGAGCCCGATCGTTTCGCGTACGCGAGCTGCGAAGGAGCGGGACGTCATGGCCGGCGCCCCCTCATTCTGGCACCAGCTCTTGTATGCGGCATACAGCCGTGCCTGTTCCGCACGCTGATCCGGGTCGAGTGTGCACGCCTCGCTGAGAAAACGGCCGGTATGGTCCTCTGTCTCCGCGTACGCGGTGGTGGCGATGCGGACGCGTTCCGGGCCGGTGAGGTCCTTGTCGCCGCCGAGGTAGCGGCGGGCGCCCTCGATCAGCCAGTTGAGGATGCCGGGTCCTTCTTCGGTGACGAGGATGTCGGCGAGGTTGTCGATCTTGCGGTCGTCGGGGACGGTCCGCTCGAACGGGATGAGGCGCATGCGCCGCCAGAACGCGAAGCCGCCGGTGCCGACTTCGGGGCGGTGGTTGCCCAACAGCCAGAGTTTGTGGGTGGGTTCGAAGCTGAAGAAGTCCTGCCGCATGCGGCGGGCCTTGATGCGGTCGCCGCCGGTGAGCAGCTTGACCCGGGCTTCGTCGAACCGGTCCCCCGGCTTGACCTCGCTGCACACGATGACGCGGCGGCCGTGGAGTTCGGCGAGGTCGGTGGGGTGGCCTTCGTAGGGGCGGGCCATGAGGAAGCCGGGCGGGGCGGCGTCTGCGTAGTCGCCGAGGAGTTTCATCAGGACGTCGAGGAGCACGGACTTGCCGTTCTTGCCGACGCCGAAGAGGAACGGCATGACCTGGCCGCCGACGTCCCCGGTGACGGAGTAGCCGAGGAGCAGGTGGAGGAAGCCGATCATCTCGGTGCCTTCGTCGTCGCCGCCGAAGGTGTCCTGGAGGAAGCGGTTCCAGCGCGGGGTGGCCATCTGGCGGGGGCCGATGGTCGTGGAGCGGGAGTGGAAGTCCTTGTTGGGGTCGGGGGTGCGGATCAGTCCGGTGCGCAGGTCGACGATGCCGGCGGGGGTGCACAGGACGTACGGGTCGGCGTCCAGGCGGGAGGCGTTGAGGACCATGCCGGGCGCGGACTTGGCCTGCAGGAGCATGGCGTTCATGCCGGAGGTGCTGAGGGCGCGCCTGCGGTGCTTCTGCAGGTCGGACGTGGTGTGGAGGCCGCGGGGGTCGCTGCTGGCGATGGATTCGGCGAGGTCGCCGGCGGCCCACATGACGGTGTCGTCGTCGTCGATCTGCCAGCGGGTGCTGTCCCAGCGGTACCAGCCGAGGCCGGGTACGTGCCGGTAGTCGGCCGCGTACAGCTTCACGAACAGTTTGGCGTTGCCGCGGTCGGTGAGGGTGTCGGGTACGAGCCCGCCGGGGGTGGCGACGGGGTCGGGTGGTGCCTCGGGCGGGGGGGCTTCCCCGGCCTGGGGCGGTACGGGGCCCGCGGTGGAGCGGGCGAGGATCTGGGCCGCGACGGCCTCCGCATCGAAGTCGAAGAGGGCGTTGTTCTGATCCGGGTGCGGGGACGGCGTCACGAGCTGCTCCCGGGTTCCAGGGGACGACGCAGCCCGGCGCTCATGCCACTGCGGATGATCTGTTCGGCCCGGCGGGTCTGGCCGGGCCGGGCCTGCTCGGCGGCCTGCAGCAGGACGTGTTCGGCCTCGTCCTGGTCGAGGTGGCCTGCGGCGACGAGCCCGCCGAGTGTGTACGCGGCCCGGTTGAGCTTTTCGGAGAACGCTGCGCCTTCGGGTACGCGGGCGCAGTCGGCGACTTCGGTGAGGACGGTCAGGAGGGTCCTGGTGGCCTTGCCGGTGCGTCCGCCGGCGGCCATCACGGCCTGCCGGGCGCGCGGCGGCACGGGCCTGGGTGCGGGAACGGCCGCTGGGAGGTGCCCGGTTCGCTCCAGCTCCTGCGCGAGCCAGCCGGGCAGCGGGGCGGGTTCTCGTACGGGCCCTACGGGTGTGTAGGTGCCGTCGGCGGTGGTGGTGCCGGGGGTGACGATGTACCCGCCGTGGGCGCGGATGTCGACCTGCCAGGCGAGGGCGCGGCGGGTGCTGGCGCCGGTGGAGCACTGCCAGGCGCGGCCGTCGACGGCCCGGTACCAGACGTGCATGCCGCCGGAGGGGGTGCGGACGCGGAGGGTGGTGTCGTCCTCGGAGGGGCTGACGACGCCGCGGAGGGCGGCCAGGACGGCGAGCGTGTGGTAGCCGTTGGCGAGGCCCATGAGGTCGACCTCGTCGGGGATGTGAATGCCCGGCAGGAGTCGGTCCCGGCTGGGCACGGGTTGTTGATGCGCGTCGACGTCGATGACGACGAGGCCGGCGGGGCCGCAGGACACTCCGACGCCCATCGACGGGGCGCTCCCCCACCAGCGTTCGATCCTGGAGGTGTCGAGCGTCGCTGAGTGGAAACCGTGACACCAGCGGCCTTCGGCACGGCACCCGCAGTCGCGGTGGGTGTGCCCGGGCTTGCGGCAGGACTCGCAGTTGGCGGCAGGAACTTTGCGTCCGGCGGCCAGCGGGAACACGGGCCAGCCACGGCTCGCGCACCAGCGGGCGGTGGCGAGCGGTGCAGCGACCGAACGCGCAGAGCTGGACTGCCGTGAGTCGCTGCGTGAAAACCGCAGCTCAGCAGGCATTTAGTTCCCCTATCAGCGACCGAAGCGACTCAACGACGGACATAGATTAGCGAAGTTCGGGCGGCTGGTGGGGCTGCTGGGGACAAAGCCCGAACAGCGTGTCGATCTGCGTGCTGGTTCCTGATGTCTACCTTGCGGGCCCTCAGCTACCCAACAGCGACTGAACGTTGGGCGCAGCGACTGAAGGCCTTTCGGTCGCTGTCTTCAGTCGCTCACAAAACTGCAGGTCAGAGACATGCAACCAGAAAAACAGCGACTGAAGCGACTCAGCGACTGTATATATGAGCTCTACGCGCAGGCGCGCACACGCGCTTTGCTCTTCATATATAGGAACCTTGAGTCGCTTCGGTCGCTGTTCCGTTGGGCTCAACGCCTCTGACCTGCGGTTTTGTCCCAGCGACTGAGAGCGACTCAAGAGTCGCTCGGTAGCTGGTCTTCAGTCGCTGGCCCTCTTCGGTCGCTGCGGGACCCCTCGGGCAGCGACCGAAGAGCGACTGAAGAACGGCCGAGAACAGCTACCGAAGCGACTGAAGCGACCCGAGCGACCGAAGCGACCAACTCGTGGGCAACCTTTCGGCGTTGTCGAGCGTCGGGGGCCAACTCCGGAACTGGGTCGCTTCGGTCGCTTCAGTAGCTGCCGCCACTCCCCCGGGCGCCCCCACTGGCTGCTGCCGCACGGGACAGAAGCGCTGTACGGCGATCTGAGAGCCTCGCGGGACTGCTGTGGCCGTTTCCCTCCAGCGACCGCTGTCAGGGCCCTGAGCGGCGACTCAGGGCGTTCAGAGGCCTCTGGCGGGCCTTCAGGGCTGTTCAACGGGCTTGTGGGGTACGGAGGATGCGCTCTCGGAGGACATGCGGGCATGGGGGCGAACATGGGGGCGAACATGGGGGCGGACATGGGTGTGGGCCGACCTCCGGGTGGAGGTCGGCCCACACCAGCGACTCAAGAAGCATGCCGGACTCAGGAGTCCTGGAGGTCTTCCCGCATCAGCTTGTGCAGCGACTGGAAGTCCTCGGGGGTCATCCAGTGCTTGATGGTCCGGAACACCGTCTCCGGGTTCCGCCACGGGATGGCACCCACCGTCGCGATGTCCGGCAGCGGCTCAGGCCGTTGAGTCGCTGCTGCCCGCCGAGCAGGAGCGTCGTGCCCCTCCGCAGGGACGGCGGCCGCCGGAGCCGCAGCCTCCTCCCCCGCCTCCGCGACAGGAGCGGCAGGCGCAGCGGGAGCGGAAGCCGGAGCCGGGTCTTGCACGGAGGCGGGGGCGGGCGTCTGTACGGGCTCGGGTGCCGGCTCTCGTACGACCTCGGGGGTCGGTGCGGGCTCCGGGGCCGCAGGGGGCTGCTCCCCCACCGGGGTCGCCGGGGTCGCCGGGCTCGCTGTCGCCGTCGCCGCCGTCGCCGCCGTCGCCGCCGTCGGCTCCGGCGACTCCGGCGACTCCGTGGGCTCGTCCTTCGTACGACGGGTGCGCGGCGCGGCGAGGACCGCGGCGCGGCGGTCGAGTTCGGCCTGCCAGGCGTCCGCCTGCTCCTCCTGCGGGAGGCCGGCGATCTCGCGGCCGATGCGGATGGACAGCTCCCCCGAGCTCACCAACTGCTGGAGCTCCGGAGTCAGCCGCAGCAGCTTGCGCTGGTTGCTGACCCACGGGCCGGACTTGCCGTAGTGCTTGGCGACCTTGTCGGCGCCGCCGAGCTCGACGACCATCGTCTCGATACCGAGGGCCCGCTCGATCGGGTCCAGGTCCTCACGGTCGTTGTTCTCCGCGAGCACCGCGTCCAGGAACTCCGCCCGGGAGTTGGCGACCTCCTCGTGGTGCACCACGTCCAGGGTCGGCCGGCCCACGAGCTGCGAGGCCCGGAAGCGCCGCTCGCCGTTGGCGATGACGTACGGGATGTCGCCGATCCGCTCGGCCTCCTCCGGCCACAGCTTCAGATAGCCGGCACGGGAGACGACCACGGCCGGCTGGAGCTGCTTCTGCTGCAGCTTCAGGCCGAACTCGCGCAGCTGCTCCTCCGTACCGAAGTTGCGGCGCGGGTTGAAGCGGGTCGGGATCAGCTTCTCCAGGGGCAGGGAGAGCAGCAGCAGATCACTGCGGCCGGGAACGTCATCGACCTTCGCCCCCGCGAGCGAAGCGAGACTGGTCCTTCGTCCCATCAGGAGCGACCTCCGTAACCGAGTTCGAGAGCCAGGCGGAAGAAGTCCTCGCGGGCTTCCATCGCGACACGGTTCTTCGGGTACTGCGTGACGACCTTGCCCTCCACCGAGGCCCGGGTGTGGACCTTGTAGCGGCGGATCACGGCTTCGGCGCGCGGCCAGCCCTGTGCGTCGATGTACGCCTTGGTGTCCTCGAGGTCGGCGATGCCGTCCCGCGGGTCCCAGTTGTTGACGGTGACCTTGAAGGGGAGGCCGGTCGGCTCGATGACCTTCTGGATGGTGCGGGCGGTCGGGTCGAAGGCGAGGCCTTCCGGCGGCATGGGGACGATCACGTCATGCGCGTACTTGAGCGCCTCGAGGAGAAGGTTCTCGTCCTGGAGGCTGCCCGGGGTGTCGATGAAGACGTGCTGCAGTCCCTTGTCCTGACCCTTCAGGGTGTCCGAGACGATCGCGCCGAGGTTGAGGGTCGTGGTCGTCTTGCCGACGCCGCCCTTCTGGTTGGCGACGACGTGGACCTGGGCGCCGGTGTCCTTGAGGACGGCGAGGTTCTCCGGAGTCTCGTGCTCCTGGGAGAAGTCGAAGGGCAGATCGTTGATCCGGTTCGCCCACCAGACCGTGGAGGCCTGGGGGTCGATGGACACGACGTAGACAGAAGCTGGCATGTGATGCTCCGTTTGCTTCCCGTGGGTTCCGGTACTTCGGGCGGAAGCATCATCGCAGACGCGGCAGCCTTCTCTGGTCGGACACCAGGTGTTTTGCCCCGATCCGTGAGGAGGGGGCGGGGGAGTTGGGGGAGGGCGAGCGATTTACCGCGGTAAAACGGGGTGGGGGGTTGGGGGCTGACGGGGTGTGGGGTTCGGGGGCCCCGAGAGCTCGTGGATGTTGCGGGCCCGGGGGTGGAGGTTGGAGTTGGGGGTTCCGCTTTACCGCGGTAAAACGCGTCCCGCTCCCGGAGCCCTGCCGCCGCCCGTGGCCCGGGGAGTCGGCCGCTGTGTTTTACCGCGGTAAAGCGGAGAGCCGTCCGATGGAGGATCTGCGGGCGGCGGTGCGTCAGGTCCGTCGGGCGGCCCGCCGTGGGGCCGAGCGATTTACCGCGGTAAAACGAGACGGGCGTCAGACGCGGCGGCGGGATGGGCTGTCGGCGTGCCGGGAGAGCGGGTCGTCGTTTTACCGCGGTAAAACGCAGCGTCCGGGCGGGGCTTCGAGAGTCGATCGTGTCTCGGCTCAGGAACGGTCGAGTGCGCGGGACCACAGCGCCTTCCCGTCCTACTGTCCTGCGGTGAGGGAACGCAGCCACGGACGAGTGCCGGGACGAGGAGGACGCCATGGTGTGTGCGGGCATCATGCCGTTCCTCATCCGCCCTGCCTCCCCGCAGGAACGTCCCGGTGACGCGTCGTCGAGCGGGGCACGCGTCACCGGGACCCACTCGTCCGTGCTGCAGCCTCGGTAGGGGATCCGCGACGACAGGACGACGAAGACGGGGTGAGCCGAGGAGGAGGAGTCCGGATGAACGCCGACCGCCTCTCGTCCATGCCGTTGACCGTCACCGTCACGCCGACCCGGCCCGGGGCCCCGCTGGTGCTGGAGTTGCTCGGCTCCGCGGGCGGCTCCGTCGACGGCCGTGCGGTCGAGGCCGCCGTCGAACGGGCCCTGCGGCAGGCACTGCCGTACGGGGAGGGGAGTGCGGCTTGGCGGTACCGGCTGCGGCGTGAAGGGCCCGGCCGTCACACGCTCACCTTGGAAGCCCCGGCCGGGCCAGGCGGCGACGCACCCGTGGAGCACTCGCCCGTCGGCCTGATCGCCGACCTGCTCACGGCAACTCCGGCGGAGGTTCCGGAGGAGGCGTACGAGGACACCTACGAAGACGAAGGTCCGTACGAGAAGAGGGACGGGAAGACGTACGAGAAGACGTACGGGCCCGTGACTCAGTTGCTGCGGGCGACTCCGTTGCAGCGGGAGCTGTTGGCCGATGCCGAGGCGTGGCCCGGGGCGGGGGTCGGGATCGGGCAGTTGAGCTGGGACTGGGACGGGCCGCTCGACGTGGCACGGTCCGCGGCGGCCTGGCGGTCGGTGCACGAGAGGGAGAGTGTGCTGCGGGCGGCGTTCGACGGGGGCTGGGGAGCGGAGGAGCTGCGGGTCGCCGTGCACGCGTGGGTCACGCCGCGGTTGCTGCGGCTACGGGACGTCGACTGGTTCGGTCTGCTGTCCCGCGACCGGCGTCGTGGCCTCGACCCGCGCCGACCCGGGCCGGTGCGCGTCACCCTGCTGGAGGGCGTACGTGGAGAGCAGGGCGGGCAGCGGTCGGCACACCGGATGCTGCTCACCTACCACCACGCCCTGCTCGACGACCTGAGCGCCCGGCTGCTGCTGCGGGAGTTCGTCCGCGCCTACCTCGCCGGGGGACGGCTGCCCGGCGGGGAGCGGCGGCCCGACATCGGCGACTACAGCGACTGGCTGGAGGCCCAAGACCTCACGCCCGCAAGGGAGTTCTGGGCCCGAGCTGTCCCGCTGGGCGGTGGCGCGGTCGACTTGCCGGTACGGGCCGTGGGGGAGGGGGCGCACGGGCGGTGGCGTGCCCGGTGCCGGCTGACGCCGGGGGAGGCCGAGCGGCTGCGCGCGTGGGCGGGCCGCCGGGGTTGCACGGAGTTCGGTGCGCTGCAGGCGGCCTGGGCGATGCTGCTCCACCGGGCGTCCGGCGGGGAGTCCGGCGAGGCGTCCGCCGGGCCCGTGAGGTTCAGCGTGTCCGTGTCCGGCCGTGGCGTACCCCTCGACAGCGTGGACCGGATGCCGGGCGCGCTGAGCAACTCGCTGCCCGTGTCCGTCGTCGTGTCCCCGGACCGTGACGTGGCCGGGCTGCTCGCGGACGTGGGGGAGCGGGGGCTGGACCGGGCCGCGTACGAGTGGGTGGCGGGGAGCCAGATCGCGGGGTGGGCGGAGGGCCTGCGGCGACCGGAGCCTCAGGAGCGGCGGCGGGGCGGGGCGCTGTTGGCGTTCAGGGGTGGGTACTCCGCTGCTGCCGTGCCGGTCGGAGAGCTCGGGGCGCAGGGCGTCGTCGTGCAGGAGCCGACGACGTACGACGCGGACACGGGGTTTCCGCTGACCTTGACCCTGCACGCCGACCGGGAGGGCGGGCTCGTACTGACGTGTGCGTACGAGCCTGGGCTGTTCCGGGACGTGGACGGGGTGCTGGCCGACCTGGCTTGGCTGTTGCGGCGGTTTCCCGGGCGGGGTTCGTCGTCCTCAGGCTCGGGGGAGTCGGAGGGCTCGACGGACACGGTCGGGTCGTTGCTGGGGGAGTTGGCGGAGTCGGGGGAGGGGCGTGCCGGGACGTTCCCGGGCGGGCCCGGGGTGCGGGTGCTGCGGTCGGGGGCCGGGGAGGGCGAGGCCGTGGTGTGCCTGGTGTCGTCGCCCGGGCTGCCGCAGGAGGGGTACGAGCAACTCGCCCTGGCGTACCGGGGTTTGGAGACCGTGGTCCAGCTGAGCGTCGGCGGGACGGAGACGGAGGCAGTGGGGAGCGGGCTCGCCTCGCTGCTGCGGCTGCTCGACGACGGCGGGCAGGGCGGACAAGGCGGGAGGCGGGGGCGGAGGCTCGTGCTCGCGGGGTTCTCGGGCTGTGGCTCGGAGGCGTACACGGTCGCCCGGCTCGTCGAGCGGCACACGGGCGGGCCGGTTTCCGTCGTGGTGTTCGCGGCGGGGGAGAGGTCCGACTTCGCCGCTCTGGCCCGTACGTTGGCGGCTGCGGCGGGGCGCGGGCGGTGAGCGGGCGGACCAACTGGCGTACTGCCCCCGGCAGTTAGGGTGCGGGCCGTCAGTCCGGCAGCACAGTTTCGGCGGGTGCCGAAATACCTTCTCCTGGCGTACCGGCAGGTCGTTTCCTTGGCGGTGACAGCACGTCGACACCATGTCGACGGCGGGACCGAGCACAACCAGGGGGAACGACATGATCAGCAAGATCCGTATGGGTGTGGTGGGCGCAGCGGCTCTCGGTACGGCCGCGTTCGTGATTCCGGCCGGCGGTGCGCAGGCCGCTTCGAGTGCGCCGCAGACGAAGACGGTCGCGGTGCAGGCGGAGGACGCCGCTGCTGCGGCGGTCCGCTGCTCGGGCGTACGGACCATCACCGTCAACGGCGGCTACCTGAAGTACCGGGAGTGCGACAACGGGCCCGGTCGCCGGGTCGTCGGCGTCCTCAACGACACCAAGTCCAACGGCCGTTGCGTCTGGGCGAAGATCCGCTTCGTGCCGAGCGGCGCGACGAAGACGTACAAGGACTGCGGCGGCGCCACCACCAGGATCGACACCGGCTGGAAGCGCGCGTCCGACGCCCGCGTCACCCTCAGCTGACCCCGCCTCGGCACCCTGCCTGTCGCCCCGCCCGGCCTGACCAACCGGGCGGGGCACAGACGTGTCTGCCCGGGCGGGTCACCGGCGCGCGCCGGGCTTGGGAAGCGGACGGGGGCGGGGTACGGAACGGGGCTTCGGCTGCGGAAGATGCCGGGGTCGACCGCCGCGCGGGGCGGGGGAGAGGCCGGTGCCGGCGAGCTGGTCGAGACGTACGCGCAAGAGGGCTCCTTCAGAGCGGGCGGCAGGTAGCAAGTAGCAGAGAGCAGGCGGCAGTTCGTGGTGAACTGCCCCCACTTCACTAACCACTGCGAGTGAAGTGCTTTGAAATTAGCGGTGCAGTTGCAGTGGTGTCAATGAGTTTTGGAACTCTTGCTGCACTCGAGGCTCTCCCTGCTTTCGCTGCTCTCGCGGAGAACGCGCTCACGGCGTCTCCGGGATCGGCTCCGCCCTGCGGATCGCCGCGACCGTCGGTACCGGTTCCCTGGTGAGGAAGTCCAGGACGAGCGCGTTGACCAGGTGCGGCTTCTCCTGGGTGAGGAAGTGCGACGTGCCGGGTACGACGGCGAGCTCCGCGCCCGGGATCGCGTCGTACATCTCGACCACGTGCTGCATCGTCACCAGGTCGTCGTCGGAGAACATCACCAGCGTGCGGGCCGAGACCGCGGCCAGGTCGGAGGCCTGGAGGTCGGGCTCCTTGGCGGCCATCTCGCCGATCTTCGCAGCGACGACCTTGAAGTGGTCGATGCCGTCGGGGGAGACCTCGCCGTACGTCGGGCCGAGGAACTCGAAGATCGCGTCGACATCCCACTCGGCGTCCGGGGCCGCCTCGCCGCTCTTGTTGAAGCCGCCGCTGATCAGCACGAGCCGCTTCACCAGCTCGGGCCGCTGCATGGCGACGAGCATCGCGACGAACGCTCCGTCGCTGTGCCCCACCAGGTCGGCCGGCTCCGCCACGACCTGCTCCAGGAACGCGACCGTGTCGTCGGCCATCAGCTGGTACGTGATGGGGCCGGGCACGTCCGGCGTGTGGCCGTGGCCGCGCCGCTCGGGCGTGTAGACGTGGAAGTTCTCGGCCAGTGCGTCGATGTTCGGGGCGAAGAACCGGGCGTCGACGAGGCCGCCGTGCAGGAGCACGAGGGGAGCGCCCTCGCCATGCTCGTCGTACCAAGTCCTCACGTCCCCGAGCTGGGCGTATGCGGCCATCGGTGTTCTCCGTTCCCGTGCGCCTGCACGGTCCGGTCTGCTCCGGGACCGTGCCCTCACAGAGGTAGACCGGACGAGGGCAAGGAACTCATCGCTGCTCACGGGCGGCGGCACGGGACCGACTCCGGTGCCGTCAACTCCCAAGCAAATCAAGCCAGTTGTGCCCGCACGCGTGGCCGTGGCCGTCCCGGATTCCCTACGCTCGTGGGCAGCGCGGTGTCGGGGTGCGTTCCCCCGTCGTACCCCGGCACCGCGTGCCGGCAGGGTGGGTACGGGGGGTGTGTACGGGCGCGGGGAGCCGTCGACGCGGGGCGGCCGGACCCCCGTCCCAGCCGCCCCGCACCCACGGGGTTCCTCAGGCGCCGCCGGTGCCGTCCGACGGCGCTTCGCCGTGCAGGCCGCTCGCCTGCGCGATGCCCTCCAGCGTCGCGGACTCCTCGTCGATGCCCGCGAGCAGTCCGTCCAGGGCGTCCGCGAGCTGCCGCGTGCACGACGGGTCCTGCAGGGCCGCGGGCCCGACCATGGTCCAGGTCCGCAGCATCTCGTTGCGCACCAAGGGTGTGAAATGCGCCCGATCCATTTCGCCCGCGGGCAGCCGCGCCGCGTGCCCGCCCTGCCCCGCCACACTGCGCAACACCCGCAGAAGCAGGGCGAATTGCGGCTGCGGCAGGGTCTCGCGGAGCTCCTCGACGTGGCCGATGACCCGCAGCCGGGCCGCGTCGGCGGCCGGACTCACGCCGAGACCCGCGCGACGTACGGCGGAATCCGGTGGTGACCTGTGGCGTCGGAGAGCGACACGTGGTACTCCGTCCCGTCGGGAAGCCGCTGTACGAATGCTGCCTCGAACAGCCGAGACGGGCAGTGAGAGCATGTGTGCCGCTCCGCGCGTACGCCGGAGTGGCCGCCGTCCAGTGCATCCATCTCAGTTGCTGTGGCGTGGGAAAACTATGGTTTCGGCGGTGAAGTAGTCAACTGGCGTTGATCGCGCCGGTGGGGGAGCGGAACAGAACGGGGAGACACAGCAACATGCCAGCGAGCGACCAGAGTTCAGGACCGGACGGCGAACCGACCCTCGCCGTCCGGCTCAACCACCTCTTCGAGGTGATCCGCCCCGCCGGCCGCGACCGCCCGTACAGCAACGACGAACTCGCCGCGCTGCTGCAGGAACAGGGCGGGCCGACGATCTCCGGGACCTATCTGTGGCAGCTGCGCACCGGCCGCCGCGACAACCCGACGAAACGTCACCTGGAGGCCCTCGCGGACTTCTTCGGCGTACCGGTGGCGTACTTCTTCGACGACGACGTCGCCCGCCGTGTCGGCTCCGACCTGGAGACACTGCTGCGGCTGCGTGAGTCCGGGGTGCAGAGCGTGGCGCTGCGGGCCGTCGGTCTTTCGCCGAAGTCGATGGACGCGGTGCTCGCGATGATCGACCGCGTCCGCGAACTGGAGGGCCTGCCGCCCGGGCCGGGGCAGCCGCAGTGACCCCAACTCCCGTACCCATCAGCAGAGTTCGGCCGCGTCGCGGAGGTGGGCCGTGAGATTCCGGGCCCGCAGGGGCGAGCGGGGCCTGCCGGGGCCGGACGCGATCCGGCTCAGCTGCCGTGACTTCGTGCGCGACCTCCAGCTGCCCGCCGTCGCCGGGGTGCGGGACCTCGTGCCGTACGTCGAGGCCCGCACCGGGCGTGCCCTGCGCCTCGAACCCGCCGAGGTCGCCGCGTCCGATTCGGTGCCCTGCGGCATGTGGCTCGCCACCCGCGACACCCACTACGTGTTCTACGACCCCCGTACCAGCCGCTCCCACCAGGACCACATCATCGCCCACGAGTTCGGACACATCCTCAAGGAACACCGCGGCGGTCCCGCCCTGCGCGACAAGGACGCCACCGCGCTGATCACCCACATCGACCCGGCCGTCGTCCGCGCGGTCCTCGGCCGCACCGACTACGCCGAGCACGACGAACGCGAGGCGGAGCTGATCGGCTCCTACCTCCAGGCCCACACCCGGCAAGCCCAGGCCCACGGCCGCCGACCCCCCCGTACGACGGCACGTTCGCGGCGGACGCCGACCCCGCCGCGCAGCCCGCCGCCGAGGCCGACGCCGACCGGGTGGCGCGCACGCTGCTGCGGCACCGGGGGAGTGGCGGGCGGGCGCACGGCCCGGGGCGCGAGGGACGTGAGGGGCGCGAGGGGTGGGCGGCCCGGTGAAGGACCTGCTGCATCCGCTCGGCCTGCTCCTCGCCGGCTCCGGGTTCCTGCTGCTCCTGCGGGACCTGCGCCGCGACCGCCGGGACCGGGCCCTCGTCGCCCTCAGCGTCGCCTACCTGGCGTCCGCGCTGAGCTACGCGATCTCCCTGACCCCGGTGTGGGTGCGCGTCGACGCGTTCTTCGGCGTCACCAACATCGCCGTGCCGCTCGCGCAGTCCTGTGTGATCGGCGTGCTCGTCGCGCAGGCCGTCGTCCTCGTGCACTGGGCGCTGCCCGAGTCCGAGGCCCGCCGCGCCCGCCGCCGCACCCGGCTGCTCGTCGCCGCGGGCGCCGCCGTCGTCGCCGCGCTCGGCGTGCTGTTCACGCTGCTCACCCCGGCCGAGCAACGCCCCGCCGACTTCACCCTGTACTACGTCCACGACCCCTACTACCAGGCGTACTTGACGCTCTACATCACCACGTACACCGTCGCCGAGATCGCCCTCGCCGTCGGCTGCGCCCGGCTCGCCCGCAAGGCGAACTCGCCGTGGATCGCGCGCGGTCTGCGCACCATCAGCGTCGGCGCGGTCATCACCCTCGGCTACTCGGCGATCCGCATCGGCTCGGTCCTCGGCGCGTACTTCGGGTTCGACGTACGGGAACTGGAGCCGTACGCGTGGATCTGCGGGGACATCGGGGCCGCCGTCACCCAGGTCGGCTACTTCCTGCCGACCGTCGCCGCGCGGGCCGCCGAGGGCCGGGTGTGGGTGCGGGACCATCTCGCGTACCGGCGGCTCGGGCCGCTGTGGGCCGAACTGCACCGTGCCGTCCCGTCGATCGGGCTCCTGGAGCCGCCGCGCCAGCTCACCGAAGTGCTGCGGCTGCGCGGCGTCGGCTTCCACGTGTACCGGCGCACCGTCGAGATCCGCGACGCCCAGATCGAGCTGCGCCCCTACCTCGACCCGGCCGTCCGCGAACAGGCCGAACTCCGGCGCGCCGCCGAGGGGTTGACCGACCCGGACCTCGCCGCCGCCGTCACCGCCGACCAGCTGCGCGACGCGCTCGTACGGCAACGCGACGACGCCCGCGTCGACGACCCCGCCGGGTGGGCCGACGCGCGCCTGCCCAGCCGTACCGCCGACGAGGAGACCCGGCTGCTGCTGCGCGTCGCCGCCCGGTTCAGCCCACCGCCCGCCCCGGCGCCCGCCGAGACTCCCGCAGGAGCCCGCAGTTGACCCATCGCTCCACCGGTACCGGCCGTTCCCGCCGGTCCTTCCTGGCCCTGACCACGAGCCTCGCCGCCGTGTCCCTGGCCGAGCCGGCCACCGCGACCGCCACCCCCCACCCCCGGAAGGCCCCCACCCCCGTGCGCACCCCGCTCCACCTCGCCCCCGCCCGCGAACAGCTCGACGCGCTGCGCCGGCGGAAGATCTCCAGCCGTGAACTCCTCGCCCTGCTCCTCGACCACCACAAGCGCGTCAACCCGGACGTGAACGCCGTCGTCGCCACCGATGCCCACCGCGCCTTCGAGGCGGCCCGGTCCGCCGACGACCACCTCGCCCGCACCGGCGAACCCCGCGGCCCGCTGCACGGCCTGCCGATCACCGTCAAGGACGCCTTCGAGACCGCGGGGCTCCGTACGACCTGCGGCAGCGGCGAGCTCGCCGAGCACGTGCCGGAGCGGGATGCCGACGCCGTGGCCCGGCTGCGGGCGGCCGGCGCGATCGTCCTCGGCAAGACCAACACCCCCGCGAACTGCCAGGACATCCAGACGTCCAACGAACTCTTCGGCACCACCCGCAACCCGTACGACCCGGAGCGCACCGCGGGCGGCTCGTCCGGCGGGCCCGCGGCGGCCGTCGCGACCGGCCTCACCGCCCTGGACGTCGGCAGTGACCTCGCCGGTTCGCTGCGGCTGCCCGCGCACTACTGCGGCGTGCACGCCCTGCGCCCCAGCCACGGCATCGTCGCCACCCGCGGCCACATCCCGCGCCCGCCCGGCTGGCTCACCAGCGGCGACATGCTCACCCCCGGCCCGCTCGCCCGCACCGCCGACGACCTCGCCCTGCTCCTCGACGTCCTCGCCGGCCCCGCCCCGGCCGACGCCCCCGCCTGGCGGCTCGACCTGCCCGCACCCCGCAGCCGCACCCTGGACGGCCTGCGCGTCGGGGTGTGGGCGGACGACCCGTACTGCCGCGTCGACACCGAGACCCGCGAACTCCTCGCCCGCATCGAGGAGTTGGCGGCCGCACAGGGCGCCCGTACGGACCCCGGGGCCCGGCCCGTCGACCTCGCCGAGTCGGACCGCCTCTTCCAGACCCTGATGTACGCGACCGGCACCGCCTCCGCGTCCGACGCGGCGTTCCAGGCCGAGGTGGACGCGGCCGCGCAGCTCGCCGACGACGACCACAGCCCCGGCGCGTTCTACCTCCGCTCCCGCACCCAGCGGCACCGCGACTGGCTGCGCGCCGACGAGGAGCGGGAGAAGCTGATCGGCCGCTGGGCCCGGTACTTCGAGGACCACGACGTGCTCGTCACCCCGGCCGCGCCGACCGCGGCCGTCCCCGACCTCACGTCGGTGCCGGTCCCGCAGCGCCGCATCACCGTCGACGGCGAGGAACGCCCGTACTTCGACCAGACCGCGTGGGCCAACCTCACCAGCCATGTGCGGCTGCCCGCGGCGACCGTGCCGGTGGGGCGGACGGCGTCCGGCCTTCCGCTGTCCGTGCAGGTCGTCGGCCCCTACCTGGCCGACCGGACCGTCCTCGCCGTCGCCGAGGAACTGTCCCGCCTGTCGCCGGGGCCGGTCGCGCCCGCGCTGGCCGGCTAGCGGGTGCCGAGGTCGTACGCCGTGCCGCCCGCGACGTAGCGGAGCTTGTCCGGGTTGGCCACGTTGTGGACCGTGGTGATCCGGCCGTCGGCGTCGAAGTCGAAGGTGACGGTGGCGATCACCCGCTCGCCCCGGCCGTTGCTGTCCGGGCCGCTGAAGAGGATGCCCGACTCGCCGTTGATGCCGACGAGTTGAGCCTTCATGTCGCCGGGCGCGACACCCTGGTACGTGACCGTGCCGATCGCCGCGAACCACGACGCCACCGTCTCCGCCCCGACCACCGGGCGCAGCGCCTGCCGGACCTTGCCGCCGCCGTCGGTCCACAGCGTGACGTCCGGGGAGAGGAGTTCCAGCAGGGCGTTGACGTCCCCGCCGGTCGCCGCCGCGAGGAACCGCTCGGTGGCCGCCCGCTGCCGCGACCGGTCGGCGGCGAACCGCGGCCGCCGGGCCCGTACGTGCTCGCGGGCCCGGTGCGCGGCCTGCCGGACCGCGGCCTCGGAACGCTCCACGGCCTCCCCGATCTCGGCGTGGCTGAAGCCGAAGACCTCCTTCAGCACGAACACCGCGCGCTCCAGCGGGCTGAGCGTCTCCAGGACCACCAGCATCGCCATCGACACCGACTCGGCGTCCGCGACCACCTCGGCCGTGTCCGCCACCGCGCCGCCCGCGACGCCCGCCCCGCCCGCGCCCCCGGCTTCGGTGAGGACCGGCTCGGGCAGCCACGGCCCCACGTACGTCTCCCGCTTGTGCCGGGCCGAACGCAGCCGCTCCAGCGCCACGTTGGACACGATCCGCGTCAGGTACGCCTTCGGGTCCGCGACCTGCGAGCGGTCCGCCGCCGACCACTTGAGCCAGGCGTCCTGCACGGCGTCCTCGGCGTCGGCGGCGCTGCCGAGCAGCCGGTACGCCACGGAGAACAGCAGCCCGCGATGCTCGACGAAGACCCCCTCCAACTGCCCCTGCCCGTCGGTCACTTGGTGCCCCCGCGGCGGGTGAACCGTCCCCCGCGCGGCCAGAACGCGCCGGACGAGGGCAGCTTCTTCATACGGCCGTACGTCGGCCAGGGCGAGGCGGTCACGGTCTCCTTGTACCGGACCGCCGCCCGTCCCGTCAGGCAGATCCGGCGCGGACGGTCGTCGGGCCGCGTGAACTGCACCACGGCGTCGCCCCGGCCGAGGCTCACCGGCGTGTGGTAGTAGCCGAACCGGAACGGCTTGGGCTCCTTGCCCCGGAGCTCCCGGTCGACGGACAGCGCGGCGTGCACCCCGGTCGGCATGCCGCTCTGGCAGGTGCCGTGCATGATCCCGTACGCCTGCCGGACCGCGGCCGCGTCGCCGACCGCGTACACGTCGGGGTGCGAGACCGAGCGGAGCGCCGCGTCGGTGACGATGCGGCCCTGCTCGTCGACGGTGAGGCCCGCGGCGGCCGCCAGCGGTGACACCCGGGTGCCGCCCGTCCACAGCACCGCGTCGGCGGCCACGCTCTCCCCGCCCGCGAGCTCGACCGCGCCGGGCAGCACCTTCGCCACCTCGACGCCGCTGCGGACGTGGACGCCGAGCCGGTCCAGCGCGGCCCGCACATGCGCCCGCGCCCGGGAGTCGAGGCGCGCGCCGGGCTCCTGCCGGCCAAGGAGGACGACGTTCAGGCGCGGGTGCCGCTCGGCGATCTCCGCGGCCGACTCGACGCCGGTCAGGCCGCTGCCCGCGACGACGACGGTGCCCCGGACGAGGCGGTCGAGTCGTTCCGCGAACAGCGCGGCGTCCTGCGCGCCGCCCAGCGTGTACGCGTGGTCCGCCGCCCCCGGCACCGCGTCCGTCCCGGCGACCCCGCCCAGGGCGTACACCAGCGTGTCGTACGGCAGGACCAGCTCGTCGTCGACCCGCACGGTCCGCGTCTGAGCGTCGACGGCCGTCACCCAGCCCCGTACGAACTCCGCGCCCGTGCTCGCGAGCAGCTCGGGCACGCTGAGCTCGGCGAGCCGCTGCCCGGTGGCCGCCATGTGCAGCCGCATCCGCTCCGTGAACCGCTCCTGCGCGTTCACGACGGTCACCCGCACCCGGCCCGGCCCGCGCCTTTGCCCGCGCGCCGCGAGCTGCACGGCGGCGGCCAGGCCCGCGTACCCGGCGCCCAGCACGACGACCCGGTGCCCGCTGCCCGCTGCGTCCTTCACGCTTGCGTCCCTCATCGTTCGGTGTCCCATCGTTCCGTCCCTTCGCTCGCCTGCCGACACCCAGCAGATGGGTGCGGGCGGCCGGAACGTGACACGGCGGCCGGTGTGAGCCGGGCCACAGGCGAGGGGCCGGCGGGGGAGTGGCCGAAGGGCCCGAGGGACCCTTCCGTCCCTCGCCTTTCAGTCCCTGGGCAAAACTGCAGGTCACGGCGGTTCAACTGCCGTCCGGGCAGGGCCTGTAGGGACCGAAGTGACTCAACTTCCCAGTTATGAGCGGCACTACGTGTTGTTCATGTACGCGCGTACGCGTACGCACACATGTGAAGACATGTATCCATGCACAGCTCATAACTGGAGGTTCAGAGTCCCTTCAGTCCCTAAAGCGGCCCCCGCACCGCTCTGACCTGCGTAAACCCGGCAGGGTCCCAAGCAGGGCCCGAACGGTTCGGCCCCTGTTTTTCCGTCCCTCGCGACCTGCTTCCGGTGCGCCCCCGGTGCGGCAGTGACCCAAGGGACTCAACTCCAGTTACCTGCGTGCGAGGGCCCGTCCCGCACCGACCAGCCGCGGCGCGCACGGAAGTCGGTCCCTTCAGCACTCGCAAAACAGGACAGAACGCTACGTACGAGAAGACTCGCCACCCCCACCACCCGCAAGGACGCCCATGACCAGCGCGCCCGGATTCGACGCAGCCGCCGTCGCGCGGCAGATGCTCGCCCTCGCGCACCAGGCTGCCCAGGACCGAGCCAGGGCCGTCCCCGGACCGGCGCAGCCCGTGATCCCCGACCCGGCACAGGCCCGCGCCGCCCCCGCCCCGGACCAGGCCGCCCTGCCGCCCACCCTCAGCGACCGCGGCAACGCCAAACTCTTCGCCCACCTCTACGGCGACCGCTTCCGGCACGTCGAGGGCCTCGGCTGGCACGAGTGGAACGGCCACCGCTGGAAGCGCAGCGGCGGCGACAAGGCCGCCCTGTGGGCCGCGGGCGAGATGGCCGAGGAGATGCCCGAGCAGGACCCCGACGGCCGGTACAGCGAGCGCGAACTCCGCGTCCACCGCCGCCGTACGCTCTCCACCAACGGCATGAAGGCCCTCCTCACCCAGGCCAAGGCCGCCCCCGCGCTGGCCCTCGACCCGGACGCGCTGGACGGCGACCCGTACGCCCTGTGCACCCCCACCGGCGTCGTCGACCTGCGCACCGGCGCCCTGCGCAAGCCCGACCCGACCCGGGACTTCCACTCCAAGGCCACCACCGTCGCCCCCGAGGACACCCCGACCCCGCGCTGGCACCGCTTCCTCGCGGACACCTTCGGCGAGGACGACGAGGGCCGCGAGATGATCGACTTCCTGCATCTGATGCTCGGGTACTCGATCACCGGCGACGTCGGCGCGCAGGTCCTGCCGTTCCTCCACGGCGAGGGCAAGAACGGCAAGTCCGTGCTGCTCGACACGATGATCCAGCTGCTCGGGGACTACGCGGACGCCGCGCCGCCCGGCTTCCTCATGGACCGCGGCTCGTTCTCCGAGCACTCCACGGAACTCACCGAACTGCACGGCCGCCGCATCCTCATCTGCAGCGAGCTCAAACCCAACGACCGCTTCGACGAGGCCCGCGTCAAACTCCTCACCGGCGGCGACAAGATCAAGGCCCGCCGGATGCGGCAGGACTACTTCTCGTTCACGCCCACCCACCACCTGTGGCTCCTCGGCAACCACCGCCCCGAGGTCTCCACCGGCGGCTACGCCTTCTGGCGCCGTATCCGCCTGATCCCCTTCGAGCGGGTCGTCCCCGACGCCCGCAAGATCGACAACCTGGCCTTCGAGCTCGTACGGGACGAGGGCCCCGGCATCCTGCAGTGGCTCATCACGGGCGCGGGCCGCTATCTGCGCTCCCGCGACGCCCTCGACGGGCCGCAGCGCGTCCGCCTCGCCACCCGCGCGTACGCGGCGACCGAGGACCACATCGGCCGCTTCCTCACCGAGTGCTGCCGCCGCGACCCGGACGGCGAGAGCGAACTCCGCGCAGAACAGGGCGCGTTGTACACGTCGTACGTCTCCTGGTGCGCGGCCGGCGAGGGCATCAGGCCCGCCACCGCCCGCGCCTTCGCGACCCGCGTACGCCAGGAGACCGGCCTCGCCTCACCCGCCGAGATGCTGAAGTCCAACGGCCGGAAGTACTACCCCCGTATCGGGTTGCTCCCCGACGAGACAGAAAGGCCGCTTCGATGAGCTCGCTGCTGACGGAGGAAGAGCTCTGTCACGAGAACAACGTGGTCTGGCTGGAGGACCCGGACCGCCTGGACTACGTGCGCCAGTCCCGCGACAAGACCACCCGCCGCCGCGGCAAGCCCGCCTACGCCCGCGAGGGCCGCATCGTCGGCTACGCGGAACTCACCACCGACGCCGAACAGGCCGACTCCGGCTACTACCAGCGCCGCGTCTTCTACCTCCTGCCCCACGACCGCGACTACGCCCCCGAAGGCGTCTACCGCGAAGGCGCCCCCGGCGAAGCGGTCGACCCGCGGACGATCAGCCCCGGCAAGGTCGGCGAGAAGACCCAACGCTCCCAGTACGGACGGCAGGTACGGGGGGACGAGTCACCGGCCCGGTGAGAGCCCGACGGCGTCACAGCCGTCCGCTGACGACCCCGCGCCAGGTCCAACCTGCGGCCAGGACGGTTTCCTGGAGGGGGGTCTTCAGGTCGGCGCTGTCGAAGCGGAACGTCCCGTCGGAGCCGTCGTCCGCATGGCCGTCCGCGCCGCCGAGCGTCCGGCGTGTGGAGACCGTCCGCACCTGCCCGCGCCGGGCCTCGGCGGAGAGGGCGAGGCTGGGCGTCTCCCCGGCCCAGGTGACGTCGTACTGCTCGTCGAGGGCCCGCACCGCGTGCTTCTCGGGGACCAGCCGCATACGGACCCGGAAGACGCTGCTGACCTGCGTGCGGACGAAGAAGGTCCGCCAGGCCGGGTCGAGGATGCGCCACTCGGCCACCAGATCGGCGCCCTCGGCGCGGCCGTCCCGCACGACGTACGGGACGTCGGGGCCGCCGAGGCCGAGCAGGCCCGCGTGCACCTCGGCCGCGGGCCGCGGGGCCGTGCCGTTCGTGGGGCGTCTGGTTCCGGTCAGCTTGTCGAGGAGTCCCATGGGCTCAACGTACGAGAGCCGAGGAACGGGCCCGACGGGCGGGTGCCGGCGCCCGGCACCGTGAGGTTCCGGGCCCGGTACTCCGCGACCAACTGGTCGTACAGCGGGGTGCCGCTCGGGCCGCGGGGCGGGGGGACCGGGAGTGGGGGAGGGGGTGCGGGCGGCAGGGGCTGGGGGAGGGCCCGCTCGATGTGGCCCAGCCGGAGCCAACGCCCCGCGGCGCCCCGGCGACCGGGATCCGAGGAAGAAGCCCCACGGCCGGAGTCAGGGGAAGCCCCACGGCCGCCGGAGTCCGAGGAGGGGCCTCGGCGGCCGTGGTCCGAAGTGCCGCCCACGGGGCTGGAGTTCATGTCGGCCGCCCGCCGCCCGTCAGGAGAGCTGCGTGCCCGCGTTGGGCGTGGCCTGCAAGGCCGGCGGGAGCACCGCCAGCTCCGGCACGTTCACCCGCGGCAGCCCCAGCGGGCCCGCTCCCGGCTCGGCCAGCGGCGCGTCCACGCCCAGGCCGGGGGAGAGCGCCTGCACCGGCGACTCCACGGCCTCCACGCCCAGCCCGGCGACGCGCTCCCGGCTCAGCGGGTCGGTGAGCGGCAGGTCGAGCACGGTCTCCGGCAGGTCGCTGTGCACCGGCAGCTGCGGCAGCACGTTGTGCCCGATCAGCTTGCCCTCCTCGCGCTCCCCGATCTGCGGCGCACCGGGCTTGAGCAGCGGCACACCGCTCTTCAGCTCCGGCGCGTCGATGGGCAGCGCGGTCTCGAGCCCCTCCAACGGGACGGGCACGGGCACCGCGTCGGACGCCGCGGCAGGCGTCACGGCGGCGGCCGAGGCCATGCACGTCATCAGTACGGCGATCCCCGCACGGCTGGTCAACTTCACGGTGTCCACCTTCGAGCTTCGAGAGAGCAACGGTCACGTCCACCGGAACAACGAGCCGCCCCGGCGAACCCCACGGTTTGTCCCCTGGGCGCAGCAACGACCCCACCCACGGGCGACCCCGGTCAGCGCAGCTTGCCGACGGGCAGCAGACAGTGCGCCGCCGACCGCAGCACCGCTTCGTCCCCCACGTACGCGCGGAACGCCTCCACCGACACCGGCTGCCCCGGCGCCGCCTGCGGCCACGCCCGCGTGCTCAGTACGAAATGCACGGCGGCGCCCTGCTCCACGGCGTCCAGCCACTCCGGCGGCGCGACGCACTGCGCGTTCAGGCCCTGCATGGTGAGCACCGCCTGGCCGGCCTCCACGAGCAGCTGCACGGGGAAGCCGGGGCGCGACCCGTCCGCCATGCTCCCGTCGAGCGGCAGCGACAGGCTGCGCGCGAGCGCGGCGACGGCCGCCTCGTTCTCGGCGGCGCCGTTCGCCCCGTCGCCGAGGGTGTACGCGAGCAGATAGGGCGTCGCGTGGCCCTCTTCGGGAGCGCCGATCCAGGCCAGGATGGACAGGGTGCCGAGGCTGAACTGGTTGCCGCTGGGGGCGGTTTGGGTATCGACCATGGTTCGGCACCCTAACGGCGTGATACCGGTACGAGCCCCGCGTTTCACCCGTTCAGGGGAGAGCACGCCGAGGCCCGCGCACCGGCGCACACCCGGCGCGCCACCAACCCCCGTACGCACACCGCCAATTGGGAATCCACTCGGAATCCATTGGGAATCCGAGCGGGAGGAATGCGCCGGGAATGGGCCGCCCGCAGGTCGTGAAAGCTCGACGGGAAGAGTGAATCCTGCGACCGCGACGCCACCGACGGGCCGACGGAAGCGTTTCCGGCACCTGTCCGCGTGATACGCACAACGGCACCGGAAATCCCACTCCCTGAAAGAGAGTTGGTCGTCATGTACGCACGGACCGCCACGGGTATCGCCGCTCTGGCCGTACTCCTCGGAGCCGGCTCCGCCACTTCCGCCCCCGGTTACGAGATCGACGTGAACTCCCGCGCCGTCATCGCGGCCGACCATACGGTCACGACGTCCGGAACGTATCGCTGCACCGGTGGCTCCGAGGCCGCGCCGGTGTACGTCAGCGCCTCCGTGAAGCAGGGCGGGGTGTCGATCTCCGGGAATTCGCAGAAGGCGGTGTGCGACGGGCAGGTGCACAGCTGGGAGCTGAAGGCCCAGGGATTCCGTGACATCCGCCTCGAGGCGGGCGCGGCCACCGTGGAGGGCCACCTCGTGCAGATCAAGCCCACCTCGGGCCTGATCCCCATCGAGACGACGTTCCTCGCCAGCTCCCAGCAGCAGGTCGAGCTGCTGCCGCAGGACTGACCCGCCGGGCTCGCGGCGGATTCCTCAACTGCAGCTGCCGCCCGCCGCGGTCATGGAGAGAAAGACCGTGCTGCAGCCTGGTGTGTCGCCGGCGGGTGTCTGTGTCCGCGCCTGCGCGGAGGCGCAGACACCCGCAAAGACCGAGGCGAACAACACGACGGCCAGCACACTGAACAACAGGCGCATCGAGACTCCTCGTGAAGGAACGCGACCGGATCGTCCGGGGCATCCCTTCGAGCATCCGCCCGCTTTCCGCAACCTTCAACCCGGTGCACATTCTCGGGTACACAGAGTGACACCCGGGGGAGTTCCGCAAGCATTCTCCGGGGCGCGGACACGGTGCGTGACGGAATGCGTTTCGGGGCCCGTGGAATCCGTACCGGGTACGGGATTCCTCCATTCGGAGGCCCATCGGAATGTCGCACGAAATTCACCATCGACTACGTGATTATGCGTGGCAGTGGGCGCGGCCGTTCCCCGGAACCGGCCGCGCATTGCCCCGACAGAAAGGCACGTAATGAAGATCGTGAAGCTTGGCGCAATGGCCGTGGCCAGCACGGCGCTGCTCCTGGGCGGTGCGGGCGTCGCCGCCGCCTCGGACCCGGGTCCGGGTTCGGGCGCTTCCGCCTCGGGTGTCTCCTCGAACTCGCCCGGCGTCCTCTCGGGCAACACCGTTCAGGTTCCGATCCACGTCCCGGTCAACGTGTGCGGCAACACCATCAACGTGATCGGCCTGCTGAACCCTGCGGCCGGAAACGTCTGCATCAACAAGTAGGCAGCACCGTCGCGCACGGAGCTCCCGGCGCCGTGCCGCCCCCTCGTACCCCTGGTGCGACGGGCGCGGCGCGGCGCCTTTTCGTGCGTTGACCATGTCCGGCGTTCGAGTGAACGAAGAGAACCAAAACCCGGCGCGGAGAGTTGTGCAGGCTGCTGAACCACCGGGCATTGACCCAGAAAAGGGACTCAAGTGATCAAGAAGATTCTGGCGACCGCCGCTGTCACGGCGTCCGTTCTCGGCGCGGGTGCCGCGATGGCTCCGCAGGCGCTGGCGGACAACGACCCGACGTCGCTGAGCGGCAACGGTGCCTCGCAGACCTACGGCAACTCCGCCACCCACGGCGACATGAGCCCCCAGATCGGGCTCATCCAGGGCTCGCTGAACAAGCCCTGCATCGGCCTGCCCGTCAAGGGCAACGTCGGCTCCATCCTCGGTGCCGTCAACGTCGCGGTCCAGGACGTCCCGATCCTGTCCAGCGCGCAGAACCAGCAGTGCACCGAGAACTCGACGCAGACCAAGGGCGACGACGGCCTTGCGAACGTCGCGCACAACGTTCTGTCGTTCACCAAGTGAGCTGACTGAGCAGGGAGTGCATCCTGCCGCTGTCCGGGCGTCGTTCTTCGGCGCCCGGACAGTCGTGTGTCCGGGCGCCTTTCGCCGTGGCCCGTCGATGGTTGTGCAGCATTCGGGTGAGATGCGGGACGTGATCCACGATTTCGCGGTGCCTCTCCCCGCCGTGATCGTTGTTCCTGCTGCAGTGAGGATCGTCTGCGGCCGTACGCGACCGTCGCGATACGCAACGCAGCACTGTGGGAAGGGAACAATGAACAAGAAGGTTCTGACCGTCGTCGCCGGTGCCATGCTCGCCGTCGGAGGTGCCGCCCCGGCCATGGCCGACGCCGGTGCCAACGGTGCCGCCACCAACTCTCCCGGTGTCCTGTCGGGCAACCTGGTCCAGGTTCCCGTCCACGTGCCGATCAACGTGTGCGGCAACACCGTCAACGGCATCGCCGGCCTGAACCCGACCTTCGGCAACGTCTGCGTCAACGACTGACGTTCGCGCCGCCGAAGCGGAACGGCCGACGGCCCCCGGGTGCTTGCACCCGGGGGCCGTTTCACGTGCGCGCGGCCTCTGCTCAACGGACTTGTGCGGAAACCGAGTTGGGGGCCCCTGAGGGGCCCCCAACGTAGCTGCGGTCCCTGTGTGCTGTGCCGCGCAAGAAGGGGCACGGTGGGCTCGACGGCGTGAGGAACGCCGGCGGCTGGGAGCCCGCACCGCTCGAGAGAGACCGCTGCGCTCAGTACACACCATGGGCGGGCGGAGGTGGAGGGGCCTTCACCCGTTTGCCGAGTCGAAAGTCCTTTCCGCACGTCCCCGGTAGTGGAATTCCCCCGGGGCTCGGGGTTTCCCGCTGCGGCAGGGCTCGTTGAACAGCGTGACGGTGGCGCCTGGTGTCGACGGGACACCTGCCTGACGCGAAGGCTCGCGTCACTGCGAGAGCGCACCCGGAGAAAGGACACGCAGTGAAGTACTCGAAGGCTGCCGCAGCTGTCGCCGGTTCCGTGATGGCGCTCGGGACGGCCGCGCCGGCGCTCGCCGCCGACCACGTCGGGAAGATCCCCCCGATGAGCCTCAACGGCGCCGTCGAGGACACGCTCTCCTCGGGTCTGGATCTGCAGCACCTGCAGGCGCAGCAGGGCATCAGCAACCAGGACGGCGGCCCCCTGAAGACCGTCACGGACGCGGCCGGCGGCCTGACCAAGGGCAACGGCGCGCCGCAGCAGCTCCTCGGCAAGGCGGCCCCGCTCATCGGCGGCCTCCCCGCGGGCATCGGCTGATCGCCCAACTCCCTTACGGGGCAGGCGAAGAGGGGTGCGGGCAGCGGGCCCGCACCCCTCTTCGCTGCGTACCGTCACCCGCGTACGGCCACTTGCGTATCGACAAAAAGCAGGGCGGCGATGCACCGTTCGGTGATCGCCGCCCTGCCGTCGTGCCGCGGAACGTCAGTCGTTGACGCAGGTGTTGCCGAAGGCCGGGTTCAGCAGACCGATGACGTTCACGGTGTTGCCGCAGGCGTTGATCGGCACGTGGACCGGAACCTGGACCAGGTTGCCGGAGAGGACGCCGGGGGAGTTGGCGGCGGCACCGTTGGCACCGGCGTCGGCGAACGCGCTTCCGGCGGAGGCGCCGGCGGCGAGCCCGGCCGTGGCCAGGACCAGGGCGGCCTTCTTGGCAGTCTTCATGAGGGTGCACCTTCTCTTTGACTTACGGGCCCCGAGTTCGGGCCCACGTAGATCGAAACGTGTCGGTTGGCCAGGACGACACGGCCCGGCGCGGTGTTGACCACGTTTGGAGCAACGGCGGGCGTTCTTCGGGCACTTGGGCGAATGCTCGGGTACGGGAAACCCTTCGCGGGAGTGATCGGTAGGGCCATCGGAGTGAAGAAGGAGAACCAACCGCGGCGAACGCGAGTTGGTCAGTGCGCTCCGATCGCGGGCATTCATGCGACACAAGGACAGAACATGCTCAAGAAGGTCATGGCCACCGCGGCCGTCACCATGTCAGTTGCGGGCCTGGGTGCGGCGATGGCTCCGCAGGCGTTCGCCGACAACGACCCGACGTCGCTGAGCGGCAACGGCGCCTCGCAGGTCTACGGCAACTCCGCCACCCACGGCGACATGAGCCCGCAGCTCGGCCTGGTCCAGGGCTCGCTGAACAAGCCCTGCATCGGTCTGCCCGCGAAGGCCAACGTCGGCTCCCTCGTGGGTCTCGTCAACGTGGCTGTCCAGGACATCCCGGTCCTGTCCAGCTCGCAGAACCAGCAGTGCACCGAGAACTCGACGCAGACCAAGGGCGACGACGGCCTTGCGAACGTCCTGCACAACGTTCTCTCGGCCAACGCGGGCTGACGTCACGTCAACTCGTAGTGCTGCAAGGGAAGTCCCGGCGTTTCGGCGCCGGGGCTTCCTGCTGTTCGGGGAGCTGCCTCTTCGGGTGACGCGCGGGGCCGCTCGTGTCCTGCCCGTGCCCCACCTCGTTGTGCAGCACATGATCCAAGCAAAGCGCATCCTCGCCGCCGTCGCCCTCGCCGCCGGAGCCTCCGCGCTCGCGGCGCCCACGGCCTCCGCCGCCATCTCGGTGTCCGGCGAGCTCGACAACCTCGCCAAGTCCGGGATCAGCCCGGAGTTCCGCGACGACGTCCCGTCGGTCTCCCGTCAGCTCGACCAGGTCAACCAGCTCGGCGAAGTGCAGCAGAAGCTGGCGCCGCTCACCGACCAGGCCGCTCCGGTCGTCGGTCTGCTCGGCGCCGTCGGCTGACCCGGCTCGCGTATCGGCACGACGCGGCGCGGCCCCCTCGATCCGTCGAGGGGGCCGCGCCGCGTTCTGCGTGCCGGCGCCGGGCCGGACGTCACCGCAAAGGATGAACTTGCCTGTCACGCACGGTAGTTGTGGGGGGTCAGCTGATCCAGAAGTCCCACCAGCGGGTCAGGATCAGCATGCCGATGACGCCGATGTGCAGGACCGGCGGCACCCACGTGAACTCGTCGAAGAACGTGCGCAGGGCGGGCGGGGCCGGGAGGAGTTCGTGGCGGACGTTGTGGCCGGTGACGTACCAGAACATGAGGATGGTCGCCGCCCAGGCGAGGGAGCACCACAGGCACAGGGCGTTGATGTTGTACAGCGACTGGTACATCAGCCAGGTGCAGAAGGCGACGCCGAAGGCCGTGCCGGCGTTGAGGGTCAGCCAGTACCAGCGCGGGAAGCGGGCGCCGGCGAGGAGGCTCATGCCGACGCAGATCACCATGCCGTACGCGACCAGGCCGAGCATCGGGTTGGGGAAGCCGAAGACCGCGGCCTGCTCGCTCTTCATGATGGAGCCGCAGGACACCACCGGGTTGAGGCTGCAGCCCGGCTGGTAGTTCGGGTCCTCCAGGAGCTTGAACTTGTCGAGCGTGATGACCCACGCGGCGAGCACGCCCGCCGCGCCCGTGACCACCAGAAGCAGCGCCAGCACCCGGCTGCCGCCGACGAGTCGGGGCGGCGCCGGTGTGCGCCGGTGAGGGTGGGGGATCGCGGCCTCGGCCGCCTTGGTCGTCAGTGTCATGGGCCGCACCGTCCTACGTAATTTCGGGCTTGCGCTTCGCATTTTGCATGGTTCGCGGGGGAGCGGGGGGAGTGCGGTGGGGTCGTACGGATGTGTGGGGTGTTGGGGGAGAGGGGCGGGGTTGGGGGTGTGGTAGGCGCGGGCGGGTGGACGTGGTCAAGTGGCCGCGGGCGTCGCGGGGTTGCCGAGGCCCTCTGTCGCCGGGGCGTCGCAGTTCCTACGCTGCGGAGCGCGCGGCGGCGCAGACCACTGCCGTCGCGCTTCCGGCATGGCTGAGCGGCCTGAGAGGGGCTTGCAGTGACGCGTGTTGAGGAGTTCACGGTCCGGGGGAGCGCGGGAGGGGCGCACGGACTGCTGCCGTCGGATCCGGAGGCGGTCGTACGGCGGCGTTGGCTGGTGCTCGGGGTCAGTGCTCTCGTCGGGTTTCTGCTGACGGTGGTGTGGTCCGCGGAGTTCGTCGACCAGACCATCGGGGCGACCATCGCCGACGGCATTCTCGGGCACAGCGCCGAGGACACCCCGATCACCGGGGTCGTCGCGGGTGTCGCCTTCGCCTTCACCTCCGGGCTCGCCGGGACGTTCACGGCCTGCAACATCGCCGCGTTCGGCGCGGTCGCCCCGCTGCTCGGCACGGTGGGCAGCCGCTGGGGCCGTCTCGTGCAGGCGCTGAAGCCGCTGGGGTGGATGTCGCTCGGCATGGTCGTGGTGTCCGCGGCGTACGGGGCCGTCGTCGGGGCGGTCGGTACGGCGATGCCGCAGTTCTCGCAGGCCGACCCGGTGCCGGGGGAGTTGTCGGGTCGGTCCGTGCAGTCGATGGTCGTGTTCGGCGTCATCGGGCTGGCGATGCTGTACCTGGGGCTGGCCGCGCTCGGCTTCGTGAAGGACCCGTTCGCGCGGGTCTCCCGGCGCTTTCCGCAGGCGCGGACCGTGTTCATGGGCGCCCTCATCGGCGGGTTCCTGATCGGGCGGCCGTATCCGCTGTTCCGGCACCTGTTCCGGGACGCGGCGGAGAGCGGCAACGTCCTCTACGGCGCGGCCGCGTTCGTGCTGCAGTCGATCGGCAACATCGTGATCATGGCGGTGCTGTTCCTGGCGATCGCCGCGTTCGCGGGCGGCCGGCTGCAGGCGTGGCTGATGAGCAGGCCCGGACGGCTCGCCGTGCTGACCGCCGTCACGCTGATCGTGGCCGGGGTCTTCACGTTCCTGTACTGGGACGTACGGCTGCTGGCCCGGCGGGAGATCATCCCCTGGTACCCGATCGCGCCCTGGGCGCAGTGACCGCGCTCTGGGCGCAGTGAGCGAAGGCCGACGCCCCCGTGCACGCCGCAGCGCGCGCACGGGGGCGTCGGCTCGTGTTCAGGCGTCCACCTGAGGTGGTCGGGGCTCTGCCTGCGGGGCGATGCCGGTGAGGACCAACTGCCAGATGGCGGCGAGGAGTTCGGCGGAGTCGGTGGGCGTGCCGGGACGGGTGTGCCGGTGGTGCCGCAGCAGGGTCTCCGTACCGGCGACCAGACGGCACACCAGGCCCGAGACCGTCTCCGGGGCGGCCGAGGGGCGCAGCCGGCCGCTCTCCCCGGCCCGGCGCAGCAGTGCGTCGACGTGCGGGAGCCACAGCCGCGACCACGGCTCCACGCCGGGCAGTTCGCGCTCCAGGCGGATCGCGGCGCGCACCGTGTCGTCGGCCTCCAGGAGCCGGACCAGGGCCAGGGTCAGGCCGATCACCTGGTCCAGCGGGTCGCGGTCCCGGTCGCTGTCCGTGTCGCCGCCGATGTCGTCCAGTTCCGCCAGGGCGGCCCGCGTCGTCGCGTCGCCCGCCTCCACCACGGCCCGGGCCAGCTCGGCCTTGGAGGAGAAGTGGAAGTTCAGCGCCCCCGCGGAGATCCCCCCGGTCTCCTTGACGATCTGGGCGAGGGACGTGCCCGTATAGCCCTGGAGGTCGAACAGGGACGCTGCCTTCTGCACGAGGGCGCCACGCGTTCGGGCAGCCCTCTCCTGTTTCACCATGGTGTCTCCGAAGCGGCTGCTTCAAGGTCGTACGGGAGGGGTGGGTGCGCTGGGTCGGCGCGCGGACGGCGGGCGTCCGGCGGCGGACGGAGCGGCGGGCTCAGCTTGGGCGGGTCAAGAGCGGCGGGACAAGCGGGAGTTGTTCAAGTCGCCCAAACGAGAACGTGACGTCGCCCACGACAGGCCCGTGGAACTGGCCGAACCTTCCAAAGTCGCCGTGTCCGGTGCGTGCCGTGGCCGCGAGGGCCGTCTTGAGGACCGCTAGAGAACAGGGTCAGCGCGCGGCGGCCGCGCGCGAGTGCGCCGTATGTTCGGCGCGTGTTCGCCAGTCACCGACCGGCACAGGGAGGTAAGGCACCATGGCAACTCGCGACTTGACCCGTTCACAGGTGTCGGTCTCGATGTTCATCGAGCGCGTCTTCGGACACCTGCCCCGCACAGACCAGCGCTACTGGGCCCAGGCCTATCTCAGCGGCCTGCTCAGCACGGAGGGGAAGAAGTCGGTGCGGCGCCTCGCCGCCGCGGTGTCCGACTCCCCGACCGCCTCGCAGTCCATGCACCAGTTCGTGAACGCCAGCCCCTGGGACTGGGCTCCCGCCCGCGCCGAGCTGATGCGCTGGACGGAGGAGCGGCTCGCCCCGAAGGCCTGGACCCTCGACGTCGCCGTGATGCGCAAGCGCGGCGAACACTCCTGCGGCGTGCACCGCCGTTTCGTGCCCTCCACCGGGCGGTCCGTCAACTGCCAGCTCGGGGTGGGGGCGTTCCTGACCACGGAGACCGAGGCGGTGCCGGTGGACTGGGGGCTGCTGCTGCCCGGCTCCTGGCTGAACGACGAGCAGCGCAGGGCGCGGGCGCGCATCCCCGCCGACATCACCACCCGGGCCGTCGACCACCACGCGCTGGACCTCGTCGACTCCCTGTCGGCCGGCTCGTCCCTGGGCGACCTGCCCGTCGTCGCCGACCTCACCGCGTACGCGGGGGCCGGCGCCCTGGTCCGTGGGCTGAGCCGGAACGGGCGCGGGTTCGTGCTCGCGGTGCCCGGACGGATGCCGGTGGTGGCCGGCGGGCCGGTGACGTCGCGGGCGTCGATGAACACGGACCTGCAGGCGCCGGTGGAGGCGCAGCGGTTCTTCGAGCTGAAGCACAACAGCCAGATCCGCCTCGACACCGCCACCGCGCGGGACGGCCGTGCCGGGCAGGCCTCCGTGGTGACCGGGCTCGTACGGCTGCCGGAGGCGCGGGTCAACCGGCAGGCGCCGCACCGGACTTACCGGCTGTTCGCGGTGCGGCACAGTGCCGGGCGGCGCTCCACGCAGCTGTGGCTGACCAACATGGTGCACCGGCGCACCGACGACCTGTTCGCCCTGACCCAGCTGCGGCGCCGGGCCCGGGCCGCGGTGCAGTCGCTGGAGCACGACTACGGGCTGCTCGACTTCGAGGGCCGCTCCTACCCGGGCTGGCACCACCACATGACGCTGGTGTCGGCGGCGTACGCGTACAGCCGGGTCGAACTCGCGCAGACCGAGCCGTTGCGGGTGCCGCAGGCGGTCTGACGGCTCCGGCCCGGCCGGAGCCCCCCGTGACGACCCCGCCTCCCTGTCCTCGTCCCCCGTGGCAGGAGGCGGGGTCTCGGCCTGTGTTCAGGCCGGTGCGCCGTTCCCCGGTTGAACACGGGTGCGGTTGTGGGCAGTTGGCCGCTCGCGGCGCGCCCGCCGGGGCCGGGGCGGGGGCGTCAGGTGCCGGCGGGCCACCCAGGCGAACAGCCCGTAGCCGGTGACCAGCAGCAGGGCCGTGAAGATCCACTCGTGGGAGCCCTCGGGCCGGTACACGCGGCCCGGGTTCCCGACGTCCACGGCCCGGATCTCCTGGCCCTCCTTCAGCGAGCCGCGCCCGCTGCCGTACAGCGTGGTCGCGTCCCGCAGCACCGTTCCGTCGGCGGACGTGAACGTGCCGGTCCACTCGCACTGTTCATGCCCGGGATGCCGTACGCAGGTGAGGCGGCCGGCCGTGAACGTGCCGGCCACCCCCTCCGCGGTAGCCGCGCGCGCCACGTTGCCGAGGTTCGGCAGGGAGACGTACAGCAGGAGGGCGGCGAGGCCGAGGACCAGGCTCGACACGAACCCCGACGGCCTGCGGGCACGGTTCTGCGCCGTACTCATGCCGGGGCCGCCGCGCTCACGCCTGCAGCGCGCAGGAGCAGCGCACCGACGGGTCGTCGTCCTTGGTGATGCGCTGGTGGATCACCATCGCCACGATCATCGGGAGGGTGACCAGGGCGTTGTAGAAGAGGTGCAACTCCACGCGCGGGGCGACGAGTTGGATGATGGACGTGGGGACGGCCTTGCCCGCCAGGTACGCGCCGGTCAGCGCCTGGACGAGGAGCAGCAGATGCTCGAAGTGGTGCCACACCTGCACGCCGAGCGTGATGTTCCACCAGGTGCGGGACCGGCCCGTGAAGCCCGGCCGGAGCAGGATGAAGCCGACCAGCATGACCAGGGCGTAGCCGTAGTGCATCCACTCGGACGTCACCAGCCATGGGAAGGGCACGCCGAGGACGCCGCGGGCCTCCGGGACGGGCCAGCCCAGGACGTATATCTGGATCGCCTGGGTGAGGTGCTCCGCCCAGTGGGCGAGCACGATGACCAGGAAGATCCTCAGACCGACCTTGTGCAGCCGGGTGTTGAGCGCGTCGAGCGCGCCGGGGCGCTGCCGGGACGGGGGCGCCTGTGTGGCGGTCGCGGTCATGTTCGAAGAACCTCCCTGGCTCGGAATCCGGGGAGATGATCTCAGCATTTTTCGGCGTCCGTGGTCTTCTTCGAAAATGCTCGACGGGATTCCGGGGCCTTTTTCGTGACGTGCTTCGGCATGTTTACGGACCAACTTGCCGAAGTCGCCACCTGTGCGGTCAAGTGGGTTCTTTCACGCAACTCGATCACGCTACCGTTGCGGAATGCTGCCGAACACATATGAAGGGCAGGACTGCAATCTTGCCCGCTCACTCGAACTCATCGGGGAGCGCTGGACGCTGCTGATCGTCCGTAACGCGCTGCTCGGTGTGAAACGCTTCGACGGATTCCTCGGGAACCTGGGCATAGCCCGGAACGTCCTGACCAACCGCCTCGGCCGCCTGGTCGAGCTGGGCATCATGGCGAAGGTCCCGTACCAGGACAAGCCGGTGCGGTACGAGTACCGGCTGACGCCGATGGGCCGCGACCTGACCCGCGCCGTCATCGCCCTGATGCAGTGGGGCGACCGGAACCTGCCCTCCGACGAGGGCCCGCCGCGCCGTGCCGAGCACATCGGCTGCCAGGGGCACGTCCATGTGCACCTCGGCTGCGACAAGTGCGAACGCCCTGTCCACGACGAGGAGGTGGAGGTCCGCCGGATCCGCTGAACGGCAGCCGGGGCAGGCCGCCCGGCACCGCTGCGCACGGCGCGGGCTGCGCATCTGGGAAGATGCCCGCCGCTCGCGCCCCGCCGGACGATGAGCCCTCCGCAACCACTCGGGTGGTACTCAAGGAGGCGATCGTGGCGACGGCAATGGGATCGTTGCGCAGACTGCTCATGGCTCCGTCCCTGCAGGACGTGAGCTTCGCCGGACGGGGGTTCCCCGTCGTCGAGACCGCCGCGACCCGGCAGCTGGAGTCGATCCCGCAGTCCGTGGTGTGCGGCTTCGAATGGGGCATCGACGCGTCCGGGCTGTGGGAGCTGGAGCGCCGGCTCTCGCTCGTCGACCCCGAGACGCAGGGCTTCGCCTACGAGGGCGCCACCATGGCCTGCACGATCCGGGACGTGATGGGCCCCCGCAAGGGCACCCGCACCGAGGAGCTCCTGGCCGGGCACGGCAAGCGGCACATCTTCCTCAACTACATCGGCATCGGCTTCGCCATGGCCCGGCTGCCCCGCCCGCTGTGGAAGAAGGTCATGCCGGACCTGCCGGGCGAGGCCCACTACCCGCAGATGAGCTGGCTCGCCGTCGACGGCTACGGCTTCGACCGCGCGTACTTCGACACCGACCGCTGGATCGGCCGGCAGCACCGGGACCGCCCGTACGCCTGGGAGGGCGACGCGGACTACTTCCCGCGCGCCGTCGACCAGGGCATCGGCCGCGCCCTCTGGTTCGTGCACGGCGCCCGCGTCGACCAGGTCGCCGCCGCCGTACGCCGGTTCGCGTCGGAGCGGCAGGCCGACCTGTGGGCCGGAGCGGGGCTCGCGGCGACCTTCGCCGGCTGCTCCACCGCCGCCGACCTCGACGCGCTGCGGCAGGCCTCCGGCGAACACCGCGACCACCTCGCGCAGGGCGCCGTCTTCGCGGCCAAGGCCCGCCACCACTCGGGCGCGATCCCCGAGCACACCCGCACGGCCACGCACGCCCTTGCCGGGTTCACCGTCGAGTCAGCGGCCCGCATCGCCGACGACACCTACGTCCCCTCCGGCTCCTCCGGCCCCTCCGGGCAGGGCCCCGCGTACGAGCAGTGGCGCCTGGGAGTCCGGGCCCGGCTGCTCGTGGACGTCACGGCCTGAAAAGCCGCTGAGCACTTCTGAAGTAGACGCCGACGCACACACTTTGGCACCTTCCAAAGTGGTATTCGAATGCGGCGTACAGGAATTGCAGGGATTTCGACGAGGGGTTGTCACGTGTCCATGTTGCGCGCTCTCAGGCGCCGAATCCTCACACCCAATGTCCGCGAAACGCAACTGGCGCGGCGCGGTTTCCATGTGAAGAACGAAGAGGCCAGGGTCCAGTTGGAGACCGTCGGCGCCTCTTTTCTTCAGGGATATGCGTACGCGGTCGAGGCGCGTAATGCGGCCGAGGCCGACGAATGGCTGAACACAATTCCGCGCGCCTTTCGTGGATTTGCCTACGAGGGCGCCGGAATGGGCGCGGCCATGCTCGACTCGTTCACCGGAACCCAGAAGCGGCTGACCGGGCTGCTCGAGGGCGAGGGCCGCCACCACGACTACATGATCCTCGTCGGCGTCGGCTGGGCCATGGCCCGGCTGCCCAAGTTCCTGTGGCCGGACGTCGACGCGTACGACCCGCTGAAGCGCTGGCTGATCCTCGACGGATACGGCTTCCACCAGGCGTACTTCCGCACCGACGCCTACGTCCGCGACCCGCAGCGCGAGCACCCCTTCAGCTGGGGCGCCGGCTACGACGCGTACAGCGCCCGCGCCCTCGACCAGGGCATCGGCCGCGCCCTGTGGTTCGTCGGCGGCACCGACCCGGACGTGGTCGCGGGCCTGATCGCCGCCTACCCGGAGCACCGGCACGGCGACCTGTACGCGGGCGCCGGCCTCGCCTGCACGTACGCGGGCGCCGCCGACGAGCACGAGCTGCGCCGCTTCGCCGAACACGCGGGCGAGCACTTTCCGCAGCTGGCCCAGGGTTCCGCCTTCGCCTGCGAGGCACGTGAGAAGGCCGGACTGACCATCGCCCACACCCACGTCGCCGCGCACGTCCTGTGCGGCGGGCGCACCCCGGCCCAGGCGGCCCGGGTGTGCACGGATCTGATCCCCGCCATGCGCGACGCCGGCGACCAGGCCGACGTCCCGGCGTTTGAGACCTGGCGGCAGCGGATCGCTGCCGACATTTCGACCGTCCCGTACGTCCAGAAAGGTGCCACGGCATGACGCATCCCCTTGCCTGGCTTCGCAAGCAGGCTCCCGGCGTTGTGGCGCTCACCCTCATGGTGTCCGCCTTCTACGCGGTGAAGCCGGCCGAGTCGTCCGCTGCCGACAACGCGAAGCTCGCCGAGAACTTCCAGTTCGAGCCGATGTCGATCGCCCTGCCCCAGGGCCACAAGCAGCAGACCGTCCGCGAGGTCAACCAGGCCTACAAGCACATCGAGGCGTGGATCTCCTCGGTCGGCGCCGGTGTCGCCATGAACGACATCGACGGCGACAAGCTGCCCAACGACCTGTGCATCACCGACCCGCGCACCGACACGGTCTCCGTGACGCCGGCGCCGGTGGCGAACCGCAAGAGCGAGACGTACCGGCCGTTCGCCCTCGACCCGGCGCCGCTGCCGAAGCCGAAGACGTCCGCGCCGATCGGCTGCATGCCCGGTGACTTCAACGAGGACGGCGCCACCGACCTGCTCGTCTACTACTGGGGCCGCACCCCGGTGATCTTCCAGTCGAAGCTGCCCGCCGAGGGCAAGCGGCCCACGCTCGCCGCCGACTGCTTCGAGCCCGTCGAGCTGGTGCCCGGAGTCGGCGAGGACGTCTACTCCGGCCCGCTGTGGAACTCCAACGCCGCCGCGGTCGCGGACTTCGACGGCGACGGCCACAACGACATCTACATCGGCAACTACTTCCCGGACAGCCCGGTCCTCGACCCGTCGAAGAACGGCGGCGTCGAGATGAACGACTCCCTGTCGCACGCCCAGAACGGCGGCGGCGGCCACTTCTTCCGCTGGACGAAGGACGGCTACAAGGAGCAGAAGGACGTGCTGCCCGAGGGCATCGAGAAGGGCTGGACCCTCGCGGTGTCCGCCAACGACCTGGACGGCGACCAGCGTCCCGAGATGTACCTCGCGCACGACTTCGGCACCTCCGCGCTGCTCTACAACAAGTCGAAGCCGGGCAAGTTCGCGTTCTCCGAGGTCAAGGGGAAGCGCACCGCGACCACCCCCAAGTCCAAGGAGCTGGGCCGCAGTTCGTTCAAGGGCATGGGCGTCGACTTCGGCGACCTCGACAACGACGGCCTCTACGACGCGTTCGTCTCCAACATCACCACCTCGTTCGGCATCGAGGAGTCGAACTTCGCCTTCTTCGACACCGCCCGGAACAAGGCCGACCTGCGCAAGCGGTTCCAGAAGGGCGAGGCCCCGTACGAGGACCGCTCGGCGCCCCTGGAGCTCGCCTGGTCCGGCTGGGGCTGGGACACCAAGATGGGCGACTTCGACAACAACGGTGACCAGGAGATCACCCAGGCCACCGGCTTCGTCAAGGGCAAGCGCAACCGCTGGGCGCAGCTTCAGGAACTCGCCACCGCCAACGACGGCCTGGTCAAGTACCCGTACTTCTGGCCCAACGTCGAGGAGGGCGACGACATCGCGGGCAACCAGTCCCTGCGCTTCTACGTGAAGAACAAGGACGGCGCCTACAGCAACCTCGCCGGGCAGCTCGACATGGACGTGCCGGTGCCCACCCGCGGCATCGCCACCGGTGACGCCGACGGCGACGGCAAGCTCGACCTGGCCGTGGCCCGGCAGTGGGACGCCCCGGTCTTCTACCGCAACACCAGCGAGAAGTCCGGCAAGTTCCTCGGCCTGAAGCTGACCGACGCCGCCGGCTCCGACGTGATCGGCGCGCAGGCCACCGTGACCCTCTCCGACGGCAGCACCCGCATCGGGCGCGTCGACGGCGGCGGCGGCCACTCCGGCAAGCGCAGCACCGACCTGCACATCGGCCTTGGCGACGCCCAGGGACCCGTGCGGGTCCACCTGACCTGGCGGGACCGTGACGGCCAGGTGCAGAACAAGGACCTCTCGCTGACCCCCGGCTGGCACTCGCTCCAGCTCGGCGCCGACGCCAAGGAGAAGTGACCGTGTCGACCACTCAGATACCCGGCCAGGCCCCGGCCGACAAGTCCGCGGAGGCCGGCAAGGCCGCGCCGAAGCCGGCCGCCCCGCCCCGCCACAGCAACAAGGTCATCACCGCGCTGCGCCGGTTCGCGATCTCGATCAGCGTCCTGAACATCGCGGGCTACACGTTCCTCGGCTTCGAACAGCCCTGGCTGTGGCCGTTCATCGCCCTCGCCACCGCGTACACCACCGAGATCGTCCTGGAGGCGATCAGCGCCAAGGTCGACGGCCGGGCGCCCCGCTACGCGGGCAACGGCGCCCGCGGCCTGGTGGAGTTCCTCTACCCGGCGCACATCACCGGCCTCGCGGTCAACATGCTCACGTACGTCAACGACCGCGTGTGGGTCATGATGTTCGGCGTCCTCGTCGCCGTCGGCACCAAGTGGGTGCTGCGCGCCCCGCTCAAGGGCCGGATGCGGCACTACATGAACCCGTCGAACTTCGGGATCATGATCATCCTGGTGCTGTTCCCGTGGGCGAGCATCGCGCCGCCCTACCACTTCACCGAGTACCTGTACGGCCCCGCCGACTGGGTGCTGCCCGCCATCATCATCACCCTCGGCACCATGCTCAACGCCAAGCTCACCAACCGCATGTGGCTGATCATGGCGTGGCTCGTCGGCTTCGTCCTGCAGGCCGTCATCCGCGGCCTGGTCTTCGACACGGCCATCCCGTCCGCGCTCAGCATGATGACCGGCACGGCCTTCATCCTCTTCACCAACTACATGGTCACCGACCCCGGTACCTCGCCGTCCAAGCGCTCCTCGCAGATCGCCTTCGGCGCCGGCGTCGCCGGTGTGTACGGACTGCTCACCGCGCTCGGCATCGCGTACGGCATCTTCTTCGCCACCGCGCTGGTCTGCCTCATCCGCGGCGGCTACCTGTGGCTCCTCAACTACCTCGACAAGCAGCGCGCCGCCGAGGCCAAGGCCGCCACCGAGGCCAAGGCCGTGCTGACCGGGGCGCCGCTCGCGGCCGTGGCCGACAAGCCCGCCGACAAGCCCGCCGCGGACCAGCCCACCGACCCGTGCTCCGCCGGGACCTGCCAGCACGGCAAGTGCGCCGCGGCCCGCGTCGACGAGCAGAAGGAAGCCGACAAGAAGGTGGCGGTGCCCGTATGAGCAGCCGAATAGCGATCGTCGGGATCGCCTGCCGCTACCCCGACGCCACGACCCCACGCGAACTCTGGGAGAACGCCGTCGCCGGCCGCCGGGCCTTCCGGCGCCTGCCCGACGTCCGCATGAACCTGGACGACTACTGGGACCCGGACCCAACCACCCCCGACCGCTTCTACGCCCGCAACGCGGCGGTCCTCGAGGGCTACGAGTTCGACCGCATCGCCCACCGCATCGCCGGCTCCACCTACCGCTCCACCGACCTCACCCACTGGCTGGCCCTCGACACCGCCACCCGCGCCCTGGCCGACGCCGGATTCCCGGCCGCGGACGGGCTGCCGAAGGAGCGCACCGGCGTCGTCGTCGGCAACACCCTCACCGGCGAGTTCTCCCGCGCCAACGTGATGCGGCTGCGCTGGCCGTACGTCCGCAGGGTCCTGGCCGGCGCGCTCAAGTCGCAGGACTGGGACGACGACCGCACCGCCGAGTTCCTCGCCGGCGTCGAGGAGGCGTACAAGCAGCCGTTCCCCGCCATCGACGAGGACACCCTCGCCGGCGGCCTGGCCAACACCATCGCCGGGCGGATCTGCAACCACTTCGACCTCAACGGCGGCGGCTACACCGTCGACGGCGCCTGCTCCTCGTCGCTGCTCTCGGTCACCACCGCCGCGACGTCGCTGCAGAACGGCGACCTCGACGTCGCCGTGGCCGGTGGCGTCGACCTGTCCATCGACCCGTTCGAGATCATCGGGTTCGCCAAGACCGGCGCGCTCGCCAAGAAGGAGATGCGGCTCTACGACCGCGGCTCCAACGGCTTCTGGCCGGGCGAGGGCTGCGGCATGATCGTCCTGATGCGCGAGGAGGACGCCCTCGCCGCCGGGCACCGCATCTACGCCAGCGTGGCCGGCTGGGGCATCTCCTCCGACGGCCAGGGCGGCATCACCCGCCCCGAGGTCTCCGGCTACCAGCTCGCCCTCAAACGGGCCTACGAGCGGGCCGAGTTCGGCATCGGCACCGTGCCGCTCTTCGAGGGCCACGGCACCGGCACCCAGGTCGGCGACGCCACCGAGCTCAAGGCCATCATGGGCGCCCGCGCCGAGGCCGACCCGGACGCCCCCAGCGCCGTCATCAGCTCCATCAAGGGCATGATCGGCCACACCAAGGCCGCCGCCGGCATCGCCGGACTCATCAAGGCCGCCATGGCCGTCGACTCCGGCATGCTGCCGCCCGCCATCGGCTGCGTCGACCCGCACGAACTGCTCACCGACGAGCAGGCCAACCTGCGGGTCCTTCGCAAGGCCGAGCCCTGGCCGAAGGACGCGGCCCGCCGCGCCGGCATCACCGCCATGGGCTTCGGCGGCATCAACACCCACGTCGTCCTCGACAAGCAGGTCGACGGCAAGCGCCGCGCCCCCGTCAGCCGCCGCGCCCGCACCCTCGCGAGCTCCCTGCAGGACAGCGAACTGCTGCTCCTGGACGCCGAGTCGCCCGAGGCGCTGCGCGAGCGCCTCACCCAAGTCGCCGACTTCGTCCCGCAGTTGGCGTACGCGCAGATCGGCGACCTCGCCGCCACGCTCCAGCGCGAACTGCGCGAGCAGCCCTACCGCGCCGCCGCCGTCGTCACCTCCCCGGAGGACGCCGAGAAGCGGCTGCGCCAGCTGATCGAGGCGCTGGACTCGGGCCAGAGCACCGTGTTCTCCGCGGACGGCCGCACCTTCCTCGGCCAGGCCGACGGGGAGGCCACCATCGGCTTCCTCTTCCCCGGCCAGGGCTCGGGCAAGGGCACCGGAGGCGGTGCGCTGCGCCGCCGCTTCGACGCCGCCGCCGAGGTCTACGACCGGGCCGCGATGCCCACCGACGGCGACATGGTCGCCACCCACGTGGCCCAGCCGCGGATCGTCACCGGCTCCACCGCCGGACTGCGCGTCCTCGACTGGCTCGGGCTCGAAGCCGACGTCGCCGTCGGCCACAGCCTCGGCGAGATCTCCGCCCTGCACTGGGCCGGAGCCATGGACGCGGGCACGCTCCTCGAGGTCGCCCGGGTGCGCGGCGCCACGATGGCCGAGCACAGCGCCTCCGGCACCATGGCCTCGCTCGCCGCGGGACCGGACCGGGCCAGGGCGCTGACCGAGGGCCTGTCCGTCGTCATCGGCGGCTACAACGGCCCCGAGCAGACCGTCGTCGCCGGGCCGGTCGAGGACATCGAGACCGTCGCGGCCAGGGCCGCCGAGGCCGGCGTCAACTGCACCCGGCTCAAGGTGTCCCACGCCTTCCACTCCCCGCTGGTCGCCCCGGCCGCCGACGCCTTCGGCAGCTGGCTGGAGCAGGCCGACTTCGGGCCGCTGGAGCGCCGGATCGTCTCCACCGTCACCGGCGCCGACCTCGCGGACGACGAGGACCTGCCCAAGCTGCTCCGCCGCCAGATCACCGACCCGGTCCTGTTCACCCAGGCCGTACGCGAGGCCGCGCAGGACGTCGACCTGTTCGTCGAGGTCGGCCCCGGCCGGGTCCTCTCCCATCTGGCCGCCGCCTCCACCGACGTGCCGGCCGTCGCCCTCGACACCGACGACGAGTCGCTGCGCGGGCTCCTCCAGGTGGTCGGCGCCGCCTATGTGGTGGGCGCCCCGCTGATGCACGAGCGGCTCTTCCAGGACCGGCTGACCCGGCCCCTGGAGATCGGCGCCGAGTTCAGCTTCCTCACCAGCCCCTGCGAGGCCGTCCCGCACGTCGACCTGCCCACCGTGCAGCCCGTACGGGAGGAGAGGAAGGCCGAGAGCGACGGCGCCGCGGACGCGGGCAGCTCCACCGGGCAGTCCGTCCTGGAGGTGCTGAAGGCCCTGGTCGCCGAACGGGCGGAGCTGCCGCCCGAGTTGGTCGCCGACGACTCCAGCCTCCTCGACGACCTGCACATGAGCTCCATCACCGTCGGCCAGATCGTCAACCAGGCCGCCACCAAGCTGGGCCTGGCCACCGCGCACGTACCGACCAACTTCGCGACCGCGACCCTGGCCCAACTGGCCGAGGCGCTCGAGTCGTTGGCCGAGACCGGGCAGGCCGGGGACGGGGTCGCCGACCTCGTGGCCGGCGCCGCACCGTGGGCGCGGGCGTTCTCCGTCGACCTGGACGAGGTGCCCATCGGGCCCGCCGTCCCCGGGCAGGTCAGCGGCAGCTGGCAGCTGTTCGCCGACGCCGCCCACCCGTTCGCCGCGGACCTCAAGCAGGCCCTGGAGAACGCGCAGGTCGGCTCCGGCGTGCTCGTCGCCCTCGCGGCGGACTGCCCGCAGGAGCACATCGAGCTGGCCCTGAACGGCGCCAAGGACGCCCTCGCGGGCGACCGCGACCGCCGCTTCGTCCTGGTCCAGTCGGGCCGCGGCGCCGCCGGGCTCGCCAAGACCCTGCACCAGGAGTCGCACCTGAGGACCACCATCGTCCACGCCCCGGCGTCGGACGACGTGATCGACCAGGTCGTCGCCGAGGTCGCCGCCACCACCCGGTTCACCGAGGTGCACTACGACGCGGGCGGCGTGCGCACCGTGCCGACGCTGCGGGCCCTGCCGGTCGCCGCCGAGCGCACCGAACGCGTCCTCGGCGCCGACGACGTCCTCCTCGTCACCGGCGGCGGCAAGGGCATCACCGCCGAGTGCGCCCTCGCCGTGGCCAAGGACAGCAGCGCCAAGCTCGCCGTGCTGGGCCGCTCCGACCCCGCGCAGGACGCCGACCTGGCCGCCAACCTGCAGCGCATGGCCGACAGCGGCATCACCGTGCGGTACGCGGCCGCCGACGTCACCGACCCCGACCGGGTCCGTGCCGCCGTCGCCGAGCTGACCGGCGAACTCGGCCCGGTCACCGCCCTGTTGCACGGCGCCGGCCGCAACGAGCCGGCCGCGCTCACCGGCCTCGGCATGGACACCGTCCGCTCCACCTTCGCCCCGAAGGTCGACGGGCTGCGCGCCGTGCTCGACGCCGTCGGCGAGGACCGGCTGAAGCTGTTCGTCACGTTCGGCTCGATCATCGGCCGGGCCGGCCTGCGCGGCGAGGCGCACTACGCCACCGCCAACGAGTGGCTGGCCGACCTCACCGAGGAGGTCGCCCGCACCAACCCGAACTGCCGTGCCGTGTGCATGGAGTGGTCGGTGTGGTCCGGCGTCGGCATGGGCGAGAAGCTGTCCGTCGTCGAGTCGCTGTCCCGCGAGGGCATCGTCCCGGTCTCCCCGGACCAGGGCGTGGAGATCCTGCTGCGCCTCGTCAACGACCCCGACGCCCCGGTCGTCGCCGTCATCAGCGGCCGCACCGAGGGCATCGAGACCGTACGCCGCGACCTGCCGCAGCTGCCGCTGCTCCGCTTCACCGGCACCCCGCTGGTGCGCTACCACGGCGTCGAACTCGTCACCGAGGTCGAGCTGAACGCGGGCACCGACCCGTATCTCGCCGACCACCTCCTCGACGGCAACCTGCTGATGCCCGCCGTCGTCGGCATGGAGGCGATGACCCAGGTCGCGCACGCCGCGACCGGCTGGAGCGGCACGCCGACCCTGGAGGGCGTGGAGTTCCTGCGGCCCATCGTCGTACCGCCCGGCGGCACCACCCGCATCCGGATCGCGGCGACCGTCACCGGCACCAGCGCGGTGGACGTCGCGATCCACGCCGAGGAGACCGGCTTCGTCGCCGAGCACTTCCGGGCCCGCCTGCAGTACGGCGAGACCACCGTGCCCGACGGCCCGCCCGAGCAGGTCGACCCCGGCGTCCCCGCGGCGCCGCTCGACCCGGCGACCGACCTCTACGGCGGCGTCAACTTCCAGGGCGACCGCTTCCACCGGCTGCTGCACTTCCACCGGGCCGCCGCCCGGCACGTGGACGCGGACGTCGAACTCCGGGCGCCGGGCGGCTGGTTCGCCGGGTTCCTGCCCAACGAGCTGCTGCTCGCCGACCCGGGCATGCGCGACGCCCTGATGCACGGCAACCAGGTGTGCGTCCCCGACGCCACCCTGCTGCCCTCCGGCATCGAGCGCCTGCACCCGCTCGGCACCGCCACCGAGGCCCCGGACAAGCTGCGCTACTGCGCCACCGAGCGCCACCGCGACGGCGACACCTATGTGTACGACGTGGTGGTCCGCACCCCCGACGGCACCGCCGTCGAACGCTGGGAGGGCCTCACCCTGCACGCCGTGCGCAAGACGGACGGCTCCGGCCCGTGGGTGGCGCCGCTGCTCGGCTCGTACCTGGAGCGCACGCTGGAGGAGGAGCTCGGCACGCACGTCTCGGTCGCCGTCGAGCCGTCCACCGGCGCGGGCGTCGAGGAGCGCCGGGCCGGGACCGCGGCCGCCGTGCGGCGGGCCCTCGGGGAGAGCGTCGAGATCGGCTACCGGCCCGACGGCCGGCCCGAACTCGCCGACGGGCGGCGGCTGTCCGCGGCCCACACCCTGGGCCTCACCCTCGGCGTGGTCTCCGACAGCACCGAGCAGACCGTGGCCTGCGACGTCGAGGCCGTCAACGTCCGCACCGAGGACGACTGGCAGGGCCTGCTCGGCGAGCACGCCCCGCTGGCCGCCGAGGTGGCGCGGCAGACCGGGGAGGCGCCGGACACCGCCGCCACCCGGGTCTGGAGCGCCGTCGAGTGCCTGAAGAAGGCCGGTGTCGCCGCCGGAGCGCCCCTGACCCTGGCCCCCTCGGGCCGGGCGAACTGGGTGGTCCTGACGGCGGGCGAGCTGCGCATCGCCACATTCGTCACGGCCCTGCGGGACGTGCTCGAACCGGTCGTCTTCGCCGTCCTCGCCGACGGTACGAGCACCCCGGCGGGACGGAGCCGCTGACATGGCGGGCCACTGCGAGTACCGGCACTTCGAGTACCGGCACCGGGTCACGGCCGCAGAGACCGATCTCTGCGGCCTGGCCGACCCGGTGAACTTCCTGAGCTGGCAAGGGCGTTGCCGGGAGCTGTTCCTCGGCCACCTGGAACCCGACGCCCTCGTCGACGCCCAGGGGGAGCTGAGCCTGCTCACGCTGCAGGTGGAGTGCGAGATGTTCGCCGAGGTCATGGCCCTCGACGAGCTGTCCGTCCGCATGCGGGTGGCCGGCACCGGCCACACCGAGCTCAGCCTCACGTTCGACTACGTCAAGGTGGCGGCGGACGGCGAGGAGACGCTGGTCGCGCGGGGCGGGCAGCGCATCGCCTGCATGCGCGGCCCGGAGTCGTCCGCCGTCCCCGCACTGATCCCCGACGCGCTGGCACGGGCGCTGGCGCCCTACTCGGCGGCCGGGGTCCGGCCGCTGGCAGGGAGGCAGAAATGACCCTACTGATCGCTCCGTACGCGGAGAGTGTCGACCTGGAGGACCGCAAGCAACTGCGAGGCGCGTTCGGCTCGTTCCCCACCGGCGTCACCGTGGTGACCGTCGGCGGGGCCTCGCCCCGGGGCATGACGGCGAACTCGTTCACGTCGGTGTCGCTCGACCCGCCGCTCGTCCTGATCTGCGTCACCAGGGAGGCGCAGATGCACAGCAGCCTGGAGACGTCGCCGACGTTCTCCGTGTCGGTGCTCGGCGCCGGCCAGGAGGGCGTGGCCCGGCACTTCGCCAGCCGGTCACGACCAGCGGGCGCCGGCCAGTTCGACACCGTCGACTGGGTGCCCGGCCGGGAGACCGACGCGCCCCTGATCGCCGACGCGGTGGCGCACTTCGAGTGCGAGAAGTGGGCGTCGTACGACGGGGGCGACCACACCGTCTTCCTCGGCCGGGTCGTGGCCGCGGCCCGGCGCCCCGACCGGGAGGCCGTCCTCTTCCACAACGGCCGCTTCCGGCAGGCCGTGCCGGAGCTGCCCGAAGGCAGGGCGGCATGAAGGTCCACCCGCCGGGGCCGCCGCCGACGGCGCTGCCGGGGCTGCTGAAGAAACTCGCCGTCGACCGGCTGGGCCTGATGCGGGACGCGGCGGCGCTCGGCGACGCCGTCCGCGTCAACATGGGCCCCAAGAAGCTGTACATCTTCAACCACCCCGACTACGCCAAGCACGTGCTCGCCGACAACGCCGCCAACTACCACAAGGGCATCGGCCTGGTGGAGGCCCGGCGGGTGCTCGGCGACGGGCTGCTCACCAGCGAGGGCGAGGTGTGGCGGGCCGGACGGCGCGCCGTGCAGCCCGCGTTCAAGCCCGGCCGCATCAACCAGCAGGCCGACGTGGTCGCCGAGGAGGCCGCCAAGCTGGTCGCCCTGCTGCGCCGGCACGAGGGCGGTGACCCCGTCGACGTACTGCACGAGGTCACCGGCCTCACCCTGGGCGTGCTCGGCAGGTCCCTCCTCGACAGTGACCTGAGCGCGTACGACTCGATCGCGCACTCCTTCGAGGCGGTCCAGGACCAGGCCATGTTCGAGATGGTCACCCAGGGCCTGGTCCCGCAGTGGGTGCCGACGCGGATGCAGCGCGACTTCCGCCGCGCCCGCAGCGAACTCCACGACGTCGTCGACCGGTTGGTGTCCGACCGTGCCTCGCGCATGGCGGACGGCGAGCCGGCCGACGACGCCCTGTCCCGGATGATCCTGGTGGCCCGCAAGAACGCCGACCCGGACGCGGCCCGCACCCGGCTGCGCGAGGAACTCGTCACGCTGCTGCTCGCCGGGCACGAGACGACGGCGAGCACCCTCGGCTGGGTCCTGCACCTGCTCGACCGGCACCCGGACGCCCGGGACCGGGTCCGCGAGGAGGCCGTACGCGTCCTCGGGGACCGCAACCCGGTCGTGGAGGACCTGCACCAGCTGACGTACACCACGATGGTGGTGCAGGAGGCGATGCGGCTCTATCCGCCGGTGTGGGTGCTGCCGCGGATCGCGCAGGCCGACGACGAGGTCGGCGGCTACCACGTCGCCGCCGGGTCCGACGTGCTTGTCTGCCCGTACATCCTGCACCGCAACCGCGCCTACTGGGACGACCCGGAGGCCTTCGACCCCGAGCGGTTCGACCCGCAGCGGGTGGCCAACCGGCCGCGGTACGCGTACATCCCGTTCGGCGCGGGGCCGCGGTTCTGCGTCGGCAGCAACCTCGGGATGATGGAGGCCGTGTTCGTCGCGGCGCTCGTCACCCGGGACCTGGAGCTGCGCAGCGTGCCGGGGCACGACGCGGTCGCGGAGCCGATGCTGTCGCTGCGCATGCGGGGCGGGCTGCCGATGACGGTGCATCCGGTGCCCTGAGACGAAGGAACGGCGCCACCACAGCGAGGGCCGGCCACGGACATCCGTGGCCGGCCCTCGCTTTCGTCGTGGCAGCGGCGGTGACGGGCCGTCAGGGGGCGACCCGGGCACCCGCCGCGGGCGACTCCATGTCCAGGAGCGCGAGCAGCACCGGCGGGTCGAGGACGTCCTGCGGGCGCAGCGCCACCTCCACGGGCTTGAGCAGCGCCCCCGGCCGCACCGTGACCGGCCCGACCCGGCCCACGGACAGCTCGGGCGCGGACTGCCCGAAGAGGCTGTCCTCGTGGCCGTACGGCACCGAGTGGGCCAGGATGTGCCAGGTGCCGTTGGGGGTGTTCCGTAGCTCGAAGGCGCCGGGGCCGTCCAGGACGGTCCAGCGGGCCGGCCGGCCCTGCCGCACACAGCTCGGGAACAGGCCGACGAAGACCGGCCCGGGCGCGGTGGTCGGCGGGAACACGACCCGCCCGCGCAGCGTCAGGCTCTGCGCGACGGCCGTCGCACCGGCCGCCGCCGAGGAGGGGAACTTCGGGACGGCGCCGTCGAGTTCGCGGTACGCGCTCGGCGAGAGCCCGACGCACGCCTTGAAGCGGGAGCTGAAGGTGCCCACGCTGCTGTAGCCCACCTGGCTGCTGATGTCGGCGACGCTGAAATCCGTCTCAAGCAGCAGCCTTTTCGCTTCCTGAATGCGGAGCGCGGAAAGAAAACGCCCCGGAGAGGTTCCCGTCGCCTCCCGGAAGAACCGGGTGAAGTGAAATTTGCTGAACATCGCGGTGCGGGCCATGTCATCGATCGTGAGGTCCTGCCCGAGATTCACGTGCATATAGCGGATGACTCGGCGGACGGCGTGCTCGATGGTGGACGTGGTCACCGTATCTCCCTATCTCCCCGGGGTGGTGGGGCGTCAACGCCGAGTTGGCTGAGTAGCGCGCATTTCCGTGATCCGCTCGGAGTCGGCGTGCTTGCGCCGCGCCATGTCGTCGGCGAAGCGCCGCCAGGCGTCCGAGCAGTGCCGGGCGAGATCGGCTATCGACTCGGTGGCGTGCGGGGGAACGGCGTCCACCCGCTTCTGCCAGGCCTCGTCGACGATGAAGTGGGTGTGGAACCAGCGGATGAAGTCCCGCCCGGTCTCCGAGTGGCGCAGCGACGGGTCGTTGGCGAGCCGGCGCAGCACGTCCAGCGGCGCCCGCGACCGCGGGGAGAGCGGGGAGGCCGGTGCGGGGGCGGCGGCCGCCGGCTCCGGCGCGGGCGTCGGCGCCGCGGCGGGCCGGTCCTTGGCCCTCGGCTGCGGGGGTACGGCGCGCTCCCGCTGCGCGGCCCGGGCGACGGCGCTCTGCCGGCTGGGCGGCACCGGGTCCTCGCCGCGCTGCAGCCGGCGCCGCACGTCGTGGGCCGTGCCGAGCGAGAGCCCCGTCTCGCGCACCACCGCGCGCAGCGGGATGTCCGGGTCCCGGGTCATCAGCTCGGCCGCGTGGATGCGCTCCGCGGTGCGGTCCAGCGGGTGTACCTTGCCGTCGGCGCCGGTCCGCATGTTCAGCGGGGGAGAACCCACGGCTGAACACACCCGCACCGAGGCGACGGTCTTCGCGTCGAGCCCCACGTAGCCGGCCACGGCCCGGTCCGACAGGTTCGGGTGCGAGGCGAGGATGCGCTCCGCGGCCGTCTTCCGCTCGGCCACCGACAGCGGCAGGCCGTGCCTGATGTTCGCCGTCACCGAGCGCAGGAACACCTGGTCGTCGGAGCCGTCGAAGAACTGCGCCTCGACCGTCTCGTCGCCGCGCAGCCGCGCGGCGTCGACGCGGTGCATGCCGTCCACCACGCGCAGCGTCGCCCGGTGCACGAGGATCGGCGGCAGTGCCGCGTACACGGCCGCGAGCCGGCGCACGTGCGCCTTGTCGATGCCGCCGAGTCGCGGCGAGTCCGCGGGGACCAGCTCGTCTATGCGGACGAGCTGAGTGGCGTGCCTCGGCACTTCTCTGGAGTCTTCCGAGCCTTTCAAGTTTCCCCCAAGCAAGAGGCCGAGAGGTACTTCCGCAGGCCTTGTGGTTGTCGCAGAAGGAATGTCGCGTGCGGCGGAGAAATGAACTCGGTCTTGGAGCCTAAGTGCGAATCGAATCGGCCACCGGGGGGCCTCCCGGCGATGCTCCGACTCTGCGGAGTTCATTCCGTTCTCGCGGCTACTTAGGGCAGTTGCTTGAACACCGCGCCCCGGCCTAACTTTTTCTCACGCCGCAAGGGCGCCCCGCTCCAAACAGACAGAATGGAGGCCGAGTTGAGTCACCACGAAGAGCAAGTGGCGCTCAGCGGCGAGTTCCGCACCATGACGCTCGAGGCGTACGCGGACACCATCGTCCCGGGAGAGAAGCGCGGGCCCGAGGACCGGGCGATCGCCGGTGTCGCCACCGGCGGCGGCGCGGTCCAGGCCGGCGCCCTCGACCTGCTCGCCTGGGACGCCACCGGCATCCACGACGGCCTCGACGACCTGGCGCGGCTGCTCAACGAGCACGCCGCGGCGTACGCCGAGGAGCGGAGCCTGCAACTCGACGCGGACGTACCGCAGTTCGTGGCGCTCGGCTACGACGACCGGGCCGAGCTGGTCCTGCGGCTGACGAAGCCCGGGCACCCGGAGAAGGAGTTCTGGGTGATGCTCGCGCTCTTCTGCAACATGGCCTTCGACTCGGCGGCGCACCTGCCGACGCGGCAGGCCCTGGCGGAGGGCCACCCCGGTCTCACCGCGATGGGCATCACCGCGCCCGACCCGGACGGACTGTGGCGCTTCACCGACTTCGGCTACGGCCGCCCCCTCGCCCGTATGCACCCCGACACGACGGCTTCTGGGAGCCCAGCATGAGCAGCACCGCCGAGCAGACCGACGTGCTCGTCATCGGCAGTGGCTTCGGTGGCGCGATCACCGCCTACCACCTGGCCGCGGGCGGCGCGAAGGTCACCGTCCTGGAACGCGGCCCCTGGCTGCAGAGCAACGAGTTCGAGCACGACTACAAGCTCGGCTCCTCCTACACCAGGGCCTTCGACTTCACGGTCGGCGACGGCATGAGCGTGCTCGGCGGCAACTGCGTCGGCGGCGGCAGCATCGTCTACTTCGCGGCCATGCCGCGGGCCCCGCGCTTCGTCTTCGAACGGCACGGCAGCATCGGCCGCCGCATGTGGCCGGGCTCCATCGACCGCGACACCCTCGACCCCTGGTACGACCGGGTCGCCGAGTCCCTCAACATCACCAAGCAGGAGTGGAACGACGTCAGTTACGCCGGCGGGCTCTGGGCAGCGGCCTGCGACCACGCCGGACGCACCGCCAACCCCCTGCCCGCCGCGATCGACAACAGCAAGTGCGTCAACTGCAACTTCATGATGGCCGGCTGCCGCTTCGAGGCGAAGCAGTCGCTCACCCTCAACTACCTGCCGGCGGCGCTCGCCCACGGGGCCCGGATACGCCCGCTGCACGAGGTGCAGCGCATATCGCGGACCGACGAGGGCGACTACCGGGTGCACTACAACGTGGTCGACAACGACGACTACCGGGTGCAGATCGGCAGCGGCACCATCGAGGCGAAGATCGTGGTCATGGCGGCGGGAGCCGGCGCGACGCCGGTCATCCTGCAGCGCAGCGAGGCCGAGCTCGGCCGGATGCCGCACGCGGTCGGCCGCTACTTCTCCGGCAACGGGGAACGCCTCAACACCGCGATCATCAACGAGGACAAGGCCGCTGAACTCCTCGGCCTGGACCGCGGCGACGGCCTCGCCTACGCCGCCAACGCGATCGGCAAGGGCCCGACCGTGGCCAGCTGGGACCGGCTCGACGGCTCCCTGCCCGAGTACTCCCGCTACTCCCTGGAACAGCTCTACTTCCCGCCCGGCCTCGGCACCATCCTCGCCCAGGTCCCGGACGACGCCCGGCCGCACTGGTTCGGGCCCGGCAAGAAGGAGATCCTCAAGCGCTGGACCTCCTGGCTCACCATCTTCACCATGATCGAGGACGACAACGAAGGAGTCTTCGGCCCGCCGCCCGCCACCGGCAACTCCCACCGCATCTCCCAGCAGATGCTCGGCCGCGGCAGCCTGTCGTACGATCCGACGCCCAACACCTGGGGCGCCTGGAAGAAGTCCGACGCCGAGGTCAAGGAGATCCTGGAGAAGGACGGCCTGGCCAAGGTGATGCCCTGGACCAACGACCTGATCGGCGCCTACACGGTGCACCCCCTCGCCTCCTGCCGCATGGGAGACGACCCGAACACCTCAGCCCTCGACGACCGCAACGAACTGCGCGGACATCCCGGCATCTTCGTCACCGACGGATCCGCGGTGCCCGGCGCCCTGACCGTCAACCCGGCGATGACCATCGCCGCCGTCGCCGAACGAGCCGTACCCAACATCGTGCGGGCCGCACAGCAGAAGGGCGTCCCCGTCACCTACGGCGCACCCGCGCCCGACGGCGCCCGCAGCGCCCGCAAGAACGTCCTGCCGCTGCTGCCCCAGCTCGTCAACGCCTAGTACGCCCCGTACGCCTGGCTCCACGGCACGCAGCACGCCCCGCGCGCCACGGCACACCCACCGGTACGCCCTTCGCACCGCACGCCGGCCGCAGACGCCCAAGTGGTTCCCCGGAACTCCCCCTCGTACGAGGAGCCACTTCGGGCTGCCCTTCGGACCGGTGAGTTGCTTCAAAGAACCCGCCCGCACCCCGAAAACCCATCGAAAGGTGACCGCCATGACTGACTACTTCGAGTACCGCCACACCGTCGGCTTCGAGGAGACCAACCTGGTCGGCAACGTCTACTACGTGAACTACCTGCGCTGGCAGGGCCGGACCCGCGAGCTCTTCCTGAAGCAGAAGGCCCCAGCGGTGCTCGCCGAGGTCCAGGACGACCTCAAGCTCTTCACGCTCAAGGTCGACTGCGAGTTCTTCGCCGAGATCACCGCCTTCGACGAGCTGTCGATCCGGATGCGGCTCTCCGAACTCGGCCAGACCCAGCTGGAGTTCACCTTCGACTACGTGAAGCTCACCGAGGACGGCGGCGAGATCCTCGTCGCCCGCGGCAAGCAGCGCATCGCCTGCATGCGCGGCCCGAACACCGCGACCGTCCCGTCCCTCATCCCCGACGCCCTGGCCCAGGCCCTCGAGCCGTACTCGACGAACGTCCGCTCGCTCGCCGGCCACGCGGCCTGAGGCACACGGCCGCCTTTTTCCGGACCGGTGAGTTGCTTCAAAGAACTCACCTCGATCACCGCAGCCCAGTCCGTCGGCTCAGCTCGTCGCCGCACCCCACAACTCCACACCGGTACTCCGTGAGGCCCCTTTTTTCGGACCGGTGAGTTGCTTCACAGGACCAACCCCCCGCTCCACCAGCACCCGCTCCACCAACCCCCGCCACCCACCGCCCCGTTGACCGAGGAGATCGCCATGACCGCCCTGAACGACGTGCTCAAGGACCTTGCCGCCGACATCGACGAGGTTGCCGCCCTGGTCGCCGACCTGGACGACGCCGCCTGGAACACCGCCACCCCGGCGCCCGGCTGGAACGTCGCCGACCAGATCGCCCACCTGACCTTCATCTTCGAGCTCGCCCGCAGCGCCGCCGCCGAGCCGGAGAAGTTCAAGGCCATCACCGCCTCCGCGGGAGCGGACTTCGACGGTGCGGTGGACGCCGCCCTCAAGCAGTTCAACGCCTTCCCGCCGCCGCAGCTCCTTGCCCGCTTCCGGGCCCTCGGCGAGGCCTCGGTGGACGCGCTCGGCTCGGTGCCCGAGGGGCAGGTCGTGCCGTGGCTGGTGAACCCGCTGCCGCCGGTCGTCCTCGCCTGCGCCGGGATCATGGAGCTCTTCGGCCACGGCCAGGACATCGCCGACGCCCTCGGCGTCCGCAGGGAGCCCACCGACCGGCTCCTCCACCTCGTCAACTTCGCCGCCCTGACCCGCGACTTCGGCTACGAGGCGCACGGCCTCACCCCGCCGGCCGCCCAGTTCCGCTACGAGCTGACCGCACCGTCCGGCGCGGAGTGGACCGTCGGCCCCGAGGACGCCGACCAGGTCATCAGCGGCCCCGCCCACGACTTCTGCCTCCTCGTCACCCGCCGCCGCCACCGCGACGACCTCGCCCTCAAGGCCACCGGCGCCGACGCCGAGCAGTGGCTGGACATCGCCCAGGCCTACCGCGGCCCGCACGGCGAGGGCCGCACGCCCGGCCAGTTCGCGGACACGGACCGGTGACCCGCACCCCGCGGACGTACCGCACCCGCGGAGGTCCCGCACCGAACGGCTCGTCCGACAGGGCCGGCCCGAACGGCCCGAAAGGCCCGAAAGGCCCGTACGACGCCCAGGGCCCGCCCCCGCCGAGCAGCAGCCAGCCGCCCCCGCCGCACCTGAAGACCCGCGCCCGCAGCCCACCAACCACACCGCGCCGGAAGACCCCGAGGAGACACCATGAAGCCCACCCAGCTGCACCGCGTGACCGTGATCGGCTGCGGCCTGATCGGCACCTCCATCGCCCTCGCCCTCACCCGGGCCGGCGTCGAGGTCTTCCTCGAGGACGTCGACGTGAACGCCCAGATGAAGGCCCAACTCATGGGCGCGGGCAAGGAGTTGGCGCCGCACGCACCGCCCGCCGACCTGGTGGTGGTGGCCACCCCGCCGGCCGCGGTCGTCGACGCCCTCTTCGACGCCCAGACCCGCGCACTCGGCTACGCCTACACCGACGTGGCCGGGGTGAAGGAGCTCATCTGGCAGGAGGCGGAGCTGCGGGCCTGCGACCTCATGGGATACGTGCCGGGCCACCCCATGGCGGGCCGGGAGACGTCGGGCCCGGAGGCCGCGCAGGCCGACCTGTTCGAGGGCCGCCCCTGGATCCTCTGCCCGTACCCGACGTCGCAGCCCGAGGCGGTGGCGGCGGTCGCCGAACTGGTGGCACTGTGCGGCGGCGTCCGCCGGGACATGGCTCCGGAGGAGCACGACGAGGCGGTGGCGGCGGTGTCGCACGTGCCGCACCTGGTCTCCGCCGCCCTGTCCGCCCAGCTCGCCGATGTCGACGCGGAGGTGCTCGGCCTCGCGGGCAACGGGCTGCGGGACACGACCCGCATCGCCGACGGCGACCCGGCGCTGTGGAGCGACATCCTGTCCCAGAACCCCGAGGCCGTGGCCGAGGTGGTGGACCGGGTGGCGGCCCAACTGGCGCAGGCGGCCCGCGAGTTGCGCGACTGCGGCAGCGACGGCTCGACGACCGTGGACCGGCTGCTGCGCCGGGGCAGGAACGGCAGGTCGGCGCTGGTCGACGCGATGGACGCGGGCCCCGTGGGCGTCGAGCCGTACGCGGAGTCGTGCTCCACCCCGGCCCTGCCGAGCGACCTGGACGAGGCCTCGGCCCTGGACGACGACTACGTGGTGGGGATGGCGGCGATCGCCGAGCTGATCGCGGAGGTGGAGTCCGGCGCCGCCCGGGACGAGGGGACCGGCACGGGCCCCGGTGAGCAGGCGCCGGCCGCCGCTGGGGACGAGGCCGCGGGGCCGGTGGCCGAAGCGGCGGCAGGCGGGAAGGACGCCGACGACTCCGGCTCCGGTGCCTCTGCCCCCGACGGCGCGGCGGACGGCGGCGCAGACCGGCACGACGGCGCGCCGGAGGGCCGGGACGAAGGTGCGGCGGAGAGCGGTGACGACCGTGGACGTCCCCGCACGCCCCGCGACACGGCCCAGGGCTCAACGGCCCAAGGCTCCCGGCCCGACGCGGACGGCGGCGGCCGGTACCGGACCGGCGGGCCCACCGGGCAGGCGCCCCGCCTCAGCTGATCCCGCAACCCGCCGCGCCCGGCCCGACCCGGACTCCCCGCTCTGTCCCTTTCTCCCCCCCTGGGGGACGGAGCGGGGTTCAGACCCCGCGCAGCCCAGCCCCGACCGGACAACACCCGGTCGGGGCACGTCAGTTGGCGGACCTCGCAGGCGCCACGCCGTACGCCGACTCGAAGCGGCTGCCCACGCGCAGCGCGGCGGCGAGCGCCGCCCAGGACGTGAGCTCGATCAGCTCCCGGTCGCCCGGGTACCGCGCGCGGAAGGCGGCGACGTCCGCGTCGGTGATCCGGAACGGGGCGAGCGCGGTCAGCAGAGCCAGCCGTGCCGCGGGCCGGTCGTCGGCCGCCAGCCCCTCGACCGCCTCGTCCAGCCAGGACAGGCCGAGCCCCGGCGGAGTGCCGTCCCAGCGTGCGAGGACCGCTTCCGTGCGTTCCCGCACCCGGGCCGGAACCCACTGCGCGCCGTCCGCCACCGCGGCCACCGCCCGGGCGAGCGCGTCGGCCACGGACTGGTTCGCCCGCGCCCACTCAAGGCCGGCGGGCAGCTCCGCGGGCGGCAGCAGGCCGAGGGCGGCGCCGGGCAGCAGCGGCCGGTCGTCGGCGGGCCGCATGGCCTTGGCGGCCGTACGCAGGATCGTGCCGCGCAGAAACCCGGGGGCCTGCTCGGGCACCGGGGAGTCGTCGAGGAACACGTGCACCATGCGGTTGATGTAGTGGAAGACGAGCGCCACACCGAAGATCTCGGGAGCGGCCTCGGCGGCGAACGGCGGCGCGCTCCCGCCCTCGCCGTCCGGCCGGGACAGCCCGCTGGTGCGGGCCCAGGCGGCGATCTCGGCCGTGCCCGCGCCCGGTTGGGGCGGCAGCGTGCCCACGGTGGCCGAGTGGACGTCGACGCAGTACGGGCAGTCGTTGGCGCGCGACACCTCCGTCGCCACGACCTCCTTGACCAGCCGGTCCACCCGGCCCTCCACCAACAGCACCTCGCGCAGCAGCATCCAGGCCGCGGCGAGCACCGGGGCGGCGGGGGAGTGCAGCGCGACGGGCGGGGCCAGTACGCCGAAGTCCCGCTCCAGTTGTGCGTACACCCGGGCCACCAGGTCGTCGGCGCGGCCCGGGGGCACGGCCCGTACATGCCGGACGTCCTTCAGAGCGCCGCGCAGCACGGCCTTGACGACGGGTCTCACCGTCACACCACCTCCAGAGGTACGGCACCTGGGCACCGGGCACCGACGATCCTGCCGACCACCCGGCGCCCCGGCATCCTGTGAACTGCTCAGTGATCAGGGGGACTTGGCGCGTCCCGGCGGTTCAGGCCGCGCGCAGCGCCGACGCCCGGCGATCCTCGGGCGGCTCGGGTTCCGTACGTGCGGCCCGGCCGATGATGTCCCCCATCAGCCGGACGCTGGTGACCTCCGGCTCCCGCACCGCCGCCCCGCGAGCCCGCCGGTTCCGCTCGGCCCTGGCCACGGCGGAGCCGGCCCGTTCCCACGCGGTCGGCTCGGGCGCCGGCTCGGGCGCGGGTTCGGCCTCCGCCGCGGCGTCCGGCAGCTGCGGTACGGGCTCGGCCGGGGGCGGTACGTCGACGCCGAACACCCCCTGCTCCATGAACATCCGCACCAGCGCGGTGGCCGCTCCCTTCGCGGTGGCGGCGGTGTAGGCCGGGGACGACGTCGCGGCCGCGGTGAGAACCGTCGCCGCGCGTTCATCGGCGTGCTCCGGCCCCGTGGCCGGTCGGCGCATCTCGTTCATCGTCTGCCTCCGTTACCGAAGTGGGTGCCGTGTCCGCTCTGCGGCGACGGCGGATGACGCGGCCCTTCCCGCGCCCGGCGCGTGCGCCCGCTCAACGCGGGACGACGCCTCCGAGCCGGGTGACCGCACGCAGAATCTCGCCCCGCGACAGGGCCGACGCGATCAGCTCGATGTCCCCGGCCATCGGACGGTCCACGCCGAGCGGCGGCACGAGCAGCCGCACCGCGTCACAGGCCGCCTGCGCCGCCGGGCCGATCTCCTCGTACCGGCGTGACAGGTCCACGGCCTGGACCGCCGTGAGGAACTCCACCGCGAGGATGCGGTAGTTGTTCTGCAGCACCCTGCGGGCGGCGCGGACCGCGAGGAGCCCCATGCTGACCACGTCGTGGAGGGCGCCGGACCCGACGGCCTGGGTGCTCGCCGGGCCGACGGTGCGGTTCTCCGCCACCAGCGCGGAGACCGTGTGCCGCATCCCGGCGAACCCGTGGTGCAACACCGAGCCCGTGGCGCCGAGTTGCTCGGGCAGCCCGCTGCCGGGGCCGGCGTCGAGCACCTGGTGCACCTGCCGCTCGGCCAGCGCCCCGAGCTGGTTGAGGGCGATCGTCATGAAGTCCATGGCGAAGGCGACCTGCTGGCCGTGCCCGTTCGCCCCGTAGAAGATCTTCCCGTCGTCGAAGAAGAGCAGGTCGTCACCGGAGGAGTTCAGCTCCGTCTCCAGCGTCGACACCGACTGGTACAGGGTGTGCCGGACCGCCCCCAGCACCTGCGGGACCGCCCGCAGCGAATACGGCCTGGCCGCACGGCGCCGCGGCCGCGCCCCGTCGGCGGACGCGCCGCCGTGCAGCAGCGCCCGCAGGTTGGCCGCGGTGTCGATCTGCCCCAGGTGCGGGCGGGCCAGATCGTGCCCCGCCGCGAGGAACGGGCCGCAGCCGGCGCCGAGCGCCTCCGTCACCAGCGCGGCCGCGATCTCCGCCTGCCGCACCTGGTCCAGCGCCCGGCCGAGGACGAGGGAGCCGAGCCCGGTCGCCGCCGAGGTGGAGCCGAGCAGCGCCTGGCCTTCGTGGAACCGCAGCGTCAACGGCTCGACGCCCAGCTCCGCGAGGACGCGCCCGGCCGCCACCTTGCGGCCGTCGCGCAGCACCTGGCCCTCGCCGATCAGGGTGGCGGCGACATGGGCCAGCGGCGCCGTGTCCCCGCCCGCGCCGAGCGAGCCGATCTCCGGGACGACGGGCGTGAGGCCGTTGTTGAGGTAGTACGCGAGCCGCTCCAGGACCACGGGCCGCACCCCGGCGTACCCCTTGGCCAGGGAGCCGAGCAGAGCGGTGACCACGGCCCGCGCCTCGTCCTCGGAGAACACCGGCCCCACGCCCGTGCTGTGACTGCGCACCAGGTTCGCCTGCAGCTCGGCCTCGTCGGCAGTGCCCACCCGGCCGGCGCCGGCCGCACCCCGGTCGAAGGCGTTCACGCCCTCGACGGCCGCGTTCCGCCGCAGCAGCGCTTCGAGCGTCCGCCGGCCGCGCCGGGCCTTGTCGAGGGAGGTGTCGCTGATCAGGGCCGCGACACCGTGCTCGGCGATGCCGTTCAGCTTCTCGACCGTCAGCGTCTCACCGTCGATGACCACCGGGGCCGTGTCAGTCTGGAAAACGGACATGGGCTACTCCCTGCATTGCGCGGTCGCCCGTACAGGCCGGAACGCGGCTTTCGTAGAGCTCCATGGTCGAGCCTCGCCCGGCCCGAACGCGTCCTCTGTCGTGCGCAGTTGGGGCGCCGTCATCTCTCTGCATGCGCTCGCGGGCCAACTGGGCTCGCTACCTGGGCAAGTCTCGTTGCCGTGATCGCCGCGACGCCGCTTGGCTGAGAAACCGAGAAATGGAACTCCCTTGTCCGTACCCGCACTTCCGTGCCGCGCCCCGCCGGGCGCGCCGGACCCGACGACGCCACATCCGAGAGGAGCCGCTCGCATGGCTGGCAGGTTGTTCACCTCCGAATCCGTGACCGAGGGCCACCCCGACAAGATCGCCGACCGGATCAGCGACACGATCCTGGACGCGCTCCTCGAACGGGACCCGGCGGCCCGAGTGGCGGTGGAGACGCTGATCACCACCGGCCAGGTGCACGTGGCGGGCGAGGTGACGACCAAGGCGTACGCGCCGGTCGCCCAGCTCGTACGGGACGTGGTCCTCGACATCGGCTACGACTCGTCGAAGAAGGGGTTCGACGGGGCCTCCTGCGGGGTGTCCGTGTCGCTCGGCGCCCAGTCGCCGGACATCGCGCAGGGCGTCGACACCGCCTACGAGCAGCGGGTCGAGGGCGCCGCCGCAGGCGATGAGGGCGACGAGCTGGACAAGCAGGGCGCCGGCGACCAGGGCCTGATGTTCGGCTACGCCTGCGACGACACCCCCGAGCTGATGCCGCTGCCGATCCACCTGGCGCACCGGCTCTCCGAGCGCCTCACCGCGGTCCGCAGGAACGGCACCGTCCCGTACCTGCGCCCCGACGGAAAGACCCAGGTCACCATCGAGTACGACGGCGACCGTGCGGTCCGTCTCGACACCGTGGTGGTCTCCTCGCAGCACGCCGCCGACATCGACCTGGAAAGCCTTCTCACCCCGGACATCCGGGAGTTCGTGGTCGAACCGGTCCTCAAGGACCTCGCCGAGAGCGGCGTCACCCTGGAGACCGACGGCTACCGCCTGCTGGTCAACCCCACGGGCCGGTTCGAGATCGGCGGCCCGATGGGCGACGCGGGCCTCACCGGCCGCAAGATCATCGTGGACACGTACGGGGGCATGGCCCGGCACGGCGGCGGCGCGTTCTCCGGCAAGGACCCGTCCAAGGTGGACCGTTCCGCGGCGTACGCGATGCGCTGGGTCGCCAAGAACGTCGTCGCGGCCGGACTGGCCCGGCGCTGCGAGGTGCAGGTCGCGTACGCCATCGGCAAGGCCGAGCCGGTCGGCCTGTTCGTCGAGACCTTCGGCACCGAGACCGCCCCGGTCACGGAGATCCAGCGGGCCGTCGGGGAGGTCTTCGACCTGCGCCCGGCCGCCCTCGTCCGCGACCTCGACCTGCTGCGGCCGATCTACGCGCAGACCTCGGCGTACGGGCACTTCGGGCGGGAACTTCCCGACTTCACCTGGGAGCGCACGGACCGCGCGGACGCGCTGCGGCGGGCGGCCGGCTCCCCGGACCGGCGCTCCTAGGAGGCGGACGTCGTGGACACCCGCATCCCGGCCGCCGCTCCGCCGCCGGCCACGGCCGTGCCCGGGGAAGCCGACGGCACACCCGACGGCCGGCGGTGGCGGGCGCTCTGGGTGCTGCTCGTCGGCCCGTTCCTGTCGCTCCTCGACGCCTTCTGCATCAACCTCGCGGCCGTCTCCATCGACCGCTCCCTCGGCCTGACGGCCTTCGAGTTCCAGGCGGTCGCCGCCGGCTACGGCCTCGTCTACGGCCTCGGCCTGATCACCGGCGGCCGCCTCGGCGACGTGATCGGCCGCCGCCGCGCCTACCGCCTGGGCCTCGCCCTGTTCGCGCTGACCTCACTGGCCTGCGGCCTCGCCCCGTCGCCGGGCGTGCTGATCGCGGCCCGGCTCGCGCAGGGCGCGGCGGCGGCCGTCATGCTGCCGCAGGTCCTGGCCCTGATCCGGATCGGGTTCCCGGCCGCGGAGCGCCCCAAAGCCCTGTCCTGGTACGCCGTCTCGATGAGCCTCGGCATGGTCGCGGGCCAGCTGCTCGGCGGCGCCCTGCCCGCCTGGGACCTCTTCGGCCTGGGCTGGCGCCCGGTGTTCCTGCTCGCGGTGCCGCTGTGCCTCCTGGCGTACGTCGGCACCGGCAGGTCCGTCCCGGCGGACCCGGGCACCGGCGCCCGCAGCGGCCTCGACCTCGCCGGAGTCGCCCTCGGCGCGCTCGGCTTCACCCTTCTGCTGCTCCCGCTCGCCGCGTCCCGCCACCTGCCGCCCGCGGCCGGGATCGGGCTGCTCGGCGCGGGCGCAGCGACGACCACCGTGTTCGTCCGCCGCCAACGCGCCCGCCACGCACATGCGTTGCCCGTACTCCTGCCTGTGCAGCTGTTCCGCCTCCGGCCCTTCACACTCGGCGTCCTGCTCAACTTCACGCTGTACGTCGCCACCGTGCCGTTCTTCGTCCTGCTCGGCCTCTACCTCCAGGAGGAGAGCGGCCTCGGCCCCGCGGCCGCCGGACTCGCCTTCACCCCGGTGGCCGTGGGCATCGGCGCGGGCGCCCGCCTCGGCATGGTGCTGCGCACCCGTCTCGGCCCCGGCACGCTGGTCGGCGCCGGGGCGTGCACCGTGCTGGGGCTGGGGCTCGCGCTGTGGGCCGTCGCCGCGCTCTCCGCGCAGACGTCGACGGCGCCGCTGCTGTGCGCCCTCCTGGTCTTCGGCTTCGGCAACGGCATCAGCGTGCCGCTCGTCGCCGAGATCGTGCTGAGCCGGGTGCCCGCGCACGACGCCGGCGCCGGTTCCGGAGTGCTCACCTCGGCCCAGCAGTTGGGCGCCGCCGCCGGTGTCGCCGTCACCGGGGTGGCCCTGTTCCCGGCGACCGAGGGCGCCGCGCTGCACTACGTCCCCGCGATGGGCATCGTGCTCGGCTCCGCCGTGCTGGCCACGGTCTGCGCGGCGTTGCTCGTCCCTGCCCGGCCCGACGGCCGGGCCGCGCTCCCTCGTCCCTCCGACCGTGAGGAGTCCTGATGGTGACCGACACAGTTCCCCCCGTACACCCACCGCGCGACGCCGCGGTGGCGCTGCGCGCTCATGCCGAGCGGCTGGCGGCGGAGTGGGAGCGCGGCGGATGGGCGCCGTCCCGCCTGGAGCGCCGGATCGGCACGCTGCTGAGCGTCGCCACGGCAGGCGACGGGATGCTCACGGCCGTGCGGGTACGCCACGCCCTGTGGGAGGGATCGGTTCCATTGCTGCGGGAGAACGGGGGCCGGCTCGCCGTACTCCTCGCCACGGCGCTGCGCGCCCTCGAGGCGGACAGCCCGCTCGCCGACGGGCATCCGCCGTGCTCCCCCGGGCCGTCGGCCACGGGGCACGACGACGGCTGTCCGGCCGCCGCGCTGGATGCCGTCGGCCGTCTCCTCGCCGCGATGGCCAAGGGCCATGCCCCGGCTTGACGTCGGCGCCGGCCTCGCGCGGACCGTGGTCGCCCGGCCGGGGGCGGCCGCGCCGCGCGGCGCGGGCCCGGCGGTGCGACGGGCCCCGCGTCTGCTGAACCTCGACGCACCGCCCGGGCCGCTGCAACTCCCCGACCGGGCGGCGCACTTGTGGCTCGCGGACGCGACCCGGCAGCCGAAGACGCTGGAAGCGCTCGCCCGCGACGTCCTCGACGACGGCGAGCAGCGCCGGGCGGAGAGACTGCGCAGGCTCGCCGACCGCCGCTGCTATCTGGCCGCGCATGTCGCGCTGCGCGTGCTGCTCGGCGCCCAGTTGGGCATCGCCGCACGGCAGGTACGGTTCCGCCGGGACCCCTGCCCCTGCTGCGGCGGCCCGCACGGCCGGCCCGCTCCCGCCGACCCGGGCGTCCCGCTGCACTTCTCGCTCTCGCACAGCGGCGACCTCGCGCTGCTCGCCTTCTCCGCCACCGTGGTGGGCGTCGACGTGCAGACCACGGACCCCGTCGCCGTGGCCGACGAGGTCCAAGGGGCCCTGCACCCACGGGAGAAGCGGGAGCTCGCGTCCTGCTCCGAGGCCGACCGGCCCGAGGCCTTCACCCGGGCCTGGGTGCGCAAGGAGGCCTACCTCAAGGGCCTCGGCACCGGCCTGGCCCGCAGCCCCGCACTCGACTACCTCGGCTCGGGCCTGGTGCCGGTGACCAGCCCGCCCGGCTGGAACGTCGAGGACGTGGCGGTGCCCGCCGGGTACGCGGCAGCCGTGGCCGTGCAGACGAACGACGACGGCTAGGACGCGGTGCGCTCAGCGACTTGGCTCACGGCCGGGTGGGGTGGGTCGGACGGCGATCCCGGGCGAACCGAGCTGAACGCCGGGCCCGAACGGCGCGGGGTGAACGCCGGGGCGGACAGGGGGAGTTGAGCGGCGGGCCCGCCCGGACGGGGGCGGACTTTGCGCCGGGCCGGGCGTGCTGAATGGAGCGGCGGGCCCGGATGGTGCGGAGTGAACGCCGGGGCCGGGCGTGGTGCGTCGAGTGTCTGGCCGGGCTGTGCGGAGTGAACGGCGGGGCGGGCAGGGGGAGTTCAAGGGTGGGGCGGGCAGGGAGAGTTAAGCGGCGGGCCCGCCCGGCCGGGGGCTTGAGCGGCGATGCCTGCCCGGACGGCGGACTTTACGCCGGGCCGGGCGTGCTGAATCGAGCGGCGGGCCCGGATGGTGCGGAGTGAACGCCGGGGCGGGCGTGGTGCGTCGAGTGGCTGGTCCGGCTGTGCGAGGTGAACGGCAGGGCGGGCAGGGGGAGTCCAACGGCGGGGCGGGCAGGGCGAGTTGAGCGGCTGGCCCACCCGGACGGGGCGTGAGCGGCAGGGCCCGCCCGGACGGGGCGGGTGAGGTTGAACCGAACGGCGGGCCAGGGTGAGGGAACTGGACGACGGCCAGCCGGGCGGGGCGGAGCCGCGACGTGCCGGGCCCCACCCGGTTCGCCCGTCAGTAGCCGGACGCGGGGCCCTCCGCGCGGTCCGACCCGATGTCGGCCAGGGCGCTCAGCACCAGCGGCGGGTGCTCGGCCAGGCGCTGCAGCAGATGCAGCCACCAGTTCGTGCCGTACACCGCGTAGACCCGGCACGGCAGGCCCAGGTCGCGGTAGTGGCGCAGCAGCCCCGGCCGTACCCCGTGCAGCATCTCGATGTCGGTGACCTGGGTGAGCAGGCCCCGGCTGTCCGCGGCGGCGAGCACCTCGTGGTCCTGGGTGGCCAGGCTCAGCCGCACGCCGTGGTCCACCAGGCGCTGTGCGAGGTCGAGATAGCGGTCGTCGAGCGCGGGCCCGCGGCGCAGTGCGATGTCCTGCGGTTCCTGGAAGGCGCCCTTCACGAGCCGGATGCGGCTGCCGGGCCGGGCCACGTCGGTGATGTCCCGCAGGGTGCGGTGCAGTTGGGCCTGGAGCGTGAGGCCCACGTTCGCGTACCGCCTGGAAAGTTCGCGGTGGACGGCCAGTACGGCGTCGACGGTGGGGGAGCGGTCCATGCTGAGGACGATCTCGCTGCCCCGGGCGGCCGCGGCCGCCGCGATCCGGTCGGCGTTGGCCAACGCGAGTGCGGGGGAGACGGCCAGGCCGACACCGGTCAGGTCGCAGCCGATCTGCTCGGGGGCCGGTTCGTGGGCCAGCAGCTGCAGGTACTCGTCGACGACCTGCCGCACCTGCTCCGGCCCGGTGTCCGTGCCGCGGTCGGGGGAGGAGTACTCGGCGGTCACCCCGTACCCCTTGCTCCGCAGCTCCGCGACGCGGGCGAGGAAGTCGGTGCGGTCGGTGGCGAGGACATAGCGACGGGCGGCGGGGGAGAGGATGTCCCGCAGCACGGAACCTGAGGCGGCGAACTCCCGGGCGCAGCGCGGGTCGTTGGCGATCCGGCGCAGGCCCTCGGCCGCGGATTCGAGCAGGGTGCGCTGGGAGAGTCCCTGGATCATGGCAGCTGCGCCTCGGCAATCTGTCGTGGTGAGGGCCTGGCCGGGGAACCGTCGGACAGCGCGCGCCCCGGTCTCAGCCGGCGCATGCGGGCTCCTGCGGCCGCGGCTGTCCGTCCGTCAGCCGACGGATGCGCAGCCGGTCCTCCTCCAGGAGCCGGGGCGAACTGTGCAGGGTGTACGCGACACCGCTGGCGGGCCGTGGGCTCGGCGTGACCGGGCCACGGCCGCGGGCGCGGTGACCGGCGTCGAAGAAGTACACGGACGACAGCGCCTCGACGGCGTCGACGACGTGCCGGTCCAGCGCTCGGGGCGGACCCGCGAAGCCGGCGGTGGTGTCGACGACCTGTGCCTCGCACAGCTTGGTGTAGCTGCGGCCCGCCCAGCGGCGCCGGAACTCCTCGGGCTCGGCGAACGCGAGCGCGGTCAGGTCGGCCTGGTTGACGCCGCGGCTCAGGTCGTCGTAACCGGGCAGCACGCCGGGCCCGAGCTGCACTCCGGCGTCCACGAGGACCGGTCCCGCGGGGGTGAGCACCAGGTCGGTGTGGCTGGGGCCGTTCCGGATGCCCAGCGCGTCGAGGACCTGACGGTTGTACGCGACGAGTTCGGCGGCGACGGCACTGTCCGGGGCGGCCAGTTCGGCGCGGTCGGGCAGCAGGTACGCGCCGTACCGGCGGGTGTGGCGCCGGTGGATCGCGACGATGCAGGACTGCCCGTCCCGGGAGACGGAGTCCACCGTGTACGCCGGGCCCGGCAAGAACTCCCGCAGCAGGGCCTGGGAGTTGACCGCGCCGCCGTGGCTCCTGGCCCCGACGACCGCCTCGGCGGCCCTGCGCACCTCCCGCCGGTCGCGGCACAGGACGGAGGCCGCCCCGGCGGCACGCGACAGCGGACTGACGACGACGGGATACAGGCCGTGCTCCTCGGCGCGATCGGCGAGGGCCTCGGCGTTGCCGCCGTACCACTGCTCGGCACGCCGTACTCCGACACGCTGCAGGGCGCGGCCCATCGCCTCCTTGTCGCGGCGGGCGCCGGAGAGCTCGGCGGCGTTCCCGGGCAGGCCGAGCCGTTCGGCGAGCGCGTCGGCGAGCGGCCCGCACGACTCCTCACCGGCGAGGACACACAGGGGGTTGCGGGAGGCGAGACGGGCCGCCAGCTCCGCCGTGCGCGGGGTGCTGCCGGGGATGCGGAGCACGTCAACTCCCCATTTGGCAAAGGCGCGTGGCAAGAACCGTGCAGATCCCTGACAGCCCACCAGGACTGCTGTGGAGCGAACCCCTGTGTTGCGCCGGGTGCTGGTCATGCCGTCCTCGTTCCCTGTATCGGCAACATGGCCCGGACATCGTGCCAACCATTCCCCAGCTTGGCAAGATGTTGCCAACCGGCAGGAGCGAGTTGGCAACGATCAGGGCGGGAGGCGGAGACCCGTGGGGCCGCCGCCGGCCCGGGCGTCAGGACTGCCGGCCCGCGCTCTTCCCCCGGGACCTCAGCAGACACTCCGCGGCCAGCCGCCAGATCGAGGCCGCCAGGTCGATGTTGGAGGACTCCTGGGCCTGGAGCGCCAGCTTCTGCAGCCCGGCCATACCCTCCTCCTCGTCCCCTTCCAGGATCCGCAGCTGGTTGTCGAGCACGTCGAGCCGCATCTTGCTGCGGTACGACATGCGCAGCGCGGCACGGCCGAGCCGGTCGAGCAGAGCGCGGGCGTCCGCCAACCGGCCCTCGTGGAAGGCCAGATGGGTCTTGAGCGCGGCCAGCTCCTGCTCCATCGACGGGGTGTCGACGAACGGCAGCCCGGCCTCGGCGGCCTCGATGTACTTCTGGGCCGCCTCCGGCTCCGGCGGGGACATCTGCAGGTGCAGGTCGGCCGCGGTGAGGCGCAGCCGCATCCACAGCGCGAGGTTCTCGCGGCTGGCGAACCGCTCCAGGGCCTGGTCCAGGAGGCCGAGCGCGGACTTGAAGTCGCCCTGGCGCACCCGCACCACGGCCGCGGTCCACATGGCCTCGGCCCACAGCGCGTCCCCGCGCCCCTCGACGAGGCCGACCAGCTCGTCGGCGTGCTGTCGGGCGTCCGGGACGCGGCCCGCCTCCGCCTCCACGGACACCAGGACGAGCAGGACCGTGGCCGCGTGCTGCGCGGGTAGTCCGTGCTGCCGGGCCAGTTCGTGGGCCGTCGTCGCGGCCTCCAGGGCGGGGGCGATCTCACCCGCGGCGCGGAGGTTGCGGGCGAGCTGGGTCAGTGACTGGGAGCGCAGCTCGGGCAGCCCGATCTCCTCGCCGAGCGGCACGAGTTCGTCGAGGTAGGCGCGCTCGGCGGCGTGCTCGCCGTTGCGGCGCCGGCGCTGGGCGAGCAGCCAGAGGGCCTGCCAGCGGAGCATCGGATCGGGCGCGTGCGCGGCCTCGAGGGCTTCGGCCAGTTGCTCGCTGGTCTCGTCGGAGTCGAGGGAGGTGGCGATGGACAGGCTCTGCGCGAGAGACGTGGCCCGGGTCTCCTCGAACTCCTCCGGGCTGATGCCGAGTTGACTCGCCAGGTGGGCGACGGCCCGCTCGGTGGGCTGCCGCGCGCCTGATTCGAGGCGCGACAGATACCCGGTCGACATGCCGTCACCGGCGAGTGCGGCCTGCGAAAGGTTCCGCTCCGTCCGCAGCTGCTTGAGCCGACGACCGAAGGATGGCTGCTCCAGCACGTGATTGCCCCAACCGGATCGATGAACAACGAGGTGATCAGCGGACGATTTGCCTCCGTTGTGCCATGTCTTTCAACTTTGCTCTGCCGAACGGTAGCCAACTCCGGATGTTCTTGGCAACTGCCAAGGCTGTTATGACCTGCGCCTTTTGGCCACGCGATGGAAGCTTCTGCGGAGCATCATTGCCATACGGAGTGGCAATGCCTTGCCATTTGGTGGAGTGGCACCCTAACCTCATGGCAACATGCTGTGCCAGATTCATCCGCTGACCGCTGTCAACGATGCCCAGGAGTGGCGTACATGACTCGTGACCACGCTGACGTCGTCGGCGTCGCCGGAGCGTCCGCCCAGCTCTCCGGCCCGGACGGAGGCCCGGCCTCCCCGGAGGCGGACGAGCTCCAGGAAGTACGGCAGTTCATGCTCCGGTCCTGGAGTGAGCTGCTGGGCAGTGCCGGGCTCACCGAACACGCGGACTTCTTCGCCCGGGGCGGTGACTCGCTCCTGATGACCCGTCTGGTGCGGCGCGTGGGCGAGGAGTACGGCGTGACGGTCTCGCTGCAGGACATGTCCCGCAGGAACCTCGGCGACCAGGCGCTGCTCGTGCACCGGCTGCGTACCCGGATGCTGGCCCGCATGCCGCGGCCGGGCGCCGGTGCGCACCAGGTCTGGTCGTACCTCAAGGGGGAGTGGGCCGAGCTGCTCGGCCACCCGCCGCTCTCCGGGGCCTCCGACTTCTTCGCCCTCGGCGGCGACTCCCTTCTGGTGGCCCGTCTGGTGCGCCGCGTGGAGAAGGAGTTCGGCGTCAAGGTCGCGGTCCACGACATGCTGGCCGCACCGACCCTCGGTGAGCAGGTCCTGCTCGTGCGCGCCCACGTCGACGCCGCTGCCCGGGCCGCGCTCCGTCCGCGAGGCCGCGCCGCCTGACGCGCCGTCTGACGCGCCGCTCCGCGGCGGTCCGCCGCCGGTTCGCCGTCCACGCTCGCGTCGTCACCCGTACCGCCTTCCAGGCCCCGCCCGTTCGCTCGGGCGGGGCCTTCTCGTGCTCGGCGCCGAAGGGTGCGGAAGGCTCCTCCCGGTGCGCGGCCGGCGGCTCCGCTGGACTCTTGATGGAGAGTCCCTGTAGCCCTGCTAGGCACATTCTGTAGAGATTTTCGCCTACATCGTTGCAGGTCAGACCCTATTGCTGCGGAGAGCAGGGGTAATTCACCGAGCTGAGTTGCCTAAGTCTGACAAAAGTTTGCCAACGCTCGACGGGCTTCGTTAGCTTCATCGGGTGGCTACCGCCCACGGCCACATCCACCACGAGCCCGACCCATGCTGCTGAGGAGAACCCATGCGTACCGTCACGTGCCTCGCCATCGCAACGCCCGCGCTGATCACGGCACTCGGCGTCGGGACCAGTGACGAGGACTGGCCCCCGTTCGCCCCCGCCGTCGCCGCCTGAACCACGCCGACCCGCACGGCCGGCCCGAACGGGAGTCCGCGATGACCTGGCTGCACCGCATGAGCCCACGCCCCGAGGCGGATCAGCGTCTGATCTGCTTCCCGCACGCGGGCGGCACGGCCGCGTTCTACGCACCCTGGGACCGGCTCAGCCGCCACAGCGAGGTGCACGCCGTGTGCTACCCGGGACGTGGGCGGCGCGCCCGCGAGCCGTTCGCCACCGACCTGCGACGGATGGCCCTGGACATCGCCGGCGCCGTCCGCAGCCTCGCCGACCGCCCGCTGGCGCTCTTCGGGCACAGCATGGGCGCCTGGGTCGCGTTCGAGGTCGCCCGTCACCTGGAGCACACCGGCGTCCCGGTCGGCCACCTCTTCGTCTCCGGGGCCTGCGGGCCGCACACCCGCCTCGGCAGCCTGACACAGGCCGCCCTGCGCGACGAAGCCGCCATCGTCGAGGAGATCGTCGCCATCGGGGGGATCCACCCCGAGCTGCTCGCCCAACCCGCCGTCCTGAAAAGGGTCTTCCCCTACGTGGTCGCGGACGTGCACATGGCCGACAGCTACGCCCACCGTCCCGGCCCGCCGCTCGACTGCCCGATCACCGCCGTCGCCGCGGCCGACGACCCGATCGCCGCCCCGCACGACGTGGCGGCCTGGGCCCGTCAGACACGCGGCGGATTCCAGGCCCACACGGTTCCCGGCAACCACTTCTACCTGGAGGCCCAGCCGCCCGTCGCGTTGGTCGAGGGCCGCCTCGCCCCGGCCCCGGAGCCCGCCCGCACCTGAGAGAGGAACCGCCGTGGCGCACATCGAGCTCAGCACCGGCCTCCCCGGCATCAACGGCCTGCTGGCCCAACGCCCGGACACCGCCGACCCCTTGGAGCGGCTCGCGGACGCGCTGCTGCACACCGGCACCCCGTCCCTGAGCCCCGGCGACCGCGAACTGATCGCGGCATACGTCTCCGAGCTGAACGGCACCCGCTTCTGCTCCGCCTCGCACAGCGCCTTCGCCGCGGCCCAACTCGCCGGCGGCGCCGACCTCGTGCGGGCCGTCCTCGCCGACCCGGACACCGCACCCGTCAGCGAGCTGCTGCGGGCGCTGCTGCGGGTCGCGGCCGAGGTGCAGCAGGCCGCCCGGCCGGTCTCGGACGAGGCCGTGGCCGCCGCCCGCGCCGCGGGCGCCGACGACACCGACCTGCACGACACCGTCCTGATCGCCGCGGCGTTCTGCATGTACAACCGCTACGTCGACGGCCTGGCCACCGCCCTGCCCGAACACCCGGGCGCCTACGCGGAGTCGGCCCGCCGGGTGGTCGCGCACGGATACCGCCGCACCGCCGCACCGCAGAACGGCCGCGGCCCGGCCTGAGGGCGCGGCCCGGCCGCGGAAGCCACCCACCACCGGAGGGGAGAGAGCTTTGGGCACCGAACAGAAGTGGACCGCGGCCGACGTCCCGGCCCAGCACGGCCGCACGGCCGTCGTCACCGGGGCGAGCTCGGGCCTCGGCCTGGAGACCGCCGCCGCACTGGCGCGGAGCGGCGCCCACGTGGTCCTCGCCGTACGCGACCCGGACCGGGGCGCCGCCGCAGCGGCCCGCATCACCGCCGAGGTGCCGACCGCGGAGCTCACGGTCCAGCCGCTCGACCTGTCGAGCCTCGCGTCGGTGCGCGACGCCGCGAAGGAGCTGCACGACCGCTGCGACCGCGTCGACCTCCTGATCAACAACGCGGGAGTGATGTGGACCGACGAGATCCGTACCGTCGACGGTCACGAGCTCCAGTTCGCCACCAACCACCTCGGCCACTTCGCGCTCACCGGACGCCTCCTCGACCTGCTGCAGGAAGCGCCGGAAGCGCGCGTCGTCACCGTCAGCAGCTATCTGCACCGACTCGGCCGCATCGACCTGGACGACCTCGACGCCGAACGCCGCTACAGCAGATACCGGGCGTACGCGCAGTCCAAGCTGGCCAACCTGATGTTCGCCCTCGAACTGCAGCGCAGGCTCCAGGAGTCGGGCTCCTCCGTCCGCTCGGTGGCGGCACACCCCGGCCTCGCGGGAACCGGCCTCGGCCGGGACTTCCCTGCGGCGCTGCGCCTCGCCGGGCCCGTCTTCGCCCCCCTGTTCCTCCAGTCCGCGTACGACGGCATGCTGCCCACCCTGCGGGCGGCCACCGACCCCGGCGTGCGCGGCGGAGAGTTCTACGGCCCGCAGGGCCGCACCGAGACCCGCGGCGCGCCCGGACTCGTCCGCGCCGGCCGCGCCGCCCGCGACGCCGGGACACGCCGGCGCCTCTGGGAGGCGTCCGAGCAGCTCACCGACGTTCTGTACCCGCTCTGATCCACCCGCCCGTACCGAGCACCGCAACCCGGAAGATGCGCCGGAAACCGGGGCCTGCGACGGTCGGCAGTGCGCGCGCCGCAGCGCCGAGACCGGCTGCGGGGCGCTGCCGCCGCGGCACCCGAGGCTCGGCGTGCCCGAACCGTCAGGCCCCGACAGCGACGCTGCCCTGCTCCGCTGCCACCGAGGAGGAATTGATGCAACTCACCCAGGCTCTGCCCCGGGCCGAACTCGTCCGCCGTGCCCAGGAGTTGGCGCCGCTGCTGCAGCGCAACGCCGCGTGGGGCGAGGAGCACCGTCGGCTGCACGACGAGACCATCGAGGCGCTGAAGGACTCCGGCGTGCTGCGGATGCGCGTCCCCGCCCGCTACGGCGGCCACGAGTCCGACACCCGCACCGTCGTCGACGTCATCTCCGAACTGGCCCGGGGCGACGGGTCGGTGGCCTGGACCGCGTCGGTCTGGGCGATCAGCTCCTGGATGGTCGGGCTCTTCCCCGACGAGGTCCAGGACGAGGTCTTCGCCGACCCCGACGTACGGATCAGCGGCATCCTCAGCCCGGGTGCGATGGTCGTGCCCGCCGAGGGCGGCTACGTCGTCAACGGGAAGTGGTCCTTCAACACCGGCTCCCAGCAGAGCCAGTGGAACGTGAACGCGGCCGTGCGGCCCACCCCCGACGGCGGCCACGAGCCCGTGATGGTGCTCATCCCGATGTCGGACCTGCAGATCGTCGACGACTGGCACACCGCGGGCCTGCGCGGCACCGGCAGCGTCACCACGATCGCCGAGAACGTGTTCGTGCCGGAGAACCGCGTGATGTCCATGATCCCGGTGCTGCAGGGACAGCACAGCTCCGTGGCGAACGCCGCGTCGCCGGTCTACAACGCCCCGTTCATGCCCACCGCCTGCGCCACGGTCGGCGCCCCCGCCCTCGGCCTGGCCAAGGCCGCCAAGGACGCGTTCTTCGAGCGCCTCCCAGGACGGAAGATCACCTACACCTCGTACGAGACCCAGAGCGAGGCGCCGCTCACGCACCTCCAGGTCGCCGAGGCCACGGTGAAGATCGACGAGGCCGAGTTCCACGCCCACCGCGTCGCCGAGCGGCTGGACTCCAAGTCCGCGGCCAAAGAGCCCTGGACGCTGGAGGAGCGGGCCCGGGTCCGCCTCGACCTGGGTGCGGTGTGCCAGCGCGCGAAGGAGGCCGTGGACATCCTGAACACGGCGAGCGGCGGCTCCTCCGTGTACAGCTCGGTCCCGATCCAGCGCATCGAGCGCGACGTCCAGACCATGAACCTGCACGCGATCCTGCACCCCAACACCAACCTCGAGCTGTACGGCCGCGTGCTGTGCGGACTCGAGCCCAACACCCAGTACCTCTGACGCTCCCGCGCGTCCCCGGGCCGCCGGGAACGCGCGCGAACAGGCCAGGACCGGCAGCATCGGTCCTGGCCTGAACGCGTTGCCGGCGTACGGGAGTCGGCGTCGTACACCGCGTCGCGCGGACAGCAGCACATCAAGAGATGCCACGGATCCGCAGGTCGGACAACGATGTGAACGTGGCTGAACTCACCGTAGCGATGAGCACGCCCGCTCGCTCCGAGCGGGCCGCCGAACAGGCCGTGACCTCCGCGGCACAGGACGGCCTGTGGTTCCAGGACGCACTCGTCCCGGGAACCGCTGCCGCGCACGTGTGCCGCGCCCTCCGCATCGACGGCGAACTCGACGTCCGCGCCCTGAACGCCGCCTGGCGTGCCGTGCGGCGCCGTCACGCCACCCTCCGCACCGCCCTCGTGAGCGTCGGGGGCCGTCCGGCGCAGCGGATCTCCGACTGGCGCCCCGACGAGCCGGACGGCGCCGACGACCCGGCCGCGCCGATCACCCTGGACCTCTCCGGAACCCCGGCGCCGGCCCGTGCCGAGCACGCCGACCGGCTCTGCGCCGAACTCGCCCGCCGCCCCTTCGAGCCGGCCGAGGCGCCCCTGGCCCGGCTCGCCCTGCTGCGCCTGGGACCCACCGCCCACCGGCTGCTGCTCGTGGCGCACCGCGCGGTCGCCGACGAGACGTCCGTGGCGACCCTGCTGGCGGAGCTGGGCGCGGGCTACACCGCCGAACGCTCCGGCGAGCCGGCCGCGACGGCCCTCCCCGGCACCCCGGCGAGCTTCGCGGACCGCGCCCGCGCCGAGCGCGCCAGGGAAGGCACGGCGGACTTCCGCGAGCTGCGGGACTGGTGGACGCAGCAGCTGACGCCGGTGCCGCCGCAGCCGTCCCTGCCCGTCGACCGGCCCCGCCCCTCGCACCCCTCGTACGCGGGACACGTGCTGCCCTTCGTCCTCGGCGCCGAACTCGCCGACCGCGTCGCCGACTTCGCCCGCCGGACCGGGGCGACCGCGGCCGCCGTACTGCTCACCGCCTTCCAGGCGCTGCTGAGCCGCTACGGCGACGAGGACCGCGTGGTCGTGGCCGTTCCCGCCGACACCCGGCCCGAGGCGGAGACCGTTCCGTCCGTCGGCCCGTACACCGAACTGCAGCCGCTCGTCGCCGACTTCGCCGAGCACGCGGACTTCCGTGCCGCGGTCGAGGCGACCGCCCGCCGGATGCGGGAGGCACACCTCCGCCGCGGCCTGCCCTTCGCCCACCTGGTCGGTGCGCTGCGCATGGAGCGCGACGCCCGCCGGACGCCGCTGGGCGACGCCGTGTTCGTCCACCACGACGGCGGCGCCGCCGCTCGCCCGGCGATCGCGGGGGCCGAGGTGCGAGAGCACCCCGTCCACCCCGGTACGGCCACCGCCGATCTGCGCCTGACCGTGGACACCGCCGCGCCGGAGCTCGACGGCTCCCTCGAATACCGCACCGAGCTGTTCGACGCCGCGTCGGCCCGGCGCATCCTCGACCAACTGCGCACCCTGCTCGACGCGGCCGTCCGCCACCCCGACCGCACGGTGCGCGAACTTCCCCTGGACCCACCGGAGTTGGTCCTCGACCGGGTGCGGGAGGCCGACCGGATCGCGGCCGGGGCCTACGACGGCCCGCCGGTCGACGCGCTCGTCCGGCGCTGGTCGCGGGAGACACCGGACGCGGTCGCGGTCTCCTGGCAGGGCCAGGACGTCACGTACGGCGAACTCGCCCGCCGGGCCGAGGCCGTCGCGGCCGGGCTGCGCCGCCTGGGCACCGTGGCCGGCTCGCCCGTCGCGGTGCGGATGCCGCCGGGCCCCGCCCAGTACGCGGCGCTGCTCGGCGTGCTGGCCGCTGGGGGACACCTGGTGTGGCTCGGCACCGCCGACAGCGGGGAACGCGGCCGGGCCGTGCTCGGCGCCGCGCGGCCCGTCTGCCTGGTGCTCGCCGGCGGGCCCGACGGGGACCCGCTCGCCGAGTGGTACCGCGACGAACTGCGCGGCCCCACCCTCGACGCGACCGAGCTCACCGCGGCCGCCCCGGACGCCGTGGCCCCGGGGCCGCGGAACGAACGCCGTGCTCGCGAGGACGGCAACGGGCGGGCCTATCTCGCCTACACCTCGGGCTCCACCGGCACCCCCAAGGGGGTGGCGCAGACCCACGACGCGCTGGCGCAGTTCACCACCTGGCTCGCCGGGGAGTTCGGCGTCGGCCCCGGCAGCCGCGTCGCCCAGTGGGTGGCCCCGGAGCACGATCCGGCGCTGGCCGAGACGTTCGCGACGCTCGTCTCCGGCGCCACGCTGTGCCCCGTGCCGGAGAAGCTGCGGAGCAACCCCGAGAAGTTCGTCGACTGGCTCACCGCCGAGCGGATCTCGCTCATCCAGACCGTGCCCAGCTTCGCCCGGGAGATCGTCCGGGTCCTCACCGAACGCGGCCCCCGCGTCGCACCGCCGCCGCTCGACTGCGTCCTCCTCATGGGGGAGGCGCTCGGGCAGGAGCTCGTCGAGGGCCTGCGCGCGACGCTGCCCCGGGCCCGGCTGGCCAATGTCTACGGGCCCACCGAGACCATCGTCGGAACCTGGCACGACATCACCGGACCGGTCCACGGCACGGCCCCCATCGGCCGCTCCATCCCCGGCCGTCAGGTCCTCGTCCTCGACGAGTCCGGCCGGCCCTGCCCCGACGGAGTGACCGGCGACATCGTCATCCGCAGCCCCTACGTCGCCCAGGGCTATCTGAGCGCCACGTACGGGGACGACGCGGCCTTCGCCCCGCTGCCCGACCGCACGCTGTTCCCCACGGACGGCGTCGGCTGCTACCGGACCGGGGACGTGGGCCTGCGCCGCTGGGACGGCGAGATCGAGTTTCGGGGCCGCAAGGACTTCCAGGTCAAGCTGTACGGCAACCGGCTCGAACTCACCGAGATCGAACGGGCGTTGGCCGCCCACCCCTCCGTCGCCGAGTGCGCCGTCACCGCGCTTCCCGGCAAGGACGGCCTGCCGTCCCGACTCGTGATGTACGTCGTGCCGCACCGGGCCCCGGACGGCGGCGCCCTGGGCGCCAAGGAGGACTGGCGGTCCCAACTGCGGTCCCGGTTCGGCCGGCTGACGCTGCCGCTGGTCTTCGTCACCGTCGACGGCCGGCTCCCGCGCAACGCCGCAGGCAAGGTGGACCGCCGCCGCCTGCCCGACCCGGGGCGCCGGTCCGACGCCCCCGACGACCCCCGCACCACGACCGAGCGGGAGATGACCGAGCTCTGGCGCGAGCTCCTGCACACCGAGGACATCGGCGTACAGGACTCCTTCTTCGCCCTCGGCGGGCACTCCCTGCTGATGCTCCGGCTCATCCACCGCGTGGTCGAGCGATTCGGCGTACGGCTCGCGCCGGCCGCCTGCTTCGCCCACCCGACCCCCGCCGGCCTCGCCCACCTGGTCGATGCCGAGAGACCCGTAATGAGTGCTGTCGCCAAGGAAACGATGGAGTGAGGGAAAGTGACTCTGACCGAGACCGAGACCCCGACCGGCAACACCGCCGATGCACCGGTTTCCTTCGACGGTGAGACGCTGCGGATCGCAGACGTCCGGCGCGTGGCCGAGGACCGGGCGCCTTGTGAGATCGCTCCGTCGGCCCTGGCCAAGGTGACGGCCAGCCGCGAGATGTTCGAGGACATAGCCCGGCAGAACATCCCCATCTACGGCGTCACCACCGGCTACGGCGAGATGATCTACATGCTGGTGGACACCTCCAAGGAGGTGGAGCTGCAGACCAACCTGGTGCGCAGCCACAGCGCCGGTGTGGGCCCGCTGTTCGCCGAGGACGAGGCCCGCGCCATCGTCTCCGCCCGGCTCAACGCCCTCGCCAAGGGCCACTCCGCGGTGCGCCCCGAGGTCATCGAGCGCCTCGCGCTGTACCTCAACAAGGGCATCACCCCCGCCATCCCGGAGATCGGCTCGCTCGGCGCGAGCGGTGACCTCGCCACGCTCTCGCACATCGCGTCCACGGTCATCGGCGAGGGCTATGTGCTGCAGGACGGCAAGCGGGTGCCGACCGGTTCGGTGCTCCGCGAGCACGGCATCGAACCGCTCCAACTGCGCTTCAAGGAGGGCCTCGCGCTGATCAACGGCACCTCCGGGATGACGGGCGTCGGCTCGCTCGTCGTCAGCCGCGCCCTGGAGCAGGTGCGCCAGCACGAGATCGTCACTGCCCTGCTGATCGAGACCCTCCAGGGCTCGACCAGCCCGTTCCTGGCCGAGGGCCACGACATCGCCCGGCCGCACCGCGGCCAGATCGACACCGCGGCCAACATGCGGGCGCTGATGCGCGGCAGCGAGCTGACCGTCGAGCACATGGAGCTGCGCCGCCAGGTCCAGGCGAGCAAGTCGGGCGAGAAGGACGTCGAGCGCACCGAGATCTACCTGCAGAAGGCGTACTCCCTGCGCGCCATCCCACAGGTCCTCGGCGCCGTCCGCGACACCCTCTACCACGCGGTCGACAAGCTGGACATCGAGCTCAACTCCGCGAACGACAACCCGCTCTTCTTCGAGGGGCAGGAGATCTTCCACGGCGCGAACTTCCACGGCCAGCCGATCGCGTTCGCCATGGACTTCGTGACGATCGCGCTCACCCAGCTCGGCGTGCTCTCCGAGCGCCAGACCAACCGCGTCCTGAACCGTCACCTCAGCTACGGCCTGCCCGAGTTCCTCGTCGCCGGCGAGCCCGGCCTCAACAGCGGCTTCGCGGGGGCGCAGTACCCGGCGACGGCGCTCGTCGCGGAGAACCGCACCATCGGCCCCGCCAGCACCCAGTCCGTGCCGTCCAACGGCGACAACCAGGACGTCGTCAGCATGGGCCTGATCGCCACCCGCAACGCCCGCCGGGTGCTGCAGAACAACAGCCGCATCCTCGCGGTGGAGTTCCTCGCCGCCGCGCAGGCCGTGGACATCTCCGGCCGCTACGAGGGCCTCAGCCCCTCCGCGAAGGCCACCTACGACCTGGTGCGCTCGTTCGTCCCCACCCTGGACAAGGACCGCTACATGTCCGACGACATCGAGGTCATCGCCACCGCGGTGTCCCAGGGCGCCTTCGCCCACGCCGTGGAGCGCCAGTCCGGCAGCCCCCTGCTCTGACCCCGAACCGAACGCGCGAAAGGAAACCACCATGTCCCAGGCCACCACAGCCGCTCCGCAGGCCACCGAGCCGCAGGCGCTGCCGCAACTCGTCGTCGCGGCGTGGGCCGACAACGACGCCGACGCCTTCGCCGAGCTGTTCACGGACGACGCCACCCTGATCCTGCCCGGCGACGTCTTCGCCAAGGGCAAGGAGGCGATCCGGAAGCTGATGAAGGCCGGTTACGCGGGCCCGTACCGCGGCACCAAGGTCACCGGCACGCCCATCGACGCCAAGGCCGTCGGCGGCGACGTCGCCGTGCTCGTCACCGAGGGCGGCGTCATCGCCCCCGGCGAGGAGCAGGTCGCCCCGGAGCGCGCCATCCGCGCGACCTGGGTGCTCGCCAAGCAGGCCGAGGGCTGGCGCATCACCGCGTACCAGAACACCCCGCGCGCCGCCGCCTGACGGGCAGCGCGGGACACGGCCGGCCGCCGCGGCAACGCGGCGGCCGGCTTCTTCGTACGTGCTCTCCCCGCCGAGCGCGCAATCTCGAACAACACCGCGGCCGGCGGCCCGTGCACGATCGGGACATGCTGAGCAGACGACGTCTACTGACCATCGGCGGAGTGGCAGCTGGGGGAGCGGCGCTGCTGCCCGTCCGCGAGCTGATGAGCGAGGACTCCCACGCGGCGGGGCACGCCCAGAGCGGCGGCACGCCGCCCCATCTCGCACACCACCGTGCTGCGAACGCGCAGTTGGCCGCGGCCGAGGCCGCCGACCCCTACACCCGGCGCATGCCGATACCGAAGGTGCTCCAGCCGGTGCGGTCCGGCGCCACCGCGGACATCTACGAGCTGGACATCAAGCCCGCGCAGCTCGAGATCCTGCCGGGACTGACCACCGCCGCCCTCACCTACAACGGCAGCTTCGTCGGCCCGACGATCCGGGCCAAGGCGGGCCGCAGGGCCGAGGTGCGGTTCCGCAACCGCCTCGAAGAGCCCTCCAACGTGCACCTGCACGGCGCCAACGTGCCCCCGGAGCACGACGGTTACCCGATGGAGGTCATCGAGCCGGGTGCGGAGCGCGTGTACCAGTACGGCAACCGGCAGGCCGGTGCGACGCTCTGGTACCACGACCACGCGCACCACATGGAGGCCGACCACGTCTACCGCGGCCTGCACGGCTTCTACCTCATCGAGGACGAGGACGAGCAGCGCCTGCGGCTGCCCAGCGGGGCGTACGACGTGCCGATCATGCTGCGGGACGCCCTCTTCGACGACAAGGGAGGCCTGGTCCTGGTCGGCGAGAAGCCGAACGACCGGCCCACGCTGCTCGCCAACGGCCGCCAGCAGCCGTACTTCCCCGTGGCGGCCCGCAAGTACCGGCTGCGGCTGCTCAACGCGTCGATCTACCGCACGTTCGAGCTGAACCTGGACGGCGCCGAGATTCTCCTGATCGGCTCCGACGGCGGGCTCCTGCCCGAGCCGGTGTCCGTCACGTCGCTGACCCTCGGCCCGGGCGAACGCGCCGACGTGGTCGTCGACTTCGCCCGCCACGGCGTGGGCGGCAAGCTGGTGCTGTCCGACCGGACCGGGCCCGTGATGCGCTTCGACGTGGTGCGGACGGCGCTGGACGCCAGCCGGGTTCCCGACCGGCTGCGCGACGTGCCCCGGGCCGAACACGGCCGCACCGACCGGGAGTTCAAGCTGGGCGTCGCCCCGTCGAAGACCGCGTACGCCATCAACGACAAGACCTTCGACATGAACCGGGTCGACACCCGGGTCAAGCAGGGCACCACGGAGATCTGGCGGATCTACAACGCGGACACCGCGGACTCCGAGTTCGGCGCGATCCCGCACACCTTCCACACCCACCTCGTGCAGTTCAGGGTCCTGGACCGGGACGGCAAGGCCCCCTGGCCCGGGGAGTCCGGCTACAAGGACACGGTGAGCGTCCCGGCCGGCGAGAGCGTGCGCGTCCAGGTCAGCTTCGACACCGACTACACGGGGCTGTACCTCTACCACTGCCACATGCAGGAGCACGGCGTCGAAGGCATGATGGCGCAGATGATGATCGAGAAGTAGCCGAGAGTCGCGAACACCGCTGGCCGGGGCCCGAGTCGGGCCCCGGCCAACGGCGTACGACGACCCGTTCAGGGCGCGGCCGGTCCGGCCGGGAGCCGGGAACGCCGGAACGCCGGAGCACCGGGGCGACGGGCCCCGGTGCTCCGGACGGCTGCTCGGGCCGGCGGACGTCCGCCGGCGGTCGGGTCAGGGCTTGACGTTGATGTTCCGGCGGAACACGTTCTTCGGGTCGTACACGGCCTTGACCTGCGCCAGGCGCGCGTACGTCGCGGCCGGGTAGGCGGCCGCGCGGTCGCCCGCGTCCTCCGCCACCTCGCTCAGGAAGTTGCCGTACGCGCCCGAGACGTGCGGCTCGATGCCCGCCCAGAACGCGGTGTGGTCGGCCTGGGTGGCGAGCGTCTCCGCCCGGGAGCCCAGGTTGGCGGTGTTGATCATGAAGTGGACGTCGCGGTGCCCGAAGGCCGTCGCGTCCGCGGCCACCCGGCCGAGGGCGCCGCCCACCGCCCGGATCTCGACGAACATCGAGCCGAGCCGGTGCGGGCTGTTGGCGATGGCGTCCACGAGCTCGGGCCCGCACTCCCGGGCCAGGCGGTTGCGGGTCATCGGCTGCCACTCCGGCGGCAGGTCCGAGGCGTCCTCCAGGACCTCCGGGTACGGCATCAGCTTGACGTCCTTCGCGAGCAGCGTGCCCAGTTCGAGCAGCGGCGCGAGGGCCTTGTCGGCCGCTTCCTGGTCGTCGCCGGCGAAGCACACGAGGAGCGTGACCGGAGGGGCCTCCTCGCCGAACGAGGGGAACAGGGCGGCGCTCGACGTCAGCTCCTCCGGCGCCGTGCGCATGTAGGCGCCCCAGCCCTGAAGGACCTGGGCGGCCTCGGACGCCGGGTAGGCGATCGTGCCGAAGAACACATTGCTCACCGGCTGGGCGACGACCTCGAACGACGTGGCGATGCCGAAGTTGCCGCCGCCGCCGCGCAGCGCCCAGAAGAGGTCGGCGTTCTCCTGCTCGCTGGCGCGCAGCACCTCGCCCTCGGCCGTCACGAGCTCGACGGCCACGACGCTGTCCAGGGCCAGACCGTACTTGCGCACCATCCAGCCGAAGCCGCCGCCGAGCAGCAGACCGCCGACCGCCACGGACGTGGTGTCGCCCGAGGAGATCGCCAGGCCGTGCTTGTTCAGCTCGGCCCCGACCCGGGCCCAGCTGGCTCCGGTGCCGAGGCGGACCAGACGCCGCTCGGGGTCGACGACGTCCACGGAGTCGAGGGGCGACACGTCGATCACCACACCGCCGTCGACCGTGCTGAATCCCGCGCCGTTGTGGCCGCTGCTGCGGACGGCGATCTCCAGGCCCTCGGCCTGGGCGAAGCGGAGGGCGGATCGCACGTCCTCGGTGTTGTGGCACTGGATGACCGCGGCGGGGCTGCCGGTGTGCACAAAGCTCTTGCGGAGCTCGGCGTACGCCTCGTCGCCGGGCAGCACGACCGTGCCCGAGATCTCTTCCTTGAGCGCGAGGGCAGTGTTCATGATGTCTGTTGTCTCCTGGTACTCGAGTGCGGGTCCTGGTCAGGCGTGGGTTTCCTGCGCGGCGCGCGCGGTCCGGTCCGTGTCGTCCGGCGTCGCGCTCTCCTGGTTCTCCGGCGCGGCCGGCGTCCCGTCGTCCTGCGCGGGGGTGGCGGGCGCGGCGTCGCCGTCGTCCTTCTGCCGGAGCACGACCGCGGTGAGGGCGGCGATGAGCACGACCACGGCGGCGCTGACGGCCGCCACGACGTTCATGCCGCTGGTGAAGGCGTCGCGGGCCGCGTCCAAGGTGTCGCCGGCGACCGCCGACGGGAGCCCCTCGACCGCGGCGACGGCGCCGCCGATGGTCTCCCGGACGGCGTCGACCGTCTCGCCCGGCAGCCCGTCGGGGACCGAGGAGTCGACCTGGTTGCGGTAGACGGCGGCGCCGACCGTGCCGAGCACGGCCAGGCCGAGGGTCGAGCCGAAGACGTTGCTGGTCTCGGACATCGAGGCGGCGGCGCCCGCCTTCTCGACCGGGGCGGAGCTGACGACGATCCCGGTGCCGAGCGCGAACAGCGGCCCGATGCCGAGGCCGACCAGGGCGACGAACAGGACCACGAGGAACAGGCCGCGGTCGGAGCCCAGTTGGGTGAGGACGAGCAGCGAGACGAGCGAGCACAGCAGACCGCTCACGATCGCGGTGGAAGGCTTCAGCCACCGCGTCACGACGGGCGCGAGCAGCACGCCCGCCGCGATGCCCAGACCGGTGGGCGCCTGCGCCAGTCCGGCCTCGGTGGGGGAGAGGCCCACCACGCTCTGCACGTACTGGCTGGTCATGAAGGACGCGCCGGCGAAGGCGCCGGAGCCGAGCATCATGCCCGTCAGCACCACGCGGAAGGAACGCTTGCGGAACAGCCGCAGGTCCACCAGCGGGTCGTCGAGCCGGAGTTGGCGGCGTACGAAGACCACGCCCACGGCGAGGCCGACCGCGATGGCGGCGAAGGCGACGGAGGGCGTCTCGGCGTCGCCGGCCGCGACCTCCTTGATGCCGTAGATGATCGGCAGGATCGTCGCCAGGGACAGCAGCACGCTCGCGAAGTCGATCCGGCCGGCGTTGCCGTCCCGGTACTCGGGCAGCAGCATCGGGCCCGCGACCAGCAGGATCGCCATCACCGGCACGCCGAGGAGGAAGACCGAACCCCACCAGAAGTGGCCCAGCATCAGGCCGCCGATCACCGGGCCGAGGGCGGAGCCGCCGAACTGGCAGGTGGCCCACAGCGAGATGGCGATGCCCCGCTGGCGGCCGTCGAGGAACATGTTGCTGATCAGCGCGAGCGTCGACGGACCGAGGGTCGCGCCGGCCACGCCGAGCAGGGCGCGGGCCGCGATCAGCATCTCGGGGGTGGTGGAGTACGCCGCCACCACCGAGGCCACGGTGAAGGCGGCCGCGCCGATCATCAGGAGCTTGCGGCGGCCGATCCGGTCACCGAGGGAGCCCATGGTGAGCAGGAAACCGGCCAGCATGAAGCCGTAGATGTCGGAGATCCACAGCTGTTCGGTGCCGCTCGTGCCCAGGTCCGCGCTCAGATGCGGAAGAGCGAGAAACAGCACCCCGATGTCGAGGGCGATCAGCAGCGTGGGCAGGGCCAGTACGGCCAGACCGATCCACTCACGCCGCCCCGCCTTCGGCGGTGCCGCCGTAACGGTGGTGTCCTGCATGGCAGTTCCTTCCCTCTCACAGTGATCCCGGCGACCCCTGGGGGGTGCCCCGTACCTGTGTGTCGAACGGGGCGGGGGAGATTCGACACCGGGATCGGATTTCTTTTTCCGGCTCAGTCCGGAAGTTCGATCGACAGCGCGTGCCGGAACACGTTGCGGGGGTCGTAGTTCTTCTTGACGGCCTGCAGACGCGGGTAGTTGTCCTTGTAGTACAGGGCGTGCCAGGGCACGCCGGAGGTGTTCAGCTCCGGGTCGGCCAGGTCGGTGTCCGGGTAGCTGATGTACGACCCGTCGCTGATGCCGTCGGGCGCCGGGACGCCACCGGTGTGCGCGTACACATCGCGGTAGTACTCCCGCACCCACGCGATGTGCAGCTCGTCCTCGTCCTTCGCCGTCCACATGCCTGCGCTGTACGAGGCCTTCAGCACGGAGTCGCGCTGCGCGGTCGCGGTGGCGTCCGGTGCGACGGCCCCGGCCCGGCCGCCGAACCCGGTGAGCACCAGGCAGGCCTGCGGGTTGCTGTAGTCGGTGCTGCTGAGGTGCCGGTGGATCGCCGCGAGCTGGCGGTCCGAGTACCCCTTGCGCAGGTAGCCGGCCTTGTGCTTGTAGCGCCCGTTGGGGTCGTTGGGCCAGCTGTAGGAGGGGAGCCAGGAACTCATCCAGGGAATGACCTCCTGGATGTTCGTCGTCGGGTCGACGCCCGTGCCGGCGCACACCGCCTCCACCTGGGCGGTCAGCAGCTTCTCGGCGTCCGGCACGTCCTCGTCGATCACCGCGGTCATGCCGAACATGCCGGCGGACCGGTGCGTCACGATCAGGTTGCTCCACAGGTGCACGTACGGGGAGTCCGCCGCGCTGTTCTCCTCGTACCAGGAGCAGTAGTTGCGGATGAGCCCGGTGAGCGCGGCCTCGGTCATGCCGTCCCAGGACCACAGCACCGTCGCGCGGCGCATCCGGCGGGGCGCCTTGGGCAGCAGCTCGCGGGGGTCGTCCGAGTCCACTCCGGGCGTGCGCAGCCAGTAGCGCGTCACGACGCCGAAGCTGCCGCCCCCGCCTCCGGTGTGGGCCCACCACAGTTCGCGGTTCGGATCGTCGTCCTCGCGGGTGGCGACGACGGTACGGGCCCGGCCCGACTCGTCGACGACGACGACCTCGACGGCGTACAGGTGGTCCACGACCAGGCCGTCGCGCCGCGAGAGATGACCGTAGCCACCGCCCGCGATGTGACCGCCGACGCCGACCTCGAAGCAGGTGCCGCCGGGGATCGTGACGCCCCAGCCGGTGAACAGGGTCCGGTACACATGGCCGAGCGTCGCGCCCGCCTCGATGGCGAAGGCCCGGCGCTGATCGTCGAAGTACACGGCCTTCATGGCCGACATGTCGAGGACGACCTGCACGTCGGGGGAGGCGGTGAAGTCCTCGAAGCAGTGCCCGCCGCTGCGCACGGCGATGCGGCGACCGGCGGCCACGGCCTCGTCGACCGCGGCCACGACCTGGGCGGGGGTGCCCACCAGGCGTATGTAGTCGGGCCGGCCCACGAACCGATGGTTGTAGCCCTCCACGAGGCTGTCGTACCGGGCGTCGTCCGGGGTGACGGTGACCGGTCCGAACGCGGGGGCGTCCACCGGTGCAGCGGCCTCGGACCTCGGTTCACTCATCATTCGCTCCTTCCAGCGCAAGGCACAGGGCGAGCCTCACACGCACACGAGAGGCCCGGCATCTTCGAGCTTGCGCAGTTCGCGCACCGGCCCCGGACCGGGAACGGCGGCCGCGCACAGGGGCGTTGGGGTCAGCACGCTCGGAGAAGACAGCGCGGAGCACGGCGGTGGACGCTTGCTTCCCGTCAGCACAGAGCGCTGTGAGGGGTGCGGAATCGCCATGAAGACTTCGACCATTTCACCGGGCACCACCCAGGCGTGGTGGCGTAAGCCCTACCCCTGGCTGGTCGTGCTCGGCGTCCTCGTCATCGTCAATCTGTTGCACGCGTTCCCGAGGTATCTGAGCCTGGACGAGTCGCACTCGAGGACCATGCTCAACGCCGGGTTCTCCGGACACTACGAACTGCTCGTCCTGCACGTGGTGACGGGCAACATCGCGATGGTGACGGTGTTCCTGCAGCTGTGGCCGTGGCTGCGGCGCCATCACCCCTCGGTCCACCGTGTCAGCGGCCGGCTGTACGTCTTCGCGGGCGCGCTGCCGTCGGCGATCGTCGGCGGCCTGGTGCTGGTGCCGCTGCGGCCCGCCCCGGACGGCAGCCTCGGCCTGTTCCTCTCCGCCGTGCTGTGGATCGGCACGACCGTGATGGGACTGCGCGCCGCCCGCAAGCGCCGCTACGGCGAGCACCGCCGCTGGATGGTCTACAGCTTCGCGCTCGCCCTGCACACCACGCTGGGCCGGGTCCTCTTCCTGATGATGACCTACATCCCCGGCTTCAAGATGAACGTCACGGTCCTCATCGAGACCGCCAACTGGGCCAGTTGGGTCGTGGGTCTCCTGATCGCCCACTGGTGGCTGGAGCAGCGCAGGAGCAGGGCGAAGAAGGCCGCCGGCGCCACGGCGCGGCAGGCGGCGAGGGCCGACGCCGATCACGTCACCGACGAGCTCTCCCTCGACGGGTTCGACCTCGAGGAGCTCTCCAAGGAAAGGACCCGTTCATGAGTGCATCCCCGGCCGTCACCGGGCCGCTGGACGCCTTCGTCCACGCGGCGCCCGAGGACACGGACGCCGCGTACCACCGGCTGGTCGGCGCGCTGTGGCAGGGCGGAGAGGTCACCGGTCTCGCGCTGTCCGCCGTCCCCGCGCTCATTGACTGCCTGGCCGAGGCCCCGGCGCCGCAGCAGGGACGTCTCGCCGTGCTGCTCGGACTGCTCGCCGAGGCGGAGTACCCGGACACCGACGGTCCCGTGACCGCGGCCGTACGGAAGGGAGTCGACCGTTTCCTGGGGCTCCTCGACGCCGCCGGTGACGACACGGCGCTGACCGGGGCGCTGCTCTATCTGCTCGGGCACTTCCCGGGCGACCGGGAGCGGATCCTCGCGGCGACCGAGCGCCTCGCCCTGGACGAGGAGGACCGCACACGTCTCGACCGTGCCCTGCAGACCCTCGACCCCGCCGACCCGGACCTCGGCCGGGCCTGGCCTTCGCCCGCGCAGTGGCGCCTGAACGACACCGAGCGGGCCTTCGACCGCAGCTGGATCCGCGACCTCACCCCCGAGCAGGTCGAGGCGACCTGGCAGGCCGACACCCACTCCGTGTACGCGTACAGCGGCGCCAAGGCGTACTGGGAGGTGGCGGGCGGAACCCCCGGAACCGTCGACGACACCAGCCCGCTGCGCGACACCGCCGGCGCGCCGGGGACGGCCCCGGCCGAGTCGGCCGGGTTCGGCCCCCACACCGCTGCCTTCCGCTGCCCGGACTGCGGCGGCGCGCTCGACTTCGGCGCGGACGCGGTGCGTTGCGTGGACTGCTCCGCCCGCTACCCGGTCGTGCACGGGGTCCTCGACCTGTCCCGGCGACTCGACGAAGGGTTCGGGGCCGACGAGGACGCCACCGAGGACGTGCTGCAGAACGCCGCGGTGATGAAGGGCATCGGCTTCCACTACGAGGAGGCGCTGCGCCCGGCCTTCCTGCGGGTGATGGGCTCGAACTGGGGCGGCCAGGTGTCCCCCGCCGACGAGGACGAGTATCTGCGCAGCAGCGTCCCCGACGGCGGCCCGGTGCTGGACCTCGCGGCCGGCGCCGGACGCTGGACCGCCGTCCTGGAGGCGAAGGTCGGAGCCGAGGAGCTCATCGCCCTCGACCTGAACCTCGCCATGCTGACCGGGCTGCGGGAGCGGCTGCCGCAGGTGCCGACGGTACGGGCCAGCGCGCTCCAACTGCCCTTCGAGGACGGCAGCCTGGCCGCGGTGTCCTGCTGGAACGCACTGCAGGCGATGCCCGACGCGGGTGCGGCGATCGCCGAGGTCGGCCGCTGCCTGCGCCCCGGCGGCACGTTCACGCTGCTGACCTTCCGCTGGTCCGACGACCCGGTCTACCGCTACTTCCAGGGCGCCCACCGCTTCCCGGGCAGCCCGAACGGCATCGAGCTGTTCGACCTCGACGAGGTCAAGAAGTGGCTCGCCGACGCCGGGTTGACGGTGCGTCAGGAAGAGGGGCCGGGGACCTTCGTCTTCATCACGGCGGAACGCACCGGGTGACGCGGCCGGGAACGGCAAGGGGCCCCGGGAGGTGAATCCTCCCGGGGCCCCTCTTCTCGTACCGCCGCAGCGTCAACCGCGCTGCTGTGCCTTCGCGTTGTACGCGTCGAGCAGCAGCTGGGCCTCCTTCTCCGCCTCGGCGAACCGGGCCTCGGGCTCGGCCCCGTCGACCAGGACGTCCGCCATCGCGCGTGTCATGGTCTCCTCGATCGCGGTGAAGTCGCCGAGCAGCGCGCCCTGCGCGGCCGGGGAACGGTCACCGGCGTCGAGCTGCTCGTTGGCCAGCCGGTGGTGCGGCCGGTCCGCGAACCAGCCCTCGGACTCCAGCAGTTCGAAGGCGGACCGGGTGACCGGGATGAACCCGCTGGAACGGTGCCAGGCCGCCGCGTTGCGCGGGTTGAGCAGGAACTGCAGGAAGGCCAGGGCGCCGTCCCGCTTCACCGGGTCGAGCCCGTCGGCCAGCCACAGGGAGTCGCCGCCGATCACGTCACCGCCGTAGGCGACGGTCTCGTTGTACGGCATCCGGGCCGCCGTGACGCGGAAGCCCCCCTCGTCGCCGGCCCGGACGATCTGCTCGGCGATGACGGACGAGTTCAGGGTGAACGCCACCCGCTGGTTCACGAACGCGTCGAGGGTGCCGGCCCAGTCGTTGGGCTCACCGGTGTAGAGGTAGTGGCCGTCGCGGCTGAGCCGCTGCCACCAGCGGACCCAGGAGAGCAGCGCCTCGGAGGTGAGGTTCACCCGCCGCGCCCGGCCGGAGCGGCCGTTGTCGTGGTCCGTGAGGGGCGTGCCCTGCTCGGCGAGCGCCTGCTGGAAGAACCAGCCGTGGTTGGGCCAGGTGATGCCGTGCGACGGGCCGCCGTCCAGCTTCGCGACCGCCTCGCACGCCGCCTCCACCTCGGCCCAGGTGCGCGGGACCTCGAAGACGCCCGCGGCCTCAAGCAGGGTGGTGTTGGCGTACAGCAGACTCGTCGAGGTGCTGTTCGGCAGCGACACCAGCTCCCCGCCGTAGCTGTAGTAGTCCCGCGCGGCGACCACGAGGTCGTCCACGATCACCGGTTCGCCGAGGATCTCGGTGCGCCCGCCGATGGCCTTCTCGATCGAGGTGAACAGCGGGCCGCCGTCCTTGGCGGTGAGGTCACGGGCGATCTGCGTGGCGGTGTAGAAGAAGTCGACGATCGCCGGCGCCCGGCCCTGCTCGACCGCGTCGAAGAATTTCTGGCGCTGCGTCCAGTAGTCGTATCCCTGAATGACGACGCGGTATTCGGGATGGCGGCGGCCGAATTCCTCGGCGCACTTCCGTACCGGATCGAGGAAATTGGGGAACGGGTGGTCGGCGAGCCAGACATCGATTTCCACGGTCCGCTCCACGCCCTCGGTCGATGCTGTCTCTGCGGCGCCGGACTGGCGCATGGATCCTCCCAACGAGCGTACGGGGCCTGGGGATCGGCGCGCTGGACGCGGCCGGTCCGCAGGCCCATCGTCGTCATCCGCGGCCGCCGCCACATCTTCGCCGTTGCTGAACTCGGCGGAACGGCGCAGATTCTGTCGAGCCGCGGTCTCCGGAATGCGCACAGCAATCCAGGAGATGCAGCCCCGATTAGCCGGGTGTGACTCTGACCGCATGGCTGAACTCGATGGCAAGAATGTGCTCATTACCGGTGGTGGCAGCGGCATCGGCCTGGCCACCGCCCGTCAGCTGGTGCGGTCCGGCGCCCGCGTGGCGCTCGCCGGCCGGGACGGAGACCGGCTCGCCGCCGCGGAGAAGTCCCTCGACGCCGGGGACCAGGTGCTCACGGTGCCCACCGACGTCTCCTCGGGCGCCGACCTCGACCGGCTGGTGAGCCGGATCCGCGAGCAGTTCGGGCAGTTGGACGGCGTGTTCGCCAACGCGGGCGTCGGGCTGGTCGCGCCCGGGGCGGTCGTCGGGGAGGCCGACTTCGAGCGTGTGGTGGGCACCAACTTCAAGGGCGCCTTCTTCACCGTGCAGAAGACCGCGCCCCTGCTGCGCGACGGCGCCTCCGTGGTCCTGAACTCCTCCTGGACGGTGCACCGCGGCCTGGGCCTCGGGTCGCTGTACTCGGCGAGCAAGGCCGCTGTGCTGAACCTCGCCCGCACCTTCGCGTCCGAGCTGGCCGGCCGCGGCATCCGCGTGAACGCGATCACGCCCGGCCATGTCACCACCGACATGCTCGACGCCGTCACCGGCGGTTCCGAGCAGGTGCGGGAGATGTTCCGCAGCGAGGTCGTGCTCGGCCGCTTCGGCAGCCCCGACGACATCGCGGACGCGGTGCTGTTCCTGCTCTCGTCCCGGGCCTCCTACATCACCGGCCAGGAACTCGTCGTCGACGGCGGCCTGGTGCACTCCGTCCCGATGCCCCCGCAGGCCGCCTGACGCGCGGCACACGCGTCACGGACCCCGTACCGGCAATCCGACCGGACTGCGACTAAGGAGCTGTGCCCATGGCACTCGCCGCCCCCGACCGCCCTGCACCGGGCCCCGCCTCGACCGAGCCCACCCCTGCGGACGTCATCGCCCGCGCCGAGGCCATCGCACCGACCCTCGTCGAGCGGCAGGCCGAGACCGAACAGCGCACGTACTACGCCCAGGACACCCACGAGGAGTTCGCCCGGGCCGGCTTCTACCGGCTCCTGGTGCCCCGCCGCTTCGGCGGCCACGAGTTCGGCATCGACACCTTCCTGCGCGTCGCCAAGACCCTGGCCCGCGGCTGCCCGTCGACCGGCTGGATGTTCTGCCTGGGCGCCTCGCACTCGCTCACCGTGGCCACGCTCTTCGACGAGTCGGTGCAGGCGGAGCTCTTCGCCGACCCGGACTTCATCTGCCCGGCGACCATCGTGCCCGGCGGCAGCGCCGAGCGGACGGCCGACGGCGACTGGATCCTCGACGGCACCTGGAGCTACTCCTCCGGCGTTCCCTACGCCTCGCACTTCCTCGGCCACGCCATCGTCGCCGACGAAGGGGCGGAAGAGCCCCGCCCGCTGCTGTTCGTCGCACCGCGCAGCGAGTGGACCCGCCTCGACGACTGGGGGCGCCAACTGGGGTTGCGCGGCAGCGGATCGCACAGCGTCCGCTTCGAACGCGGCCGCGTCCCCGGGCCGTTCACCCTGGACACGCATCTGAGCAATGTGACGCCCGAGGACGACCTGCCCGGCGCCCGCCTGCACGAGCACCCCCAGTACGGCGGCGCCCCCCTCAGCTTCGGCTTCCTCGAAGGCGCCAGCCTGGCGGTGGGCATGGCGCAGAACGCCCTGGACGCCTACGAGGACCTGATGCGCACCAGGACCACGTTCCTGCCGCCCATCGTGGGCCGGCACACCAGCCCCGACTACCAGGCCTGGTACGGCGAGGCCGCGGGACGGATCGCCGCCGCCGAGGCCGCCACCGACGGCGCCGTCCAGCAGTGGCTCGCCGCCGGCGCGCAGGGGCCCGAGGGCTTCACCCGCGAGGTCGATCTGCGGATCACCGCGATCTGCCGCGAGGTCGTCGAGCTGTGCTGGCACGCACTCGAGGACATCCTCTTTCCCACCGCCGGTTCGAGTTCGGTCCGGCACGGCGAGCGCATCGAGCGCGTCTGGCGCGACATGTCCATGCTCCGCTCGCACTCCGGCTACGGGGTCTTCCTGGAGACCGAGGCCAAACGCGCGCTCGCCCGAGCCCGCTTCGAGGGCCGCTCCCGTTTCGCACCCCTGTAGTCCGGTCCGTCGACAACCCGTGATTCAAACGACAACAAGGAGGTGACTGCGATGGGCGCCGAGCAGCAGACCCGCGCGGTCGTTCTGGGCGGAAGCATCGCCGGTCTCTTCGCGGCCCGTGTGCTCACGGAGGCGTACGACGAGGTGGTCGTGGTGGACCGCGACCGCCTCGTGGGGGTCACCGGCGCACGTCGCAGTCGCCCGCAGGGACGCCACATCAACGCCATGCACGTACGCGGCCGGGTGGTCATGGAGGAGCTGTTCCCCGGCATCACCGACGAGATGATCGCCGACGGCTGCCCCACCGGTGACTTCGCCGGCGCGACCCGCTGGTACTTCCAGGGCAAGCCGGCCAAGCGTGAGGACATCGGCTACATCGCCCTGCCCGCCTCCGCGCCGGTGATGGAGCGTCATATACGCCAGCGCGTACAGCGGTTGGAGAACGTCTCCTTCGCCGAGGAGCGCGACATCGTCGGCCTGCGCACCACGCCCGACCACAGCAAGGTCACCGGCGTGCGGGTGCAGCCCGTCGGCGGCGACGGCGAGGAAGAGGTCATCGAGGCCGACCTGGTCGTCGACGCCACCGGCCGCGGCTCCCGCACCCCGGTGTGGCTGGAGGAGATGGGCTACGGCAAGGTCGAGGAGGAGCGCAAGAAGATCGGCCTCGGCTATGTCACCCAGCACTACCGCATGGACGAGGACCCCTTCGACGGCGACCTGGCGATCATCCCCGTCGCCTTCCCCGAGATCCCCCGCGGCGCGATCTTCACCAAGACCGACGGCGGCCGCCTGGAGATGACCACGTACGGCCTGCTCGGCGACCACCCGCCCACCGACCAGGACGGCCTGTACGGCTGGCTCAAGACCCTGCCGATCCCCGACATCTACGACGCGGTGCAGAAGGCCGAGCCGCTGGACGAGCCCGTGGCCTTCCGCTTCCCGATCACCATGCGCCGCCACTACCAGAAGATGAAGCGCCTCCCCGAGGGCCTGCTCGTCACCGGTGACGCCGTCACCACGTTCAACCCGGTCTACGCCCAGGGCATGACGGTGGCCGCGGTCTCGTCCCTCGTGCTCCGCAACCACCTGCACTCCGGCGCGGCCCCGCAGCCGCTCGCGTACTTCCGCGACCTCGCCCGGGACGTCATCGACGCGCCCTGGGAGATGACCAACACCGTCGACCTGACCTTCGAGGGCGTGGAGGGCAAGCGCACGCTCAAGACCAGGCTGGGGCAGATCTACCTCAAGCTGGTCCAGCGGGCGTCGCTCCGCGACACCAAGGTCACCACCGCCTACCTGCGCTGTGCCGGCATGCTCGACAAGCCCGACGCGCTGATGCGTCCGAGCCTCGTCCTGCGGGTCCTGCGCAACGCCTGGGGATGAAGTCAGTGGCCGAGCAGCCCACCGATCCCGCCGCCCCGGAGCAGCCCGCCACGCGCCCGCTGACCGGCGACGAGTACGTCGAGAGCCTGCGCGACGGGCGCGAGATCTACCTCGACGGCGACCGGATCAAAGACGTCACGCAGCACCCCGCGTTCCACAACCCCGTCCGCATGACGGCACGGCTCTACGACGGTCTGCACGACCCGGAGCGCCGTGACGTCCTCACCGGCCCCACCGACACCGGCAGCGGCGGCCGGACCCACCCGTTCTTCACCACCCCGTACAGCGCCGACGACCTGGTCGCACACCAGCGGGCCATCGCCGAGTGGGCCAGGATGAGTTACGGCTGGATGGGGCGCAGCCCCGACTACAAGGCGTCCTTCCTCGGCACGCTCGGCGCCAACGCGGACTTCTACGCCCCGTTCGACGACAACGCCCGGCGGTGGTACCGGGAGTCCCAGGAGAAGGTGCTCTTCTGGAACCACGCGATCGTCCACCCGCCGGTGGACCGCAACCGTCCGCCGGACGAGGTCGCCGACGTGTTCATCCACGTCGAGAAGGAGACCGACGCCGGCCTGGTCGTCAGCGGGGCCAAGGTGGTCGCCACCGGTTCCGCGCTCACCCACTACAACTTCATCGCCCACTTCGGACTCCCCATCAAGAAGAAGGAGTTCGCCCTGGTGGCGACGGTGCCGATGGACGCGCCCGGCATGAAGCTCATCTGCCGGACGTCGTACACGGCCAACGCCGCCGCCACCGGGAGCCCGTTCGACTATCCGCTGTCCTCGCGGATGGACGAGAACGACACCATCCTCGTCCTCGACAAGGTGCTGATCCCCTGGGAGAACGTCTTCGTCTACGGCGACCTCGGCAAGGTGAACATGTTCGCCGGGCGCTCCGGCTTCATGGAGCGCTTCACCTTCCACGGCTGCACCCGGCTCGCGGTGAAGCTGGAGTTCATCGCCGGCCTCCTGGCCAAGGCGCTGGACATCACCGGCACGAAGGACTTCCGCGGGGTGCAGAGCCGCATGGGCGAGGTGCTCGCCTGGCGCAACCTGTTCTGGGCGCTGTCCGACGCGGCCGCCCGCAACCCGGTGCCGTGGAAGAACGGCGCGGTGCTGCCCAACCCGCAGTACGGCATGGCGTACCGCTGGTTCATGCAGATCGGCTACCCGCGCATCAGGGAGATCGTGATGCAGGACGTCGCCAGCGGCCTGATCTACGTCAACTCCAGTGCGGAGGACTTCAAGAACCCGGACATCCGCCCCTACCTCGACAAGTACCTGCGCGGCTCGGGCGGCGTCGAGTCGGTGGACCGGGTGAAGCTGATGAAGCTGCTCTGGGACGCGGTGGGCACCGAGTTCGGCGGACGCCACGAGCTGTACGAGCGCAACTACGCCGGCAATCACGAGAACACCCGTGTCGAGCTGCTGTTCTCGCAGATCGCGGGCGGTGAGGTCGACGGCTACAAGGCCTTCGTCGACGAGTTCCTCGGCGAGTACGACCTGGACGGCTGGACGGTCCCCGACCTGATGACGAAAGGCGAAGCCGAATGAGCAACGACGTCGAGCAGTCGGTGCGGAGCATCTGGCAGGAGGTGCTGTCGGCCCCGGACGGGCCGTCCGACGCCACCTTCTTCGAGCTGCAGGGCCAGTCCATCTCGGCCGTGCGGATCGTGGCCCGCATCGCGGACGAGCTGGGCATCGAGATGGACATCGGCGAGCTCTTCGAGGACCCCGACCTGGAGACGTTCGCCCGTTCCGTCGCGGCCAGGGCGAAGGAGGGCGCGACGCCATGACGTACCCCGCGACGGCGCCCGCGCACGGTGAGCGGGACCAGCGGGTCCCGCTCACCGTGGAGCAGGACTTCCTCTGCATGTGGGACAAGGGAGACGACATGGGGCCGTTCGGCCCCCGCTTCCACATCGTCGACGGCTGGCGCGTCTCCGGACCGGTCGACGTCGCCGCCCTCCGCATGGCCCTCGCGGACGTGGTGGCGCAGCACGAGGTGCTGCGCACCGCCGTGGTGCGCGGGCCGGGCGAGCGCTACCAGGAGATCCTGGAGCCGAGCCCGCCCCGGCTCGACATCCTGGACCTCGGCGACGGCGACGGCGACGGCACGTCGCGCTCGCGGGCGGAACGCGCGGAGGAGCTGCTCAACGACATCGCCGCCGACACGATCAGCGTCCGGGAGATGCCGCTGCTGCGGGCCGTCCTCGGGCGCTTCGACGCGGACGACGCCGTGCTCGCGCTGATCGCGCACCACACCGCGGTCGACGCGTGGTCCATGCAGATCCTGATGCGCGACCTGACCGCCTGCTACGCGGCCCGTTCGGCCGGCCGGGCCCCCGACCTGCCCGCCGCCGTCCAGTACCAGGACTACGCCCGCTGGCAGGAGGAGCAGTTCGGCAGCGGAGCGAGCGGGCGCAGCCGCGGCTACTGGCGGGAGAAGCTGCACGGCGCGAGCACCCTCACCTTCCCCACCGACCGACTGCGCTCAGCGGAACCGGAGTTCTCGACCTCCTGGTACCGCTTCTCCTACGGCGCCGAGCTGAGCGCGGCGACCACCGAACTGGCCGCCGCACTCCGCTGCTCACCCTTCATGGTGCTGCTCGCCGCGTTCAAGCTGTACGTGGCCGGGGTGCGCGGAGCTACCGACGTGGTGGTGCCCACGTTCACTCCGGGGCGTGCGGAGGTCCGGTTCCAGGAGACCGTGGGGTCCTTCTACAACTGCCTGCCGCTGCGCACCGACCTGGCCGGGTGCGCGACGTTCCGGGACGTCGTGGCCCGCACCCGCGCCACCTGTCTGGAGGCCTACACCAGGGAGCTGCCGTTCGCGCACGTCCTCCAGGAGGCCCCCGAGTTCATGGCGCCGGCCGCCGTCGACGGGCTGGCCAACTGTGTGTTCCAGGTGATCCAGACCCCGCACATGATGGAACGCGAACGCGTCGGCGACCTGGAGTTCTCGGCGATCCGGACCAAGGTGCTGTCCCAGACCGTCGGCTCGGACATCCCCGACGGCACCCTCCTGTGCCTGGAGCTGGACCGCACGGGGGAGTTGATCGGCGAGATGGGGTTCAGCAGCAACCTGTACGACGCCGCGACCATCCGCACCCTGATCGCCGAGTTCCGGGAGGTGCTGCACGCCGCCCTCACGGCGCCGGACGCGCCGCTGGCGCTCTGACGCCCGCACACGACCATCGGCTGCCGGTTCTCCGCGAACCGGCAGCCGATGCGTCTTGTACGGAAGGGCGTCACCCAGTGCGGGAGGGTGTCAGCGCTTCAGGGACAGGAAGAACGCGCGCACGTCCTCGACGTACAGCTCCGGGACCTCCAGGGCGGGGAAGTGGCCGCCGCGCTCGAACTCGGTCCAGTGCATGATCGTCGGGTAGTCGCGCTCGGCGAGGCGGCGCACCGGGACGATGATGTCGTCGGGGCACACGGCCACGCCCACGGGAACCGTGAACTCGCCCCGGTCGGCGGGCTGTTGCGCGGCCCCGCGCTCCGCCTCGGCGACCTCGTAGTACATCTGCGCCGCGGTGCCCGCCGTGCCGGTGAGCCAGTAGAGCATCACGTTGGTCAGCAGCTGGTCGCGGTCGATCACGTCCTCGGGCACGTCGCCGGCCGCCGTCCACTCCTTGAACTTCTCGACGATCCAGGCGAGTTGGCCGATGGGGGAGTCGGCGAGGGCGTACGCCGGGGTGCGCGGGCGGGTCGACTGGATCTTCATGTAGCCCGAACCGTCCGTGTCGAACTGTGCGAGCCGGCCCAGCCGCGCGAGGTCCTGCTCGCCGAGCGCGGCCATCTCCTCGGGGTCGCCCGAGGGCACGGCGAGCAGCATGCTCGTGTGGACGCCGACGACGTGTTCCGGGGCCTGGCGGCCCAGTTCCAGCGAGATGAAGCCGCCCCAGTCGCCGCCCTGGGCCCCGTAGCGTTCGTAGCCGAGGCGGCGCATCAGCTCGGCCCAGGCGCCGGCCACCCGGGGAATGCTCCAGCCGGTCTCGGGCAGCGGCCCGGAGAAGCCGTAACCGGGGATGGACGGAATCACCACGTGGAAGGCGTCCTCGGGCCTTCCGCCGTGCGCCACCGGGTCGGTGAGCGGACCGATGACCTTGAGGAACTCGGCCACCGAGGAAGGCCAGCCGTGGGTGATGAGCAGCGGCAGCGCGTTCGGCTCGGCGGACCGCACGTGCAGATAGTGGACGGTGGCCCCGTCGATTTCCGTCGTGTACTGCGGAAAACGGTTGAGCTCTTCCTCCGCGGCTCGCCAGTCGTAGCTCTCCAGCCAGTATCCGGCCAACTCCTTCAGATACTCCTGCGGAACTCCGCGTTGCCAATCAGCGCCCGCTGTGTCGACGGGCCAGCGGGCCTCTGCGATCCGCTTCCTGAGGTCGGCGACGTCCGCCTCGGGTATCTCGATCCGAAAGGGCTGCATCGGCCCGTCCTCTCTTTCTGCTTTTCGGCCTCTCCACGTCCTTCGACAGGCATCGTAGTGCGTGGTCGAGGGCTTAAGGAGGGCTCCCGATACGCCCGTCGACAGGCGGCACTTTCAAAGAAGTCGACCCCTTCGAAAAGTCAGCAATCTCGAAGAAGTGGAACGCCGAACAGGCTGGTACGGTCACGTTGTTGCGACTGTCGACGAGAGCGGTGATGCATGGCTGACGTAGCGGTGGACCCGATTGAGGTCGGCAAGCGGTACGACGAGTCCTCGCCCATATCGGACCTGCTCAACGACGGCCAGGTCCACATGTCGTACTGGTACGGCGAGGAGGATCGCACCCCGCTCGCGGAGGCCGCGCAGCGCATCACCCGCAAGGTGGTCGACGCTCTCGGACTGCGCCCGGGGGAACGGGTGTTGGACGCCGGCTGCGGAGTGGGGGCGCCCGCGCTCCTGATCGCGGAGGAGACCGGGGCCCGGGTCACCGGAATCACCGTGAGCAACTACGAGCTCGCCCAGGCGAAGCAGAAGGCAGCGGACCGCGATCTGCACGAGCAGGTCGATTTCCAATACGCCGACTACACGGCGCTGCCATTCGCCGATGGCTCATTCGATGCGATCCTGGCCGTCGAATCTTTGCAGTGCGCCCCCGAACTCGGTACGGTGCTCGGCGAGTTCATGAGAGTGCTGCGGCCCGGAGGCCGGGTCACCGTCGCCGACTACACTCGGGAACACGAGATGAGTCCGGCGGAGGCGGCGGAATTCGCCCAGAGCATCGGGATCAACACCCCACCGACCCAACGCGACTGGATCGAGAAACTGACCGCGGCCGGCTTCCGCGTCGAGGAGCACACGCAGTGCGGTGCGCGCGTTTTCGGCATGACCGAGAAGTACGTCAATTCCGCGGTGGATTCACGTGACAAGCTGGCCGCGCAGTTCGGGTCCGACATCGTCGACGGCCTCAAGGCGGGTCTGCAGCATTTCATGGCTCCGGGGCCGGACCGTATCGGTTATGCCCTGGTGACGGCCCGTAAACCGGTAGTGAAGTAATTGACAGGTAAGGAGAGTCACATGGCTCGCTTTGTAATTCTGCTGTTCGAGCCCTTCGGCACCACCGGTTGGGAGGACGCCCCGCAGGAGGTCCTGGAGGCCCACGGCGGTTACGCCGCGGAGATCGAGCGCCTCGGCGGCAAGCTGCTGTCGGGCGAGGCCCTCTTCCCGACCCCGCAGGCCAAGACGATCCGCGGCGGCGCCGTGACCGACGGGCCGGCCGTGGACAGCAAGGAGGGCTTCCTCGCCTTCAACGTCATCGAGGCCAAGGACCTCGACCACGCCGTGGAGATCGCCAAGGCCTGCCCGCTGTCCCCGGGAGGGTACGTCGAGGTCCGCCCGGCCATCGAGGACTAGCACCCCGGCGCACCGAAGCACGTCAGAAGGCCGATGGCCCCGCCCGATCAACTCGGGCGGGGCCATCGGCCGTTGCAGGCCGGGGGCCTACCGGGCGCCGGCCGGAACCGGGGCCGTCAGGCGCACCGGGAGCGCCCGGATGCCGTTCATGATGAACGTGCCCTGCGGCTCGATCTCCTCCCGTGTGCCGGACAGGGACAGCTCGGGGAAGCGCTCGAAGAGACCGGACAGCGCGATCTCGGCCTCAAGCAGCCCCAGTGTGGTGCCGAGGCAGCGGTGCGCCCCGTGGCCGAACGACAGGTGCTTGTCCTTGCCGGCCCGGGTCACGTCGAAGTCGGCGGCGCTGTCGCCGTGCACGGCCGGGTCACGGCCCACCGCCGCGTAGTTGATGAGGATCGGGTCGCCCTTCGGCACCGTCACCCCGCCCAACTCGACGTCCTCCAGGGGGAATCGGAAGGGCAGGTGCGCCACCGGGGCCTCGGCGCGCAGGGTCTCCTCGATGACGTCCCGCCAGGAGATCTCGCCGGACTTGACCAGCGCCAGCTGTTCCGGGTGCGTGAGCAGGGCGAGCACGGCGTTGGTGACGAGGTTCATCACCGGCTCGGTACCCGTGGCGAGCAGCAGGTGCAGGGTGTCCACCAGCTCCGTCTCGGTCAGCCGTGAGCCGTTCTCCTGCGCGTCCAGGAGGTCGGCCGTCATGTCGTCGGCCCGGTCGGGGGAGTTCCGCTTCGCCTCGATGAAACGGAGCATCTCCCGATGCCACTCGGCCACGTTGGCCGCCGACTCCTCGGCGCTGATCGTGGTGTCCACATTGACGTCGCCGCCCTTCTGCAGGGCGTCGCGCAGGTGGTCGGGGATGCCGAAGAGGTCGCAGATCACCCGCGACGGCAACTCGCGGGCGAAGCGTGCCTTGAGGTCCACCGGCTCGCCGGCCGGGACCGTGGCCAGGTCGTCGAGGAGCTGCCCGGCGATCCGCTCCACGCTGGCGCGCATCATGCCCACGCGCCGCGGCGAGAACGCCTTGACGGTCAGGGAGCGCAGCCGGTTGTGGTCCTCCCCGTGGGTGGTGGTGATGTTCTGCATCAGCACCCAGCCGATCAGCGGAAAGTCCATGCCGATCTCCCCTTCGACGTAGGCGCGCCAGTGCTTGCGCGGGTCCCTGGAAAAGCGCGGGTCGGCCATCACCTGGCGGGCGATCGCGTAGTCGGTCACCGACCAGGCGGGGACCCCGCCGGGCAACTCGATGCGAGCGACCGGCCCCTGTGCGCGGATCCGGGCGCCCTCGGCGTGTATGTCCTGCCCGGTGCGGTCGATGACGACGGGGCAGCTGCTCATCACGATTCCTCCAAACTCACTGCGACGAAAAGGAAGGCGCCCTGGTGGGCCGGTTCAGCGGGCGGCGCCGACGGTCTCCGGCACCGCGACACGGGCGGCGGTGACCGGTCCGGCCGGTGCGGCGGAGCGCCACCAGCGGGCGGTGGGGCGCTCCACGAGCACATGGAGCAGCCAGGCGGCCAGCAGGCACAGGGCCAGGGACGCGACGAGGAACGCGAGGGCGGCCGGAGTCGCCCAGGCCTGACGGTCGTACTGGAAGTAGCCGACCCACTGCTGCCGGAAGGCGGCGTGGAACGAGAACATCACGGTGACGTGGACGAGCAGGAACGGATGGGCCAGCCCGCCGAGCGCCACGGCTGCGCGGCTGCCCAGCGCCGTCCCGCGCCCCGCCACGTCCGCCGACGCCAGGGCGCCGACCAGCAGGCCGACCGGAACGACGTACACGGCGGCGAAGCTGTGGATCGGCGGCAGGTACAGCGAGAGCGCGTAACCGGCCACCAGCAGGGTCGCCGCGAGGGTCGTGCCGATCCGGGGCATGAGCCCGGCGTGCACGAGACGGGCCAGCAGCATGCCGACGACGAACTCGAGGAGACGGGCCCCGGGGAAGAAGGCGACAGCCCAGTGCTGGTACCAGGAACCGCCGTTGAAGAGCACGGAGGACGGGCTGTCGGGCAGCAGCAGCCGAGCCGCGAACGGGGCCGCCACCGCGGCGATCGCCGCCGCAGCGGTCCACCACCGCAGCCGGGAGGGCCGGACCCGCCGTACCGCCCGCATCAGCAGCGGGAAGACGAGGCAGAACAGCAGCCCCGCGGCAAGCAGCCAGGCGTCGCCGCTGACCGGGAACATCGCGAAGTCCTGGACGGGGACCCAGGTGTGCACGAGCAGCAGGTTGGCGAGCGCCGCCACGCCCCGCACCGGCACACCGGAGGCCGCAAGCACGGCGAACGCGAGCGCGAACACCGCCACATGGGCGGGCAGCGCCCGCAGGCGCCGGCGCCAGAAGCCCGCTGCCCGCTCACCGGGCCGGGAGGCCCAGGCCAGCAGGAAGCCGCTGACCACGAACAGGCAGGTGGCGCCGAGGTTGCCGGCGTTCCCGGCCAGGAACGCGTAGCGCTCCTGGACCGAGGAGTCGGCGAACGCCGCGAGCATGGTGCCGTGCGTGAGGAACACCAGGAGCACGGCGAGGAACCGCAGACCGGTCAGTGAGGGCAGCCGGGTGGCGGCCGCGTGGGCGGTGCTCATACCGGGCTGCTCTCACGCGCGGCGACCGGCGCCTCCGGCCGGACCGACGCCGCCGGCACGGGCTCCGGCTGCGACGGCGCCTTCCGCGACCGCGACCAGCGCCGCATCACCGGCATCTCCACGAAGGTGAACATCAGCCAGGACAGGGCCAGCGACAGCACGAGGACACCGGCGAGGAACAGCAGCGCGACCGGGGTGCTCCAGGCCAGGTGCTGGTATTCGCCGTAACCGGCCCACTGCCCCGCCATCGCGGCGTGCACGGAGAAGAGCAGCGTCATGTGGATGAGGAAGAACGCGTACGAGATCTCCCCGAGCCGCACCATGGCCTTGCCGCCGAGCACCGTCGCACGGCCGTCGATCTCCCGGCGGGCCACCGCGGAGATCAGCAGGGCGATCGGCAGCGGGAACAGCGCGGCGTAGCCGTAGGACATCGGCAGGTACAGCGTGGCCGTGTAGGCCGCGGCGACCAGGAGCGCGGCGGGCAGCACACCGATCCTGACGTCCCGCCCGTTCGCGACGATCCGCGCGAAGAACATGCCGATCACGAACTCGAGGATGCGGCCCAGCGGGCCGTAGTACAGCGTCCACGCCTGCGCCCAGGACACCTCGTCGAAGTACGGGAACCGCGGCTGCTGCGGCAGGAGTTCGGACAGGGCCGGCAGGGCCAGGACGAGCGCGCCCGCCGTGAGCGCGAAGACCCACAGCCGCGTCGGACGGACCTTGCGGACCAGGACGATCAGCAGCGGGAAGCAGAGGTAGAAGACCAGCTCGACGGAGAGGGACCAGGAGACGCCGCTCACCACGGACGTGATGAACGACAGCTCGGGCACCCAGGCGTGCACCAGGAACAGGTTCGCCACCGTCTCCGTGGGCGCCGGCGTGATGCCCGCGGCCAGCAGCAGCCCGAAGGCGAGGGCGAAGGCCACGACGTGGTTCGGGAACACCTTGAAGAACCGGCGCCGCCAGAAGCTCCGCGCCCCGTCACCGGCCCTGGCCGACCAGGTCAGCACGAACCCGCTCAGGACGAAGAAGAACGCGACCCCCAGATTGCCGAGGTTGAACGACGCGGAGTCGTAGGCGCTCTGCAGGCCCTTGTCGGAGAACGCCTGCAGCCAGTGCGCGTGGTAGACGAACACGAGGAACGCGGCGATGAACCGCAGGCCGGTCAGGGAGGAGAGTCTGACGGAGCGTTCTCCGTCCGACGGCTGGACACGATTCATAGGGGTCGCCTTCACGAGTAGATGCGGTACGGGGCGGTTCAGTGGTGGTAGGCGCCGGAGTTCACGTCCAGGCACTGGCCGGTGACGGAGCCGGCGCGCTCGGAGCCGAGGAAGACGACCGTGTCGGCGACCTGGTCGACGTCCGGCAGGCGGCGCAGGTCGAGGTCGGCGGCGGTCTCGTCGTACACCTGCTGGGCCGGGACGCCCCGCTCGGCGGCGAGGTGCGCGAAGTACGCCTTCAGCGGCTCGGCCCAGATGTAGGCGGGGGCGATGCTGTTGACCCGCACGCCCTTCGGGCCCAGCTCGGTCGCCAGGGTCTGCGCCATCGCAAGCAGCGCGGCCTTGCTCATCTTGTACGCGCCGAACAGCGGCTTGGAGTGCCGGATCGCCTCGGAGTTGACCATCACGACCGAGCCCTTGCTGTCGGCCAGCGCCGGCGCGAACAGCTGGGTCAGGCGCAGCGCGCCCAGCACATTGGTCTCGAACCCGGTGCGCACCGCGTCCAGGTCGACGTCCGCGAGCTCCGTCATCGGCGGGATCGCGAACGCGTTGTGCACCAGCAGGTCGACGTGGCCGAACGTGTCCAGCGTCGTGCGGGCCAGCGCGGCCGCCGACGCGTCGTCGGTGATGTCGGTCGGCACGGCGAGCGCGCGGCGCCCCGTGGCCTCGACCTCCTCGGCGACCTCCTTCAGATACGACTCGGTGCGCGCCGCCAGCACGACGTCGGCGCCCGCGAGCGCGCTGCGCACCGCGACGGACCGGCCCAGACCGGGGCCGACACCGGACACCACGACCACCTTGTCCCGCAGCTCACCACTCGTCACAACCGGGCTCCTTCACGTCCGTACGCCAGCAAGGGCCTTGCAATTCCAGACAGTTGCATTCGGCCAGACGGGCGGGCATCTCCCGGATTGCTGGGATCGCGCAATCCGCGAGAAGCACGGGGCCCGGGCGCGTGGAACGCTCACATCGGCAGGCCGTGCACCGGCACGGACCCGTGGCGACGACCGGTGGGAGAACACACACCATGACCGTGATCGGAGAACGTGACGCACACGTCGTGGCGCTGCCGGGAGAGCCGGAATTCACCGCGGCCACCGAGGTCTTCAACCTCGCGGCTCCGCTGAGCCCGGCGGCCGCCGTCACCGCGCGGACCGTCGACGAGGTGCGGGCCGCACTGGACCACGCCCGGGCCGCGGGGCTCTTTGTCCGCGTGCACACGACCGGCCACGGCGCCGGCACCGCGCACCCCATGGAGCGGTCGCTGCTGATCCGGACGCGGATGCGCGAGCCCGTCACCGTGGACGTACGGCGCGGACTGGCCAGGATTCCGGCCGGCAGCCGCTGGGCCGACGTCGTCGAGGCCGCGGCGCCGCACGGCCTGGCCGTCGCCCACGGATCGTCGCCCACCGTCGGCGCCGTCGGCTACCTGCTGCGCGGCGGGCTCAGCTTCTACGGGCGCAGCCGGGGCGTGGCCGCCAACGGCGTCCGGGCCGTCGAGCTGGTCACCGCCGACGGTGAACTCCGCCGCGTGGACGCCGAGTCGGACCCCGAGCTGCTGTGGGCGCTGCGCGGCGGCGGAGGCGGGCTCGGCGTGGTCACGGCCGTCGAGACCGAGCTGTTCCCGGCCACCGAGGTCCGCACCGGCTCCGCGTTCTGGCCGTTCGAGCACGCGGAGCGGCTGCTGTCCCTGTGGCTGGCGTGGTGCCGGGACGCCCCCCGGACCGCGACGACGACCCTGCAGGTCATGAACCTGCCCGACGTGACGGAGATCCCGCCCGCTCTGCGCGCCGGACCGGTCGTGTGCGTCGACGGCGCGGTCCTCGGGGAGGGGGAGTCAGGAGCGGCCGACGCGGAGCGCACCGCGGCGGACCTCCTCGGCCCGCTGCGGGCCACGGCGCCGCCGCTGCTCGACACCTGGGAGGCCGCCGCGCCCCCGGCGGTCCTGCACACCCACATGGACCCCACCGACCCGCTGCCCATGGTGGGCGACCACATGCTGCTCGACGAGCTGGGCGACGCCGGGGCCGCCGAGTTCCTGCGTGTGACGGGGCCCGGCTCGGGCTCCCCGCTGATCAGCGCCGAACTGCGCCAGCTGGGCGGCGCCTTCGCCGAACCCTCCCCGACCGGCGGCGCGCTGTCCCACATCGCGGCGCCCTACGCCTACCTGGGCGCCGGTGTTCCGCAGGACGAGGCGGACGCGGGCGCGATCCGCGCGCACTGCGCGCGGGTGCGGGCCGCGCTCGACCCGTGGAACACCGGCCGGACGGCGCCCACCCTGGTCGAGGACACCGAGCAGCCCCAAGGGCATCTCACGGACGAGCAGCGGGAGGCCGTGGACCGGGTCCGGGAGCGGGTCGACCCGCTCGGACTGTTCCGGGGCGACATCGCCCCGCAGGCCTCCGCGCGCCGTCAGGCGTCGTGAGGCAGGCGGGAGTTCGAGGAAGAGGCGCAGGGCCTCAGCCGACGTCGAGACCGTCGAGGAACCAGCGCTTCACCTCCCCGATCCGCCGCTCGCACTCCGCCCGGTCGGCGCCCGCCACCACGAACGCGGTGAGGAAGTCCCCGGAGAACGTCGACTCTTTCAGTACGTCGCCCACCCGCGCGTAGTCCTTCCGCTTGACGATGCCCGGCGGTGCGGTGGCCTGGTCGGGCAGGGCGCGCAGGGTGCCGGGGCGCATCATGAACAGCAGCTGTCCGGCCACCCGGGGTGGTGCCACCGGGCCCTCGAAGCCGGCCGGCAGGCCCAGTTGGGAGCGGACCGGCAGGGCCGCGACGTCGACTCCGAACATGGCCTGCTGCACGTCCCGTACCCCCGCGCCGCCCGCTCGGCAGGCCGCCTCGCACAGCACGAGCTCACCGTCCGGGGTGACGAACACCTCGATGTGGAAGGCGAAGTCGGGGGGCCCGCCGAGCGCCCTCAGGACCTGCTCGCCGAAGGAGTTCAGGCGCCGCGCCAACGGGTCCGCCGCGTCCAGGGCGATGTCCACCCGCCCGCCCCGGTCCCGGAAGTCGGCCAGGGCGTACGTGTACTGGGAGGGCCACATGGACACCGTGCGGCCGCCGGCCACGGCCCCGTCGACATGGCACATCGTGCCGTCGACGAAGCACTCCACCAGCCAGCCCGGTTGCCCGTCGCCGTCGGTGAGTTCGGCGTCCGCCAGCCAGTCCCGTACGTCCTCGTCCGTCCGCAGGAACCGTACGCCCACGGAGCCCCAGCCGCGCCGCGGCTTGACGACCGCGGGCAGGCCTTCGCGGGCCACGAAGTCCGTCAGGTCCTGCGCGGTGCGCAGCAGGGCGTGCCGTGCCACGGGCACGCCGGCGCGCGTCGCGGCCTGTTTCATCTCCCACTTGTCGCGGTACGGCACCGCCGTGTCCGGCCACTGCCCGGGAAGCCCGAACCGCTCCCGCAGCACCGCCGCCCGCTCGATGTCGTACTCCGTGCAGGCCACCAGGTCGGTGACGCCGTACTCCCGGATCAGCTCCGCCGCGCGCTCGGCGACCAGCGGCCCGGTGTCGTAGTCGGGCACCGCCTCGGCGTGCAGATACGGCTCGTCGCGCGGCAACTCCTCGCCGTGCACGGCCAGTTGCTCGGCGGACGCGAGCAGCACCAGTTTGGCGCCGCTGCCGTCGAGCCACTCGTGGTACGGGTTGGCGTGCAGCGGGCCCCGGTGCAGGATCAATGTGGTCACGGGTGGGTCACCTCTCGTTCCAGATGCTGACGTAGCGCTCGCCGGTGTCCGGCAGCACCACCGCGATCGTCTTGCCGGAGTACGCGGGGTCCTGGGCGAGGACCGCCGCGCCGTGCGCTGCCGCGCCCGAGGACAGGCCGACGAACAGGCCCTGGGTGCGCAGCAGTCGGTGCGCCGCTTCGAAGGCCTCGTCGTCCGAGCAGGTCACCACGCGGTCGATCAGCGCCTCGTTGGTGGTGGGGTTGACGAAGCCGCCGTTGAGGCCGGGGATGCGGTGCTGCCCGCCGTAGCCGCGGGACAGCACCGGAGACCCCTCCGGTTCCACGGCCACCACCTCGAGGGCGGGGTTGCGCTCCTTGAGGTAGCGTCCGGCGCCGCTGAGAGTGCCGCCCGTGCCCACCCCGGCGACCAGGACGTCCACACGGCCCCCGGTGTCGTTCCAGATCTCGGGGCCGGTGGTCTCGTAGTGCGCGCGGACGTTGTCGGGGTTCTCGTGCTGGCGTACGTACCAGGCGTCGTGGGTGCTCCGCTCGATCTCCTCGGCGCGGGTGATGGCCGCGGCGAAGCCGTCGGCGCCCGGCGTCTGCACGACCTCCGCGCCGAGGGACCTGAGCAGTCCGACGCGCTCCGGGGTCGCCGTGTCGGGCAGCACCACCACGCAGCGGTAGCCGCGGACGGCGGCGAGGGCGGCGAGCGCGATCCCGGTGTTGCCGGAGGTCGCCTCCACCACGGTGGCGCCCGCCTTGAGCTGGCCGCGCTCCTCCGCCCTGCGCAGCATGTAGATCGCCGCCCGGTCCTTGCTGCTGGAGTACGGGTTGGCCGCCTCCAGCTTGGCCAGCACTTCGACGTCCGAGCGGGCGCCGTCCAGCCGGAGCCGGATCATGGGGGTGCTGCCGATGAGCTCGTCGATGGCGTCGACGACGCGGCGTACGGTGAGAGGGACCGTCATGCAGGGACTCCTGTCGGGGTGAGGGCGGGCGGCGCCCGATCGGGGGCGCGCGCCGGGCGGGGCGGCCGGGTCACCAGGACCCGGCCGAGGCGAGCAGCCGGACGGGGTCGCCGTCCGGGACGGAGGCGGCGGGCGGGGCGGCGCTGGCTCCGGCCCCGGCGCGGGTGGCCGCGGGGTCCGCGACGACGGGGCGGACCACGGCGAGCCGTGCCCGGGAACTCGCCTGCGGAGCGGGCGACTTGACCACGGCCGCAGGCGCGTACACCCGGGCCCGGGCCGGCACGTCGCGGGTGACCACGGTTCCGGCGCCGATGAGGGCGCGTTCCCCGACGGTCACCGGTCCGAGCACGGTCGCACCGGCGCCGAGGACGACCCCGTCCCCGACCACCGGGTGCCGGCGCGCCCCGGCGGGGCGGTGCGAGTCCACCCACCAGCCGACCGCGCCGAGCGTCACCTGGTGATAGATCGTCACATCCGTGCCGACGACGGCGGTCTCGCCGATCACGACGGCCGCACCGTGGTCGATGAAGACCCGGCGGCCCAGCGTCGCGCCGGGATGGATCTCCACTCCGGTGCGGCGGCGCGCCCAGCGCGCCAGGGCGCCGCTCAGGGCGCGCAGCCCGCGCCGGTGCAGCCGGTGGGCGACCCGATGGGCCCACAGGGCGGTCAGCGCGGGGTGCCGCGACGCCTCCCAGCGGCCGTGCACGGACGGGTCGCGCGCGACGACCGCGTCGAGGTCCTCGCGCAGCACGTGGAAAAGGCCGGGCTGCGCGGCGTCCTGCTTCAGTGGCATGGAACCGGCCACTCCTTTCGGGCATACGAGGGCATACGAGGGCGTACGAGGCGTAAGTGGGCGTGGGAGTGCGTGTGAGGGCGGGCGGCGTCGCGCGGGGGCGGCTCAGGCTCAGGCGGCCGTGTCCAACTCGCCGACGAGTACGGCCTGTTCGGGGTCGGCGGCGGTCTCGATGCGCAGGGTGTGGCGCGTCAGCTCCTCGCAGCGCCGTACCGCCTCGTCGGTGTCCGCGGCGCGCACCACGACGCAGCCGATCCGGTCCCAGTTGTCGCGCAGCGGCCGCACGGTGTCGCCGGGGCGCACCGAGACCTGGGCGATCAGCACGTCGTCCGCGGCGGCGACCTCGTCGAGGCCCTCGACGGCGGTGACCGTGCCCGGCTCGCGCACCACGTACCGGTTGCAGGCCGCGGCCGACGCGACCGGCTCGCCCGGCAGTTCCTCCGCGCGGCCCAACGCCCAGGCGGCGGCGTACGTGTTCAGGTCGATCCCGTAGGCGTGCCGCACCAGCTCCGCGAGGTGGCCGCCGCCCACCCGGTTGTGCGACTCGATGACGACGGGCCCTTGCGAGCTGAGCCGGATCTCGGTGTGGCTCGGGCCGTCGGACACGCCCATCACGGTGAGGAACCGCTCGACGGCGGCGACGAGTTCGGACCGGTCGGCGGGGGAGAGGCGGGCCGGCAGCGCGTGGCCGAGCTCGGCGAAGTGCGCGTCGTCGACGAGCTTCTCCGTGACCGCGACGACCACGTGGCGGCCCGCGAACGAGAACGCCTCGACGCTGAACTCGGGGCCGTCGACATGGCCCTCCATCAGGAAGCCGTCCACGGTGAACAGCGTCGAGCCGCGGTCGGTGCGGCCGCCGAGGAGTTCCGTGACGCGCTGCCACACCCGGTCGAGGTCGGCGGGGGAGTCGGCCCTGAGCAGGCCGAAGCCCGCGGTGGTGGAGGTGGGTTTGACGATGAACGGGTATCCGGCGACGGCCCCGAACGTCGAGAGCGACTCCCGGTCCGTGACCGGCGCGGCGTCCGGCGTGGGCAGGCCGTGCACGGCCAGGTGGCGGCGCATCAGCCACTTGTCGCGCAGCCGCCGGCTCACCTCGTACCGCTGGCCGTCGCCCAGCCCGAACAGGTCGGACAGCCGGGCCGCCGGGTTCAGGCCGCCCTCGGTCAGCGAGAACACCACGTCCACCCCGTAGACGGCACGCGCCGCCTCGGCGAACGGGCGGACGGTGTCCCAGTCCGTGTAGTCGACGACGAGCAGCACGTCGGCATTGCTCGTCTGGTACGGGGTGAGCTTGTCGGGGTGCTGGAGCAGCACGACGCGCGCGCCCTGCGCCTTCACCCGGTCCAGGTGCGTGTCGATGCCGCCGACCAGCAGCACGGTGGGCGGACCGGTGCGGACCTCGTTCCGTTCGGTGCGGACCTCGTTCAACGGATGCTTCCTTTCTCGGACGCGGCCAGTGCCTCGCGGACGAGGACGGTCACCGTCTTCCGCGCGGCGTCGATGCGCCGCCGTGCCTGGCCGGGGGATTCGGCGTCGACCACGACGAAGCCGTGCCGGGACGCGGAACTCGTCGTCGCCGGCAGCACCGACCCCGGGCCGTACGGGAAGTGCAGCGTGTGCACGTGCTCCAGGGCGCGCAGCTCGTCGAGGCCGGACACCGACTCGACGCGGCCGGGCGGCAGTTGGAAGAAGCCGATGGCGGCCGCACGGTGCGCCGTCGGCGCCTCGACCTCCTCGCCCGCGAGGGCGCGGAAGACGGCGGACTCCACGTCGAAGCCGGTGGCCAGCTCCATCAGGGCCGGAATGCGGTCGCCGCCCAGGCGGGTCTGCGACTCCACGACGCGCGGCCCCCGCGAAGTGAGGACGACCTCGGTGTGCGCGGGCCCGAAGCGGTAGCCGGCAAGGTCGAGGAGACCGATGACGGTGGCCCGTACCGCCGACTCGTAGGGCTGCGAGAGCTGTGCCGGGAACACATGGCCCGTCTCCACGAACCCCGGCGCCCCGGTGTGCTGCTTGGCGGTGATGCCGAGCACATGGTGCACGCCGTCCACGGTCAGCGTCTCCACGCTGAACTCGGGGCCGCGCAGATACTCCTCCAGGACGTACGGCCCCTTCAGGCCCTCGCGCCGCACCCGGACCACCCACTCGTCCAGGTCCTCCGCGTCCACCACCAGGGCGATGCCCCGACTGCCCGAGGAACGGGCCGGCTTGACGACGAACGGTGTCGGGAAGGTAGCCGCGGCCGCCACGACGGCGTCCACCGACCCGACCTCCCGGGACCGCACGACGGAGAGGCCGTTCTCGTTGAGCAGCTCCCGCATCGCCGCCTTGTCGTTGATGCGGCGTACCGACTCGGCGGGGTTCGGGGACAGCCCGAGCGCCTCCGCCTCCGCGACCGTCGCGCCCATCGTGTCCTCGCCGCCCAGGTGCAGCACGGTGTCGATGCCGTGGGCGCGGGCGGTCGCGGCGATCAGGGCGCGCAGCGCGTACGCGTCGCTGAAGTCGACGAGCAGCAGTTCCTCGGAGTGCCGCTCGACCTCGTCGAGATAGGCGTCGGTCTGCAGCGACGGGTCCCAGATCGACCAGACCTCGAAGCCGGCGGCCACGGCCTTGCGGACCAGCTGGTGGTAGGGCATCACCATCAGGAGCCGTCGGGGGGTACGGGAAGGCGTCATCGCGGTTCTCCGTTCTCTGCCGGTCGTTCGGGGTCCGTCCCGCGCGGCGGCGGACGGTTCAGGCGGCCACCGCTTCCGGCTGTGGCCGCTTCTCCTGCTGCTCCCGGCGCTCGGCCCGCACCCGCAGCAGCGAGCGGTACGTGAGGATCGCGCCGAGCCCCATCACCCCGTACAGCAGGCTCATGCCGAGCGGCGGCACGAACGCGCCGACGGCCACGCACAGCGAGGCGAGGAGCAGGGCGACGCGGACGTGCAGGGCGTACGCCGCCATGTACTTGGTGCGGTCCGCGGCCGGCACCAGATCGGCCAGGATGGACTGCTTCACCGGTACGGAGGTGATCTCGCCGACGGTCAGCAGCACGGCCGCCGCGATCAGCACCCAGCCGACGTCGCTGACCGCCCAGACCATGTAGCCGACGGTGAAGGCGGTGATCCCGGCGAACAGCCGGGAGCGCTCCGACAGGCGCCGCAGCGCCTTGCCGGCGAGCAGCACGAGGACGACGACGAGCGCGGCGTTCACGGCGCGCAGCACGCCCAGCATGGACACGCCGTCGATCTTCGGGCCCCAGGAGCCGACGAGTTCGAGGGTGCGGTGCGGGAACGAGTCGGCCAGCCGCACCGCGATGTAGTAGCCGATCTGCATCTCGACGGTGCACACGAGGAGCGCCGCGCCGACCAGGCGCAGAAACACCCGGTCGCGGGCCACGGCGAGGTAACCCCGCAGCATCGCGGGGACTCCCGTCGCGGCCGCACGTCCGGTCCGCGGTGCGGTCTCGCTGATCCAGCGCCACATCACCAGCGTCGTGGCGGCGGACAACACGGCCGCGCCGACGAGGAGTTGGAAGAAGTGGTCGCCGTAGAGGAACCCGCCGGCCAGGGCGCCCACCGTGAACGCCAGGTTGATCGACCAGTAGTTGAGCGTGTAGACCAGCGGACGGTTCTCCGGCGTGGACACGTCGACCACCATGGCGTCGGCGGCCGGCGTCGCGAGGTTCGACAGACAGGTGCTCGCGAGGAACAGCACGAACGTCAGCGGACCCGACTGCCACCAGGGCGAGTTGGCGAGGGCGAGCAGGACGAAGCTCACCGTGGCGCCGAGCTCGCCCCACACGAGGAGCGGCCTGCGCCCGTGCACATCGGCGAGGTGGCCGCCCAGGAAGTTGCTGGAGACGCCCGCCACCGCCACCATCACGGTGAGCGCGCCCGCCGTGGCCGGCCCGTACAGCGTGGCCAGATGGATGACGAGCAGCGGTGTCAGCATGATGGCGAGCAGCCGCTGCACGAAACCGACGCCGATGCGCAGCCTGATGTTCGGATGCAGCTCCCGGAACTTCACCGGTCCTCCTGCGGTGTTCGGAATTCCTGGGGCCTTTCGCGGAGGCCGTTCCAGGTGCTTCGAGGTCACCACTTCGGCTCTTGCGGAACAACCGAGCCTGTTCAACCGAGCGTTACCTGAACGGCTCTCTGTGCACCGGACGTCCAGAAGTCGCACTCTCTTGCTCGGCAACCTGGCGAAAAAGCGGGCCACCGCGGACCGCCTTCCGCCAGGGGTTGCCATGGCATTCACACCGATGGGACGCGTGGCGCGCCGAAAGCGTCAGGCAAACGTGTCCTGTGGCGGGAAGGGCGGGAAGTGTCCGATTTCGACATTCGCAGACTGGGCGGCAGGATCGGCGCGGAGATAACCGGCGTCGATCTGAGCGCCGAGCTCTCCGAGCCGGTTTTCCGCGACATACACGCGGCATTTCTGCAGTACAAAGTCCTGTTTTTCCGGGACCAGGACATCACCGACGCCGAGCAGGTGTCCTTCGCCGGCCGTTTCGGTCCGCTCACCGACACCCACCCGCTGATGCGGACCCTCGACGGGGCGCCCCAGGTGATCCCCGTCGACGGGGAGGAGCAGCGCGCCGACCACTGGCACACCGACATCAGCTTCACCCCCGTGCCGTCGCTGGGCACGACCCTGCGCGCCGTCGTCCTGCCGCCCTACGGCGGCGACACCCTCGTCGCCAACGCGGCCGCCGGTTACCGGGACCTGCCCCGTGAACTGCGCGCGGTCGCCGACCAGTTGTGGGCCGTGCACACCAACCGCGCCGAACAGCCCCGGCTCGGCACCGCCCGGGGCGAGGAGGTCCGGCGGGCCTTCATGGCCACCGAGCGGCGCGCCGCCCACCCCGTAGTGCGGGTCCACCCCGAGTCCGGGGAGCCGAGCCTCTTCCTCGGCGGCTTCGCCCAGCGCCTGCTCGGCATGGAGCTGCGCGAGTCCCGCCCGATCCTCGACGTCCTGCAGTCCTACGTCCGCAGGCCGGAGAACACGGCCCGCTGGACCTGGCGCCCCGGCGACGTCCTGATCTTCGACAACCGCAGCACACAGCACTACGCCGTCAACGACTACGACGACCACAAGCGGGTCCTGCACCGCGTGTCGATCACCGGCGACGTGCCGGTCGGGCTCGACGGCAGAACCAGCTACGCCCTGGAGGAGGACGCATGAGCGCGCGACGCCCCGGCGGACCGGGCCCGGACAGCTTCGTGGCGCGCCTGCGCCGCCGTGCACCGCTCGTCGGCTACTGGATCGCCCTCGACAACCCCGTCGGCACCGAACGCATCGCCGGCCTCGGCTACGACTACATCGGCGTCGACGGCCAGCACGGCGTGCTGCACCAGCCGGGCTGGCAGTCCGCGATGCTCGCCGTCGACGCCCGGGGCAGCGCCGCCGGGGTGATCCGGGTGCCGTCCGTGGACCCCGTCGCCATCGGCCAGGCGCTGGACAGCGGCGCCCGTGCCGTGATCGTGCCGATGGTCGAGTCCGCCGCCGAGGCCGAGACCGCCGTACGCGCCTGCCGGCACTGGCCTCGCGGCACCCGCAGCCTCGGCGGCCCGGTGCGCGGTGAGATCAGGCTCGGCTCCGTGCCGGCCGAGGTCGACGAGCGGGTGGCCTGCATCGTGATGATCGAGACGGCCGCCGCACTGCGCGACCTGAAGGACATCTGCGCGGTGCCCGGGCTCGACGCGGTCTACGTCGGCCCCGCGGACCTGTCCGTGGCCCTCGGCGCCCGCCACTTCGGCGACCCGGACGCCGCGCAGGCCCTGGAGGACGCCCTCGACGAGATCGCCGAGGCGGCCCGCGCCGCCGGCATCGCCGCCGGCATCCACTGCCTGACCGGCGCCGACGCCGCTCACCGGCTCGCCTCGGGCTTCACCTTCGCCACGGTGTCCAGCGACATCACGCACCTCCAGCAGGCTGCGGCCGCGCACCTGGACGACGCGTGGGGTCTGGCCGCGGCGGCCTGACCTTCGGCAGCACGAGCAGACAGGGAGGCACCATGACCGTCACCCCGCCCGAAGCCCCGGCGGCCACCGCGCGGGTCGTCGACTCGATGGAGGAACTCGTCGGGCAGACGCCGCTGTTGCGGGTGCGTCTCGGCGGCGTGCCCGAGCACGTCCGCCTGCTGGCCAAGCTGGAGATGTTCAACCCGCTGTGCAGTGTGAAGGACCGGCCCGCGCTCGCCATGCTCCGCGAGGCGGAGGCGACCGGGCTGCTGCCGCCCACGGGCGGCACGGTGATCGAGTGCTCCTCCGGCTCGACCGGCATCTCGCTCGCCGGGCTCGCCGCGATCCGCGGCCACCGCTGCATCATCGTCATGCCGGACAACGCCACGGAGGAACGCCGGCTGATCCTGCGGGAGTTGGGCGCGGAGATCGTCACCGTGCCGCACCGCGACGGCCTCCTCGCCGCCTGGGCGCACGCCGAGCAGCTGCAGCGCTCGATCCCCGGTTCGTGGCTGCCGCACCAGGACCGGAACCCGGCCAACGTCCGGGCCCACTACGAGACCACGGGGCCGGAGATCCGGCACGCGACCGGCGGCCGGGTCGACGTCCTGGTGTGCGGGGTCGGCACGGGCGGCACGCTCACCGGCACCGCCCGCTTCCTGAAGGAGCACGGCGACGTGCACGTCGTCGCCGTCGAACCGGCCCGCTCCGCGGTGCTGTCCGGCGGCGAGGGCGGGCCGCACGGCATTCCCGGGATCGGCGCGGGCTACGTCTCGGACATCACCGACCTGAGCCTGGTCGACGACGTCGTCACCGTGCCCGACGAAGCGGCCGCGCGCACCGCCCGCGAAGTCACCCGGGCCACCGGGATTCCGGTCGGCGTCTCGTCCGGGGCGGCGGCCCACGCGAGCCGGGTGCTCGCCGGCCGCGCCCGCTGGGCGGGCGCCACCGTCGTCACCGTGTTCCCGGACTCCGGGGAGCGCTATCTGTCCACGGCACATCACTGAGGCCACTACACAGGGAGACGGGCTGGTATGTGCCGCATCCACGGCTACTTCAACACCACCGCGACACCACGGGACCTGGCCGAGGCGGCCGCCCGGCAACGGCACGGCGGCCCCGACGGCACCGGGCACGTGACCGGCCCCGGCTGGGGCATCGGCAACAACCGGCTCGCCCTCGTCGACCCGGCCGGCGGCCGTCAGCCGTACAGCCTGGGCGACCGCATCCACGTCGTGTTCAACGGCGAGATCTACAACCACGACGCCCTGCGCCGCCGCCTCGCCCAGCAGGGCCACACCTTCACCGACCGCTGCGACGGCGGCATCCTCCCGGCGCTGTACGCGGAACACGGCGACGCCTTCGTCGACGAACTCGACGGCATGTACGCGATCGCCGTGCTCGACACCCGTACCGCACAGCCCAAACTGCTCCTCGCCACCGACCACATCGGCATGAAGCCGCTCTACTACCACTGGGACGCGGCGAGCCGAGCCCTGTACTTCGCCTCCGAGATCCCGGCGCTGCTCGGCTTCCCCGGCCTCGCGCAGCGCACCCGCCCCCAAGGGCTCGACGCCTGCCTGGCGACAAAGACCCCGTTCGGCCAGGAGACCATGCTCTCCGGCATCACCGCGCTGCCCCCGGCGACCACGCTGACCTGCCGCCCCGGCCGGGCCCCGCGGCTCAACTCCCGTACCACGACGGCCCGTTCGCCGCGGCTGCCCGACGACCGCCGGGCCGTGGCCCGCCAGGTGCGGCACACGCTGCGCCACGAGGTGGGCCGGCTCCTGGCGGCCGACGCGCCCGTCGCCGTGATCACCTCCGGCGGGCTCGACTCCAGCCTGGTCACCGCGCTCGCCGCCGAACACGGCAGCGGCAGCCCCCTGCACTCCTTCAACGTCGCCTACCGCGGCCGCTGGCCCTTCGACGAGCGCCACCACGCGCGCAGCGTCGCCCAGCACACCGGGACCGTCCACCACCAGGTGGAGATCGACCCCGCCGACCTGCCCGCGCTCGTCGAGCGGACCGTGCGGCACCTCGGCCAGCCGAACGCCGACCCGATCACGGTCAGCACCCACGCCCTGTTCGCCGCCGTGCACGACGCCGGCTTCAAGGCGGCCCTCACCGGCGACGGCGCCGACGAGGTGTTCGGCGGCTACACCCGGATGCGCGCCGCCGCCGAGGCCGACGCCGACGGCCGCCCCTGGACCGCCGCCTACCTCGACCAACTCGCCGTACTCCCGGCCCGGTCCAGGCACCGCCTCTACACCGACGCGTACCGCGAGGAGGCCCTGGCGACCAGCCCGATCCCGGCCACCGCGCTCGACGCCCTCACCCACGGCCCCGGCAGCGCCCTGTCCCGCATCACCGACTTCGAACTGCGGCACCGGCTGCCCGCCTACCACCTGCGCCGCGTCGACCACCTCACCATGGCCCACTCGGTCGAGGCCCGGCTGCCCTTCTGCCAGCCCGGCGTCGTCGACCTCGGCCGCGCCCTCCCCGACCACCTGCGCATCCACGCCGGCCAGGTCAAGACCAGCCTGTACGGGGCCGCGGCCGGGCTCCTCCCGCACGGCGTCCTCGGCCGCCCCAAGCAGCCCTTCACACTGCCCGTCACCGCGATGCTCAGCCCCGGCACCGCCCTGTGGGAGTACGCCCGCGACACCCTCGCCCCGGACCGCCTCGCCGCCCGCGGCGAGCTCCGGCCGGCCGTCGTGAACGCCCTGTTCACCGCCCAGGCGCAACGCCCCGACGACACCGTCGCCCACACGCTGTGGGCGCTGCTCGTGCACGGCGTCTGGCGCGACCGCCTCGCCGCCGCCCCGCACCGGACGGAGGTCGCCGCATGATCGGCCACCTGGTGCAGGCCACCGGCGCCCCCTGCCCGACCCTCGTCCTCGACGCCCGGCGGCTGCCCGAAGACGAGCCGCGGCTGCTGCGCCGCCTCGCCGAGGTGCGGCGCGAACTGCTCGCCGCGGGCGCCGGACACGTACTGAAGATCGCCCTGGCGCGGCCGTCCACGCACCCCCTGTTCGACCTCGACTACTACTTCGTGCAGGTGCTGCCGGGCCCGCCGGACCGGTTCGAACTGCGCGGCTCCTGCGGCCACTCGATCCTCGCCACCGCTGCGGCCGCCGAACGCGCGGGAATGATCGGCCGGTTGGCGCCCGGCTCGCGCGTGCGGGTGCGGGTCCTCAACACGGAGGACAGCGTCGTCTGCGAGCTGGAGCAGACCGAGCACGACGAGGCCCGCTTCACCGCCACCTTCGTCCAGCTGAGCGCCGTGCCCTTCGACGAGCTGCTGCTCACCGGCCGCCCGGTCAGCCGTCTCGTCGTCGACGGCGCCGCGACCGAGGTCTCCCTGGTGAACTCCGGCAACCCCTACGCGTTCGTCGACGCCCGGGACCTCGGCGTCGCCACGCCGGACGCGCTGTTCGCCGCGGGCGACGCGCTCTTCGCGCGGCTCGAACGCATCAGAGCGGCCGCGGCCGACCGGGTCGGCTCGCCCCGCACCAGCGTCTTCCCCAAGATCGCGGCGCTGGTTCCGGGCGCCGACGGGGCGCTCGCCGTCCGCGCCCTGTCGGTGCCCGGCTGGCATCCGACGCTCGCCCTCACCGGCGCGGTCTGCCTCGCCGCCGCAGCGGGCATCCCGCACACCGTCCCCTGGCGGCTGGCCCGGCAGCACGGCACGGCGGCCGCCACGCCGGCGGAACGGCCCCTCGTCCTCGTCACGCCCGGCTCCCGCACCGTCGTCACCGCCGCGTCCCGGGACACGGGCCGCGGCCGGGCTCTGTCGTGGACAGCCGTCGCCCACAAGGAAGTCGCCTTCCAGGGCTCGCTCGTACTCGACCGGCACGACCACCGGCACGCCGTCCGAACCATCGTGGAGCCTGAGGAGGCCGACGCATGTCTGTCGCTGTCAGCAGCAGCATGAGAACCCGCATCAACTCCGCCCTCCGCGCCCGACTGCGCGAGTCGGCGGTCACCACCGACCGCACCGGGCAGCCGGACCGCGAGGCCGTCGCCGAGCTGCGCGCCTCCGGACTGCTCGGCACCGCCGTGCCGGTCGAGCACGGCGGTGAGGGCGGCTCGGCGGCCGAGGTCAACCGGGTCGTGGAGGAGATCGCGACGGTCAACCCGTCCCTCGCGATCATCGCCTTCCAGCACTTCGCGGTGACCGCCCGGATCAGCGAGTGGGGCACGCCCGAACAGCGCGCCCGTCTCCTGCCGTGCCTCGCCGACGGCACCTGGCTGGCCGCGTCGGCGTGGAGCGAGCCAGGCGCGGGCGCGGCCAAACGCCGGCTCGGCAGCACCGGAACCCGCCGCGCCGACGGCAGTTGGCTCCTCGACGGCAACAAGTCCTTCACCACCGGAGCCTGCCTGGCCGACCTCTATCTCGTCCTCGTACGGACCGGCGCAGCGCCCACCGCCGACAGCGGCTACGGCGCGGCCGGGCAGACCTTCTTCCTCGTCGCCGCCGACAACCCGGGGATCCGCCCCCGCCTCGGGCTCGACCTGATCGGCATGCGCGGCTCGGCCACCGGCCTGGTGAGCCTGGAGCAGTGCCTGGTCTCCGACGCCGACCGGCTGGGCGAGCCGGGCGGCGCCCAGGAGGTCATCGCGCAGGTCCGCGAGTCCGGCGCCACGCTCGGAGCGGTCTCCGTGGGCATCGCCCAGGCCGCCTTCGACCTCGCCGTCCGCCACGCCAACCGGCACGACCTGCTGGCGGTGCCGATGTTCCGGCACCGGCTCACCGAGCTGGCCACCCGCCTGGAGTCGGCCCGCGCTCTCGTCGACCGGGCGGGCGCCCGTACCGCCCCGAACCCCGGACTGACCACGCTCTACAGCAAGTTGCACGCGTCCTCCGCGGCGGAGGAGATCTGCCTCGACGTGGCCCGGCTGCTCGGCTCGGCCGGCTACCGGGCGGGCGAGGCCCTGACCCGGCTGCTCGCCGACGCCCGCGGCGTCGCCCTGATGGGACCCACCAACGACCTGTGCAGAGAACTGGCGGCCGCGTCATGGCAGCACTGAGGAGGGGCACGGAACCCATGGACACCGCTGCGACGACCGTCGTCACCGGCCGCCGTCTCGTCACGCCCGACGGCGTGCGCCCCGGCTGCGTGCACATCGCCGACGGCCGGATCACGGCCGTCACCGACACCGACACCGCGCCCCCGGACGCGCACCGCCTGGACGCCGGGGACCAGTACGTGCTGCCCGGCCTCATCGACTCGCACGTGCACTTCCGCACCCCCGGCCTGACCCACAAGGAGGACTGGAGGCACGGCAGCAGGGCCGCGGTGGCCGGGGGCTTCACCACCGTCATCGACATGCCCAACACCGTCCCGCCGACCCTGACCCACGAGGCGATCGTCGCCAAGGCCGCGCAGATCCAGGGGAGTTCACTGGTCGACCACCGCTTCCACATCGGCCTCGACCCGGACCGCCCCGAACTCCTCGCCGAGCTCGATCCCGCCCTCGCCACCAGCGCCAAGATCTTCATGGCCGGCCACCACACCGCACCCACCGTGGTCCGCGACGCCGGACAGCTGGAGAAGGCGTTCGTCGCGGCCGCCCTGGGCGACGTCCAACTCGTCCTGCACGCCGAGGACAACGAGCTGTTCGACCTCCTCGACACCTGGCGCGGCGAACCCGGCCACTACGCCGACTACGAGCAGCGGCGCCCCCGCAGCGCCGGCATCGTCGCCGTGGCCAAGGTCATCGAGCTGGTGCGCCGGCACGGCACCCGCGCCCACATCCTGCACCTCTCCAGCGCCGAGGAAGCCGACCTGGTGTGCGCGGCACAGGCCGCCGGACTGCCCGTGACCTTCGAAGTCACCGGCCACCACCTGTCGTTCACCGACGCCGACACCCGCCGGCTCGGGGCCCGCACCCGGCTGTCGCCCTCCATCCGCGGCCAGGCCGACCAGGACCGCCTGTGGGAGGCGGTGCGCGCCGGGCAGCCCGCCACCCTCGGCAGCGACCACGCCCCGCACACCGTCGAGGAGAAGACCCGCGGCGTCAGCCTGTCCCCGCCCGGCCTGCCCGGCGTACAGGAACTCGCCCACGCCGCCTGGACGGGGATGCGCCGCCGCTGGCCCGACGAGCACCCCGACCACGCGGCGCGCCGCGTCGCCCACTACCTGGGCGCCGCCCCCGCCGACCTGTTCCGGCTGCCCGGCAAGGGCCGCATCGTGCCCGGCGCCGACGCCGACCTGGCGTTCCTCGCGCCCGACGACACGTGGATGCTCTCCGCCGCCGACGTGCACACCAAGTGCGGTTGGTCCGCGTACGAGGGCTGGACGTTCACCGGACGCGTCACCCGCACCCTGCGGGCCGGACGGACCGTGTGGGACGCGGCCACCGGCACGTTCGGCACGTACGACGGACGCCTGCTGGCCTCCGTGACCGGCCGCCCGACCCGAGAAGAGGCAGTCCATGTCTGAGCAGCGCACCGTCGTCGTGGCCGGCGGCGGCATCGGCGGACTCGCCGCGGCGGCGGCGCTCGCCCACGACGGCGTCCGCGTCATCGTCTTCGAACGCGCCCCCTACATCCGTGATGCGGGCGGCGGCCTCCTGCTGCACCCCAACGGCGTGCGCGCCGCCGACGCCATCAGCCCGGCGCTGGGAGCCCGCATCCGGAACGACGGGCATGTCACCGGGGACGAGGAGGTGCGCCGCATCGTCGACGCGACGGGCGCGCTGCTCGCAAAGGAGCACATCGGCCGGCCGCACGGCACACCCCAAGTGCCCATCCTGCGCACCGCGTTGCAGACGGCCCTGCTCGTCGAGGCGTCCGTCGCGGGGGCGGCCGTGTTCCTGGGAACGGGCGTGGCGGGCTTCACCCCGTACGACGACCATGTGCGGGTGCATCTGTCGGACGGGACGTCGCTCAGCGGCGCCGCGCTCGTGGCCGCCGACGGCATCAACTCGGCGGTCCGCAGGACGATCCTGGCCGACGGTCCCCCCGCCTACCGCGGCTACACCTCGATCCGCGGCCGCACCACCAGCCGCGCGCTGGGGCAGCAGCCGTACGTGGTCAACGGCCGCGGCCTCCAGCTGTTCGTCGCTCCCGTCGGCCGGGACACCCTCTACTGGACCGCGAAGATCACCGCAGCCGCGGGAACCTGGCCCGCGAAGGGCCCCATCGGCGCCCTGCACGACCTGCTCGACGCCATGTCCGGCTGGGACGAGCCCTTCGTGCGTCTCGTGCGGGACTGCGACCCCGCGAACCTCGTCGTCACCGACGTGCACGACCGGGACCCGGCGCCGCGGATGGCCCAGGGCCGGGTGGCGCTGCTCGGCGACGCCGCGCACCCGATGGTTCCGGCCCTGGGGCAGGGGGCGAACACGGCCCTGGAGGACGCCGTCGTGCTGAGGGCGGCCCTCCGCACGCACCACGACGTGCCCCGCGCGCTCGCGGCCTACGCACGCGAACGGCTGCCGCGCACCGCCGAGATCCAGCTGCGCTCACGGCGGCAGGGCGCCCTGGACCAGGGTGCGGACGCCGCCGGGGAACGCGCCCGCAACGACCTGATGAGACGTCAGGGCCGCAAGGACAGCGAGGCTCTCGACATCACGGACTGGACCCCGCCCGTCACCATCCGCGAGGCGGTCGTCGTGCCGCACGCGGGGAAGAGGAGAACACCGATGCCCACCCCCGAGTTCATCGCCACCCCGTGCAGCCCCGGCCCGGTGTGGCGGGACGCCAACGTCCGCTCCGGCCCGTCCCTGACCAGTCCCGTGATCCGGCTGCTGCTGCCCGACGACGGCGTCAGCCACGCCGCGGACGGCTGGGCGCCGGGCGACGAGGTCGTCGAGGGCGAGCACCGGGACGGGGAGATCACCAGCTCCCTCTGGTTCCGGCTCTCCACCGGCGGCTGGTGCAGCGCTGTCAACTTCGAGCCGGACACGGTCGCCGCGGTGGTCGCGGGCGCCGGCCTGACGCAGGCCGCCTGAACGCGCCCGCGGGCGACGGCAGTCGCAGCGCGGCACCGGCCGTCGCAGCGCGGCACCGGCCGTCGGAGCGCTCGGTCGGCCGTACCACTTCGCCATGTCCCCGTTGTCGCCGCACCGCGAGGCTGTGCACGCTTCCCTCGTCGTGGCTTTGCCCAGTGCCGGGTTCGTGGAGCGACGGGGAGCGATGCGCGTGCGGAGCGGTGTGCGGGGAGCGGGCGGACCGGCCGCGCCGGACCGCCCGCCGCTGCACGCCGTGGCATCCCTCGACCGCATCTGCACGGGCTGGGCCGAGCGCTGGGGCGCCGCCGCCGTGCCGGCGGCGGACGCCGGAGGCTTCGGCGGCGGCACGCTGCGGGAGGCCGGGCTCGCCCCGCACGGCAGCGCCTGCCACGGCGTCCTGTGGCAGTACCGCGGTCAACAGGCGCCCCCGGAGGGCCTGTTGACCGCGGTGCCGGGCCCGCCCCGGCGCGACGAGACCGACGCCGACGGCACGCGCCGGACCGCGCCCCGCACGCGGGAGGTCGTGGCCGTCGGCACGGCCGAGCAGGTCTCGGACCATCTGCTGCACGCGCGGCGCTTCCTGCGGGAGCTGTCGGGAGAGCTCGGCCTGCCCCTGGAGCGCGTGGCCGCCCCCGGCCCCCGTCACGACGAGGACGAACGAAGCGCCGGCCCCGTCGCGTACGAGCACCGCTACCGGGGCAGGGCGATCGCCTCGGAGAACCGTCACCTCACGTACTTCGGCGAGCGCTGCTCGATCGTCCTCCCGGACGGCGGCCCCGCGTCCAGCAGCTGTGTCGCCCTCGGCCTCGACGGCTGGCTGAACGCGCTGGCGGACCACTTCGAGCAGGACTGGGGCCGGGTGCTGGCCGCCGTGGACACGGCCGAGCGGTTCCTCGGCTGAGACCGTGGTCGCGGTGCCGGAGCCGTTGCGGCTGTCCGGCCCCGAGACCTCGACGGCC
>NZ_JBJURH010000027.1:0-121621 GCF_046098215.1 Streptomyces sp. Da 82-17
GCGGCAAGGCCGTGTTCACGCGGAACGAGTTCACGATGCCGCACGTGCCGGAGGGTCACCTGCTGCTGCAGACACTGCGCTCCCACGACCAGTGGAACACCATCTGGTACGCGCCCAATGACCGCTACCGGGGCATCCACAACGCCCGCCGCGTCGTCCTCGTCAACCCGGCGGACCTCGACGAACTCGGCCTCGCCGACCGGCAGTTGGTGGACCTCGTCAGCGTGTGGCACGACGGGCGCGAGCGGCGCGCGGAGAACTTCACCACCGTCGCCTACCCGGCGAGCCGGGGCTCGGCCGCCGCGTACTACCCGGAGACCAACGTCCTGGTGCCCCTCGACAGCGTCGCCGACATCTCCAACTGCCCCACCTCCAAGGGCGTCGTGGTCCGCCTGGAGCCGACCGCCGACGCCGCCTAGCCCCCCGAGGAGAGGAGTTCCCCATGGGACGCGTGACCGCACGGCGGCGCGTACTGCGCATCCGCGACGGCAAGGGCTCGTACCGGCCCGACACGTTGGCCGCCGAGGAGCCGCTGGAGATCCGCGTCGGCGGCCGGCCCCTGACCGTCACGATGCGCACCCCCGGCCACGACTTCGACCTCGCCGCCGGGTTCCTGGTGAGCGAAGGCGTCGTGCACGCGGCCGACGACGTGACCGGCATCCGGTACTGCGCGGGCGCGACCGCAGACGGGAGCAACACGTACAACGTCGTCGACGTCGGCCTCTCCCCCGGCGTGGCCGCACCCGATCCGTCCCTCGAGCGGAACTTCTACACCACGTCCTCGTGCGGCCTGTGCGGCAAGGCCAGCCTCGACGCCGTACGCACCCAGGCCGCGTGGTCGGTCGCCGAGGACCCGCTGCGGATCTCACCCGGTACCGTCGCCGAACTGCCGGAACGGCTCCGCGAGCAGCAGCGGGTCTTCGACACGACGGGCGGGCTGCACGCCGCCGGGCTGTTCGGCGGCGACGGCGAACTGCTCTGCCTGCGCGAGGACGTGGGCCGGCACAACGCCGTCGACAAGGTGATCGGACACGCCCTGCGCAGCGGGCTCCTGCCCCTGCGCGAGACGGTCCTGATGGTGTCGGGCCGGGCGTCCTTCGAGCTCGTGCAGAAGGCGGTGATGGCCGGCATCCCCATGCTCACGGCGGTGTCCGCGCCGTCGTCCCTCGCCGTGGACCTGGCCGACGAGAGCGGCCTCACCCTCGTCGGCTTCCTCCGCGGCGCCTCCATGAACGTCTACACGCACCCCGAACGCCTCCGCCCCGCCCCGGCCTCCTGATCCGGCAACACGGCCGCCCGCTCCGATTGGCAGAACGACCGATGGTCCGGTACACCCGTGGAGTGCTTCTCCGCCAACTCGAGTACCTGCTCGCGCTCTCCCGCGAACGCCACTTCGCGCGGGCCGCCCAGTCCTGCCACGTCTCCCAGCCCGCCCTCTCCGAAGGCCTCCGCAAGCTGGAGGACGAGCTCGGCGTGCCGCTGGTGCGGCGCGGCCACAAGTACGAGGGCCTCACCCCCGAAGGCGAACGCATCGTCGTCTGGGCGCAGCGGATCCTCGCCGACCGGGACGCCATGAAGAGCGAAGTCGGCGCCCTGCGCACCGGGTTGAGCGGCAAGCTCCGCATCGGCGCCGTGCCGACCGCCTCCGGGGCCGTCGCCCAGCTCACCGCGCCGTTCTGCACCGCGCACCCGCTGGTGTTCGTCGAGGTGGCCGCCGACCTGACGTCCGACGAGATCCTCCGCCGGCTGCAGAGCTTCGAGATCGACGCCGGAGTCACCTACCTCCACCAGGAGTTGCCGGCCGCCTTCCGCACGGTCCCGCTGTACGAGGAGCGGTACGTGCTGCTCAGCGACGCCTCGGACCGGCTCGCACACCGGGCGACGGTCGCCTGGGAGGACGCCGCGCAGCTGCCCCTGTGCCTCCTCGGCCCGGAGATGGCGGGACGGCAGGTCCTGGACGCCCAGTTCGCCGAGGCCGGGGTGCTGCCCTCGCCACGCATCGAGACCGACTCGGTCGCCGCGCTCTTCGCCCAGGTCAGGGCCGGACGGTGGGCGAGTATCGTGCCGCAGACCTGGCTGCACGTCTTCGGCGTCCCGTACGGCATGTGTGCCGTGCCCATGGCCGAACCGACGCGGAGTGTGCCCGTCGGGCTCGTCACGCTCGCACGCGAGCCGGAGTCCGCACTCGCGCGTGCGCTCACCGGGATCGCCCGGGACACCGACATCGCGTCCACGCTGGAACGCCTGCCGCACGGCCCCGGCCTGGCCTAGGCCGGCGGAGGCGGAGGCGGTAGCGGTAGCGGTGGCGGTTGTCGGCGTGCGCGAGGCGCGGCCTCGTTGATCGCCCTCGCCTATCGCATGTTCGGAACTACCACTTTGACCGTTTCTGCGAATGCGGTGAAGCTGACCACACCTCGGCGGCGACCTTCAGACCGCCGATCCGCACTGCCACCACCGCCACTGCCACGCCACCGCCAGGAACCGCTCATCACGAATGGTGATCCCGACCATGCCTCCCCTGAACCGCTCCTCGTCCGCCCGGTCCAAGGGTGGTTGGCGGCCTGCCGTGGCGGGCGCCACGCGCGTGCTCGCGCCCCGCGGGGTCTTCACGGTGCACCGGGTGGACGGTGCGCTGTTCTTCGCCGTACGGGCCGCTCTGGCGATGGGCGTGGTGGCGTTGCCGGTGGCGCAGGCGGGGCGGCCCGATCTCGCGGTGTACGCGATGTTGGGGTCGTTCACGACCACGTTCGGGCGGAACCTGCCGTATCCGCGCCGTGCCCGCGTGCTCGCGCTGGTGGCCGTGGCCATGACCGCGAGCGTCGGCTGCGGCTCGGCGTTCGCGGTGTGGGCACGGCCCTGGGAGGGCGGGGCCGGTGAGATCGCCGTGGTCGCGGGGACGGCGCTCGTCGCCGGGCTGTCGAAGTTCGCGTGCGACGCGGCACGGCTGAGCGGGCTCGGCGCGGTGCTGCTGCTGTTCTCGTTCGCCGTGGCGGCCAACAGCCCGGCGGCCTGGTCCGAGGTGCCGGTGCAGACGGGGCTGGCCGCTGCGGGTGCCGCTGCCGCGTGGGTGTTCGGCGTGTCCGGGTGGCTCGTGCATCCGGACCGTCCCCAGCGGTTCGCCGTGGCCAACGCGCTCCAGGAACTCGCCGTACTCCTGGAGGCGACGGCCGCCGGGGGAGGCGTCCAGCAGGTGCGGCAGGTCCGGCAGCGGACGACCGTCGCGGTCCTGCAGGCCTACCACTCGCTCGGGCTCAGGCCGCCCACCGAGCCCCGGCAGGCGGACCGCACCGGACTGTTCGTACGTCTCACCGACCTGTCGTGGGCGTTGCTGATCGGTTCGGGGCACGACTCGCCGCGTCATCTCCTCGACACGGCACACCACTTGCGGCGTCAGGCTCGGCTGCTCACGCGGCGGCGCAGGAAGCTTCCCCCGCTGCTGACCGAGCTGCCGTTCCTGCACCAGGAGCACCGCGGCAGCACCGATCCCCTGCACCCGTCGCAGGCGGCCCGGGTCACGCATCGCGCCGCGGACCTCCTCGTGGGCCGGTACCACGGCGAACCGCACCGGAAGGCCGCCGTCCTCGCCGTGCCCGCCCTGCGGATGGTGCTGGGCACGGGCGCGGCGGGCGGTCTGGCCGCGGCCCTCGACCTGGAACACGGCTACTGGGCTTCGGTGTCGGCGGCGGCCGTGCTGCACTCCGTCAATCTGCGGACCACGGTCGAGCGGGCTGTCCAGCGGACGTTGGGCACGCTCGTCGGGTTGCTCATCGCCCTCGGTGTCCTGGCCGTGGACCTCGCGCCGGTGACGCTCGCTCTGGTCGTCGTACTCCTGGAGTTCCTCCTCGAGTACTACGTCGCCCGCAACTACGGACTCGGCGTCGTCTTCCTCACACCGCTGGCGCTGCTCCTCAGCGACCTGGCCGCGCCGGCCCCGGCGGGACAACTCGTGTACGCCCGCGTCGTCGGCAGCGTCGACGGGATCGTCGTCGGACTGCTCTGCGCGCTGCTGGTCGTGCACGGCCACTCGGCGGTCAGGGCCGCCCGCGCGCTGGCCGCGTGCACGGAGGCGGCCGCGGCGGCGGAGCGTTGGCTGGCGGACCGCTCGGGCCCCGGCCTGCCCACGGTCCAACTGCGCCTGGTGGCCGCCGTGGTGGAGCTGCGCGAGGCCGACGACGCGGCGGCGGGCGAGCTGTGGCCCGCGGGCGTCGACCCCACCGAGCTGGCAGCCGCCGAGCAACACGCGTACGCGCTGCTCGAACGGCTGCACGTGGCCCGCTAGCTCGTGGTGTCCGCCGACTTGTCCTCGCCGCGCTCCACCGCCCGGTCGACGGCGGCCTGCGCCTCCTCGTACTGGGCTTCCGCGCTCGGTCCGGCGTCGGGGTTCAGTCCGAGGTCGCGTCGGTCCTCCTGGGTGCGCCGTTCGAGTTCGACCTCGTCGGGTCGTCGGGGCATCCCGCCGCCGTGCCGGGTGTCGGGGTTTCCTTCGACTTCGCGGTTGGTCTTGTGGTGTCCCATCACTTCTCCTCGGTGTCGGACGTGTCCCCGTCGTCCGCGGCCTGCTCGGGCTGGGGTGTCTCGTCCTTGTCCGGTCGGCGGATGGTGCAGTGCAGGGTGTCGTCCTTGACGTCCGCGACGATCGTGTCGCCCGGGTCGGCCTCTCCGCCGAGGAGGAGGGACGCGATGCGGTTGTCGAGTTCGGTCTGGATGGTGCGGCGCAGGGGGCGTGCGCCGAACTCGGGCTGGTAGCCGTGCGCCACGAGGAGTTTCTTCGCGGCCTCCGTGACCTCCAGCTTCAACCCCTGTGCGTGGACGCGCCGTTCACTGCGCTGCAGCAGGTGGTCGACGATCTCGGTGAGGTCGTCCTCGGTGAGGCTGTGGAAGACGATGATGTCGTCGATCCGGTTGAGGAACTCCGGCAGGAACCTGCCCCGCAGGTCCTCCATCAGCTCGTCCTTCAGCTCGGCGGCGTCGCCTTCGTGGGCGAGGATGCGGTGCGCGCCGATGTTGGACGTCATGATGACGACGCAGTGCCGGAAGTCGACCGTGCGCCCCTGCCCGTCGGTGAGCCGACCGTCGTCGAGGATCTGCAGGAGCGTGTTGAACACGTCCGGGTGGGCCTTCTCGACCTCGTCGAACAGCACCACGCTGTACGGGTGCCGCCGCACCTTCTCGGTGAGCTGGCCGGCCTCCTCGTAGCCGACGTATCCGGGAGGCGCACCGACCAGCCGGGCGACGGTGTGCTTCTCCTGGAACTCGCTCATGTCGAAGCGGACCATGCGGTCCTCGTCGCCGAACAGCAACTCCGCGAGCGTCTTGGCCAGTTCGGTCTTGCCGACGCCGGTCGGGCCGAGGAACAGGAACGAGCCGACGGGCCGGTTCGGGTCGCCCATGCCCGCGCGGTTGCGCCGTACGGCCTCGGAGACCGCGGTGACCGCCTCGTCCTGCCCGACGATGCGGGCGTGCATCTCCTCCTCCAGCTTCAGCAGCCGCTCTTTCTCGCTGGTGGTGAGCTGCGCGACCGGGATGCCCGTACGACGGGACACGACGTCGGCGATGTCCTTCGCCGTGACCGACACGACCCCTTCGCGGCGCTCCTCGATGCCCGCCAACTCGCCCTCGACTTCGGCGATTTCCTGCTTCAGCTGCCCCGCCTTGTCGTAGTCCTCGGCCGCGATGGCCTGGTCCTTCTCCCGCTTGAGCTTGGCGATACGGTCCTCGCGCGAGACGACTTCGGTGGAGCGGCCCGCGCTGCGCAGCCGGACCCTCGCGCCCGCCTGGTCCATGAGGTCGATGGCCTTGTCCGGCAGGAACCGGTCGCTCACGTACCGGTCGGAGAGTTCGGCCGCGGCCGCCAACGCCCCGTCCTCGAAACGGACTTGGTGGTGCGCCTCGTACGCGTCCCGGAGTCCTTCGAGGATCTGGATCGTCTCCTCGACGGTCGGCTCGGGGATCAGGACGGGCTGGAAGCGGCGTTCCAGGGCGGCGTCCTTCTCGATGTGCTTGCGGTACTCGTCGATCGTCGTCGCCCCGACCACATGCAACTCACCGCGCGCCAGGGCGGGTTTGAGCATGTTGCCCGCGTCCATCGAGCCCTCGCCGGTCGCGCCCGCGCCGACGACGGTGTGCAGCTCGTCGATGAACAGGATGATGTCCCCGCCCGCCTCCTGCACGTCCTCGATGACCTTCTTCAACCGCTCCTCGAACTGCCCCCGGTACTGGGCCCCGGCCACCATCCCGGACAGGTCGAGGGACACGACCCGCTTGTCCTTCAGCGTCTCCGGCACCTCGCCCGCCACGATCCGCTGCGCGAGGCCTTCGACGATCGCGGTCTTGCCGACGCCGGGTTCCCCGATCAGGACGGGGTTGTTCTTCGAGCGCCGGGAGAGGATCTCGACGGTCTGCTCGATCTCCTCCGACCGGCCCACCACCGGGTCGAGCTTGCCCGCCTTCGCCTCCTCGGTCAGGTCACGCCCGTACTCGTCCAGCGTCGTCGCGGCCGGCTTGGCCCCCGCCTGGGCTCCTCCCTCGGCTCGGGCCGCCTGCTCCGCCACGCCTCGCAGCTTCCGCGGGTCCACGTCCTCGGCGCTCAGGAACCGGCCCGCTCCCGAATCCGCGTCCCCGACGAGCGCGCCCAGGATGTGCTCGGGCCCGATGTACGAGACGCCCGCCTGCTGCGACAGCGCGTACGCGTTGCCGAGCGTGCGCTTCGCGGCGGGCGTCAGGCCGGGTTCCGCCGAGGGCAGCCCGGACTCGCGCGGCAACACCTTCGCGATCCGCTCGCCCAGCGCCTGCGGGTCCACCCCGGCCTGGGCGAGCAGGGACCGCGCCGGGTCCACCTGCGTGCAGGCCCACAGGAGGTGTTCCGTATCGAGGTCCGACGTACCGTCGTCCGCCGCGCGCTGCGCCGCCAGGTTCAGCAGCTCCTGCGACGACTCCGTCAGCAACCGCCCGATCGGCACCCGCTGCACCGCCGGCGGCGACGACTGCGGCGACATCCCGAAGAACCGGTTGAACATCTCACTGAACGGGTCGGAGGAACCGAAACCGAAGGAAGACATCGACATGACAGCTCCAGGTGCAGAGGCTCGTTTTCCTCACTGAATCCCGACACCCCTGCCCCCGCAACCTCAGCAAACGATCACTTCAGTCGAGCCCTCCGAGACGGCGGGCGTTCTTGATCTCGCTGATCCTGGCAGCCGTCATCGGCGTCCACTCCCTGCTCTCTCCAGCGGCAAGGAGGGCTGCTTCGACCTCGCTGAGCTTCCCGGAGGACAACACGCCCGCCCGCTCGATCAGGTCGTCCCGGGCCACGGTGGTCAGCCATGTGCACGGGGTGAGGCCGGGACGCGGGAACGCGAACCGCAGCACGCCGTCGAAAGGCAGTCCTTCCGGGGCTCCTACGGCCACTTCGACGCCCAGGCCGCTCATGTCGACGCCCGCCGGCGCGACGACCTGCATCGCCTGGAACCCGGACGACTCCTCGTCGGAGAGCAGCACGACCGGGCGTCGCTCGTCGAAATCGACCCACCAGACTTCACCGCGTTGCATGTGCCCTCCCGGCATGAGACAGCGGTGTGACGGCCGCGAGCCACAGCGTAGACCCCGCCTGCCGACAGGAGGCCTGCGGCTGCCGGAGCATCGCCGAGCGGGCCGGGCCTCGGGATACGTCCAGTCGTAGGCGCCACCAGGATGTGACACCTTCGATTCATGAATCCAGCACACACAAATGGAATTGACGGAACCACCGTGTACTACGGGGATCCGAACCACCCGCACACACTGGAGTTCTTTCTCGACCTGCGTGACAGATCGAGCCACAACGTGGCGGTGGGGCTTTTGAACACGATGCGTAAAGGCGCGGACGAAGGCCGTTACGTCATCGAATTCCATTTCGCCGCGTTGATGGACGACACGGTCGGAGGTTCCGGTTCGGTGCGTGGACTCGCCGCGCTGGGTGCGGCGAGCGACATGGGCCAAAGGCAGTTCGTCGAATATCTGGCCGTGCTGCTCGAAGCACAGCCGTATCCGCCGGGGTTCGACCGGTTCTCCGAGACCTCGGTCCTGCTTGACCTGGCGAGCAAGGTCGACGGCCTCAGGTCGGAGGAGTTCGACGGCAAGGTCACGGACGACACGTACATGGATTGGGCCGGAACCACCGTCGCCGCCTTTCCCTCCCTGAAGGTTCTGGAGACGCCCGTCGTGCGCTTCGACGGAAAGGACATCCGCGTCGCCGAGGCGGTGGAGGGGTTCGCGCGGGGACCTGCCGTCTCCGTGGCGGAGTTTCTGCAGCAACTCCCCCACTGAACGACGCGTGCGTGCGCACAAAACCGGCCGCGAAGATCCATACGTACGGAATTCTGGCCGGGAGAACAACGCTCCTTGTGCGGGCCGACAAGGGGGCCGGAGGCCCGGGCCCGACGCCCCCCCCGGGCGCGGGCCCGCATGCAGGAACTGGCCCTGCAATTGCGTGCCGAATCGGCGTCCGTGACCGACTCCCGGGAGAGAACGCTTTTCGCGACGACGGCCGACTTGTTGGTCGCACTCGACGAGGCGTTCGCCGACGCGGCTCGGCAGTCGAGGCGCGATCGCCGAGCATGAGCTGCCGCGACGGACGCTCGTACGTCAGGAACGCCTCGGCCGCGAGGAACGGCCCCACGTCAGGAACGACCAGACGGTCCCAAGGTCAAGGCGTCCACCGCGGCGACCAGTTCGGCGAGTTCTCTCGGCTCGGTGAGTGAGCGGCCGGTGAGTTCGCGGATGCGGTTGAGGCGGTACCGCACCGTGTTGGGGTGGCAGTGCAGCACCGCGGCGGCGCGGTCCGTGGAGCCGGAGTGGTCGACGAAGGCCCGGAGTGTGCGCACCAGAGGGTCGCGGTCCTCCTGAGGCAGGTCCAGCACCCGGCCGAGGACTTCCCGCGCGAGTCGACGGCCCTCGTCCCGGTCGTACGCGATGAGCGCGGCGAGCGGGCTCAGGCTGAAGCTGCGTACCTCGACCTCGCCCACGGGGATCTCGGCGAGCGCCGAACGGGCGAGGTGCAGGGCGCGGGGCGTCTCCGAGAGGGACGAGTACAGCGGGCTCACGCCGGTGCGGGCGGCGGCTGTCGCGTCGAGCAGCGTGAGCACCATGTCGCGCTGGTCCTCGCGCAGGGCGACAACTCCCGCCTGGAGGTGGGGAGTCAGCTGCCAGGCCGACACGATGCCCACCTGCCCCAGGACGCGTTCGACGCCGACGAGGCTCTCCTCGGCCAAGCCGGCGGTCTCGGCGGCCACCACCATCAGGTCGGTGTCGAGTGGCAGGCCGAGGAGCTTGCCGACCTCCCAAGCGCTTGCCTCGGGCACCAGTCCGCCCGTGAACAGGGCCTCGACCAGGGCGGAACGCCGTCGCTGCTGCGCGGTCAGCATGTCCGCCGTGGCCGCGCGGTACGCCTCGGTGAGCGCCAGGGCGTGTTCGTCGGACAGCCGCCACAGGGTGCTCGACGAGTCCACCAGCGCGTCGAGGACCTCCGGGCGGCCGTCGGCGCGTGCGCGGTCGAGGAGGAGGTCCCAGAGCATGGCGCAGGCGATGCGGTAGCAGCGCAGCACTTCGGGCAGGGGGGCGCTTTGGTGGGCGCGGCGTCGGCCGGTCTCGGAAGGCGCCGTCACGTCCGGGGTGGCGTCCGGCGCGGCGAGCCCGCGGACGACGAAGCGGAGATTCAGTGCGATGGAACGATGAAGGTCGTCCGGCGGCACAATGTCGTCGTCGCGGTAGAGCTGGATCCGCTCGCGGACCGTAGCGTCCACGTCGTCGGTCAGCTGCGGAAGCTGCGTCTCGACCCACGCGATCAGCTTGCCGAGAGCGGTGCTCCCCGTGTGCCCCGGCCTGCCGCCCGCTGCGTTTCGATCAGCCATGTGAACCCCGTCCGGCGCTGGAAAGGCGCCCTGGCCCGGCCCGTACTAACTGCCGCTCGGGGACTCGCCGATCGACACGACGACGGCTTCGGCCCGGCCGCCCGGAGTCCTGTACTCGACGCTGTCGCCGGGGCGGCTGCCGAGCAGGGCCTTGCCCAGCGGGCTGTCGGCCGTGACCATGTCGGGGTCCAGGGCTTCGGCGACTTCACCGATGTGCATGGTCTGCGTCGCGCCGTCCGCGAACCTCACGGTGACGGTGCTCCCGACGCCGACCTCCTCGGTGTCCGCGGCGCCCGCGAGGTCCGCCTGCTGCAGCCGTACGGTGATCTCGTCGATGCGCGCGTCGAGGTGCTTCAGGTCGTTCGAGCGCTGCAACTCGTCCGCCTCGTCGGCACGGTCGCCGACCTCCTGCGGCGTCTGCAGGGTCTTCGCGACCAACTCCCGCTCGGCGCGCAGGCCGGCCCTCTCCTCTTCGAGGGCGCGGCGGGCCTCGGCGCTGATCGGCTCGGGGTTTCCGTTCACTTCCGCTCCTGACGGTAGGGGTTCAGCCGGTGACGATGCCCATGACGAGGTTGATGGCGGTCGCCAGAATGCCGGTCCCGAACACGTACGACAGGACCGAGTGCCGGAGCACCACGGCGCGGATCCTGGTCGTCGAGACGTTCGTGTCGGAGACCTGGTAGGTCATGCCGAGGTTGTAGCTGAAGTACAGGAAGTCCCGGTACGTGGGCGGCTCCTTCGAGTTGAAGTCGATGCCGCCGCCGGAGTCGTAGTAGATGTACGCGTACCGCGTCGCGTACATGAGGTGCAGCGCGGCCCAGGACATGAACACGCCGGCCAGCGCGACGGCCGCCGCGGCGTGGCTGTCGCCGGAATCGCCGAGCAGCAGAAGCAGCACGATCGCGACGAGTCCGCTCGACGCCGTTCCGACGACCACCAGCTCGTCGGTGACCGGGCGGAAGTCCTCGCGCCGCGCGTTGGCCCGGGTGGCGTGCGCGTCCATCGGCCACAGCACGGTCCAGCCCGCCGCCGCGAACACCAGCTCGGTCGCGGCGATCGCGGCTAGTACCGCGAGCAGAGGCCCGGTCGTCACGCCGACGACCACGCCCACCACCACTCCGACGGCCACCGCGACACCGAGCCGCGGCACCGCGGAGACAGGCAGCCAGGTACTCATACGGACCACGCTATGCGGCAAGCCGCGGCTCAGCGCGTCGAGCGGACGGAGGGCGGTGGGGAACTCGCGACTACGACGTGACACGAGGTGACGTGCCGGGCGTCTGCTGTACGCACTGCACGCCCTGCCCCTGCTCACCGGCTGGCGATCAACGCCCGGTCCAGCGAGCCTGGGGGTGCGGAACTCTGCCCCCTGCTGCCGAGCCGAACAAGGGCACGCAATGGCTCAGAAAACCCAGAACGTCGCGTACCGCAGAATCTACGAGGATCCGTCGCCGCAGGACGGCAAGCGCATTCTGGTGGACCGCCTCTGGCCACGCGGAGTGAGCAAGGAGAAGGCCGACCTGGACGACTGGGCCAAGGGCGTCGCGCCGTCCACCGAGTTGCGCCGCTGGTACCACCACGACCCCGAGCGCTTCGAGGAGTTCCGTCGCCGCTACGTCGCCGAACTGGAGGACCCGGCGGATCCCGACGCCGTAGACGAACTGCGCACCCTGGCCGCCCAGGGAAAGGTCACCCTCCTCACGGCCACCAAGGACGCGAGTCACAGCGAAGCGGCCGTTCTCGCTCAGTGGCTCAACGGTCAGGGCTGAGCCGCAGGCGGGGACGCGACCGTCGACGGCCCGCTGCGGCGTGGGGCGGCGCATCGGGACAACTCCGGCTACCCCGAAGGGAGTTGGGGTGATGGTGCGGCCGTCCACCTGCGTCGGTGCCCCCATGAGGTAAGAAGACCCCGTGACCGCACCGCACGACGAGGCCCCCACCCAGCACGCCTTCATCGCCCTCGCGCCGCCCGACGAGGCGAAGAACGAGCTGGCGCAGGCGCTGAGCCCGGCCTACGCCGCCCACCCCGAGCTGCGTTGGAACCGCATCGAGGACTGGCACATCACCCTGGCCTTCCTCGGCGAGCTGCCGGTGCACACCGTCCAGCGGCTCCGGGCACCCCTCGCCGACCTCGCCGCTGCCCGCCCCTCCCTCGAACTGGCCCTGCTCGGGGGCGGGCACTTCGACGAGCGCGTGCTGTGGAGCGGCATCGGAGGCGACCTCGACCGACTGCACGAGCTGGCCGAAGCCGTACGAGCCCGGGTCAGGCACTGCGGCGTCACGTTCGTCGAGCGCCCGCTCCGCCCCCACCTCACGCTGGCCCGCGCCCGCCGCAACGACACCACGTCCGTCACCGCGGTGGCCGCCGCCCTCGACGGCTTCACCGGACGCCCGTGGCAGACGGAACGCCTCCACCTGGTCGGCAGCACCGTAAGAGGCCACGCGGGCCCGCGGCGCTATCGGGACATCGACGCATGGACCCTGGTCACACGGCCCTTGGTCACGCGGCCCTTGGTCACGGGGCCCTCGGTCACGCGGCCCCTGGTCAGCGGGCGGAGCCACCCCGGTCCACAGCCGCCACAGCCCGAATCAGCCGACTGCGGCTGAGCATCAGGACAAGCTCGCCTCTGCGTTGATCAGACCGTGCGCGACAGAGAGACTGTCCAGGACGGCACCGCTGCCGTGATCGGACCAGCCACCCGGTGTCATTCCAGCTCTCCTGTCGTCGCGGGCCCCAGTTCCTCGGCCCAGCGTCGACTCCAGGCGTCCAGCGGGCTCAGCGCCTCGCAGAGATCCTGGCCGAGCGGGGTGAGGTGGTAGCCGTCGCTGCCCAGGGCGAGCAGGCGGGCGCCGGACAGTTCCTCGATCCGGGTACTGAGCACGCTGGAGGACATGCGCTCGCATCGGCGCTGCAACTCGCGGAAGCCGGCCGGAGCTTGACGGAGTTCCCACAGGATCCGCATCGTCCAACGCCGTCCGAGCAGGTCGAGTGCGGCCATCACCGGACGACCCGATTCGGAACCCCGTACCGGCACACCCGGGCGTGGCGCTCTGGCTTCCATACTCACTCCTTGCGCTTCGATTCTCGAAGCAGCATAGTGATGCGAAAGTCGAAGCAGGAGGTGCCGGGACGCCACGCATCGAACCACTCACCACGCCTGCACCGCCGACGCCGACCGGGCGCTCCGCCGATGAAGCCGCCGGGTGTGCCGCACGAGCCACTCGCGCCGACGCTCGCCTGCGGCCAACCCGTAAACCGGATGCACTCCCCCCGACACTGGAGGTTCCATGCCCAAGGGCTACTGGGTCAGCTCCTACCGCACCATTTCCGACCCCGAGAAGCTGGCCGCCTACGACAAGCTGGCCGGTCCGGCCGTCGAGGCCGCGGGCGGTCGACTCCTCGCCGCCCGCGACAGTCGAGTCGTGGCACATGACGCCGGGATCGCCGAGCGCACCATCCTGATCGAGTTCGACAGCTTCGAGCAGGCCGTCGCAGCGCGCGAGAGTGCGGCCTACCAGGAGGCGCTGGCCGCCCTCTCCGACGGCGTCGAGCGCGACTTCCGCATCGTCGAAGGCACTGACTGACCGGGCGTCGTCGAACTCGCCGCCAGCAGCCGCAAGTTGAGCCGTGCGGTGCGGTCGCCTCGCCCGCCCGCCCCGAGAACCACGCACCCCCAAGCGCAAGAACGAACACCGCAGATCAGCGGTCGGATACCACGACTTGCAGCGGCGCGCGGAAGGACAGCAGGCCGAGCATCGGCGGCTCAGGGGCGTGGGCCGCCGGTCCCACCCGGGGCAGGACGCGGGCCGCCGTCCGGAGAGCCACCGCCGCTTCCGCTCGGGCGAGGGATGCGCCCGGGCAAAGGTGGTTGCCGATGCCGAAGGCGAGGTGACGGCGGGCGTTCGGCCGGTGCGGACACATCTGGTCCGGCTCGTCGAAGACCTCCGGGTCCGAGCCGGTGCCCATGAGCATCAGGAGGAGCTGTGCCCCCGCGGGCAGCCGCACCCCGCCCACGTCCACCGGCTGCGCCGTCACCCGCCGCCAGGTGGTCACCGGAGGTTCGCGCCGCAGCACCTCCTCCACCCACCGCTCCGCCCCGCCTGCCTCGTGGGCTGCGCGCGGCCACAGGCCAGGCTCGGCGAGCGCACGGCGCAGCACGGTGGCGATGAGCTGGCCGGTGGTCGACTGCCCGGCGATGAAGACGAAGAAGCACGCGCTGACGACCGTCTTCGGATCCAGGCGCTCTCCGTCGGGCAGACGATGGCGGACGAGTTCTCCGATCAGCGAGTCGGACGCGGCCGGGGTGGACCGTACGGTCTCAGTCAGCCAGGCGTGGAACTCGCCGACCAGTTCCGCCAGTTCGAGCTGCCGTTGGGCCCTGGGGCTGCCCCAGAACAACTCCAGGGCGGCATCGCTCCAGCGGATCAGCGTGGCCGGTTCGATGCCCTCGATACCGAGCAGGTCCATCAGGACCCGGCAGGGCAGGACCTGCGCGTAGGACGGGAACAGGTCGCACGTACCGCCGGCGTCGAGCTGCGCCCGGGCCGTACGCAGCAGCTCCTCGGCGATCCGCTCCATCGTCGGTACGGCCGCGGCGACGCGACGGGGGCCGAAGAAGCGCGCGACCACCTGGCGCAGCTGCGGATGGCTGTCGGTGCCGTTGTTGGCGAGCGCGGGCGGAAGCTGGAAACCGGCCCTGGCCAGCACCCGCAGCGCGGCCACCGGCAACGGGGTGACGGCGTCCTGGGCGTTGTCGGGCAGGAAGAGCTCGGGGTCGAGGAGGACCCGGCGTACGTCCCGATGGCGGCTGACGAGCCACAGGCCCGTGCCTGCGTCGTGGTGGACCGGCGCTTCGGCGCGCAGCAGGTCGAGCCACGGGTGCGGATCGCGTACGAAGGCGTCGCCGAACAAGTCGAGACGGTCGAGCAGGCCACCGCCGCCGGCTGGGGCGACGCGTGCATCAGGTTGAGGTAGGCCCACGGCCGGGGAGATCACGCGCGGACGCTAACACGCGCACCTCGGCCACGGGCCGCCCCTGTGCGAGGCATCACTTTCCCGCCGGACTGCCACGTCTCCGCCCGTCAGCGGTGCCTCTGCGGCGCCCCGCTCCTGCCGTCGGACGCCATCACCTGGCGTACTCCCACTGGCCTTCCCCGGGCGCCTAATCGAAGCTGCTCAGTACTTCGCCCCGTACCCGGAAGGGCCGAGATACGCATGGACGAGCCGTCCTCCATGGGCGACCCGCGCTCCCGTCTCGGGCTGCAGGCGATCCAGGAGTTGCTGGAGGCGCAGCGGCGACGGGTCAGGGCGTACGCGGAGCTCCAACGCGATGCCCGGCCTGCCCGGCCTGCCCGGCCCGCGGGTCCGGCCGCGTCGGCCGCACCCATGCCGTCGCCGTCGCCGTCGCCGTCCGCGCAGGAGGTGCTCGACGCCTTCCCCGTGGCCGCCCTGCTGGTGACCCCGGTGTTCGACGGCGACGGCGGCCTGCGGGACGCGGTGTACGTCACCCAGAACGCGGCCGCCCGCAAGATCGCGAGCACGCTGATCCCGCCGGGTGCCGTGCCCAGGTGGACCGGTCCCGTTTCGCTGTTCGAGCGGTTTCCCACGCTGACCCGCACGGCGATCCCCCGCATGCTGACCCGGGCGTTCCACGAGGGCACGCCTCAAGGCCCGGAAACGGTGGAATGGTTCCTCGACACCGACGCCGGGCCCGTACGGGTCAACGACGAGGTACGCATCGCCCCGTGCGGTGAGCAGTTCCTGCTCACCTGGGAGCGCGGCAGCCGCCTGGGCATGGCGGCCGCGGCGCAGCAACTGGTGCACACCTGCTGGGCGGAGTGGAACCTCGGCGACCACGGCGTGACACCGTCCCGCGGATTCCGACGGGTGCTGCGCCTGGCGGACGACGCCCCGGTGCCCAGCCTGTCCGACCTGGCCGCCGAGGTCGCGCCCGACAGCCTGCCGGACCTGTACCAGACCCTGTACGACGTCATCCTGCGCAAGCGGACCACCGAGTGCGAGCTGCGCCTGCGCCGCAGCAAGCGCGTGTTCCGCCTGGTCGCCGAACCCGTACGCATCGCTCCGGGCAGCCTCGTGTGGGCGCTGCGCGCGGTCCTCACCGACGTCACCGCGGACCGGCGGCGCCGCGAGGCGGCCGAGCGTGCCGAGCGCGAGGCGCGCCGCCAACGGGAGCGGGCCGAAGCCGTCGCGGAGGTCGCCGACGTCCTACGCGAGGCCGTACTGCCGCATTTCCAGGACGAGTTGGAGTCCTTCGGCCTCGAAGCGGCAGCGGTGTACCGTCCCGACGCCCGCGAGGCGGGCGTCGGCGGCGACTGGTACAAGGCCCGCAAACTGCCCGACGGCCGCCTCCTCGTCGCCCTGGGCGACGCGCGCGGGCACGGCCTGGAAGCGGCCACCCTCATGGCGAAGCTGCGGTACGCGCTCGCGGGCCTGGCCTACACCGAGGAGCCCGTCGAGCACCTGACGCAGTGGCTCAACGAGGTGGCGTGCGCCGACGGCACCGAGTCGACCGCCACCGCGATCATCGCCCGCTACCACCCCGAGCGCGGGCTGCTGCGCTGGACCTGCGCCGGCCACCCCCGCCCCGTCCTCGTACGGAACGGGCGCGCCGTGCAACTCCCGGATCCCGAGGACGGCCCGGGCCTGCCGCTCGGCGTGCTGCCCGGCTCGGCCTACACCGCTACGGAGGCCGAACTCCAGGTCGGCGACATCGTGTTGATGTACTCGGACGGGCTGACCGAACGCCGCGCCGGCGATCCCGAGCTGGACACGAACCGTTTCCTCGCCACGGCCGAACACTGCCTGCGCGAAGCTTCCCCGGGCGCCGGGCACCAGGCGCTCCAGGAGTACGTCGAATGCCTCGTCGCCGAACTGGACGGCTCCCACCGCACGGACGACGCGACACTCCTCGCACTGCGCCGCATCTCCTCGGAGCCCACGTAGCCCCCGCCCCGGGCCTCGCCCCTCCCGGCCGGGGAACTGCGCTCCGTCAAGGGGAGGTTCGCGCCAGTGGTCGCACGTCTTCCGGCTCTCCCTTTGGAGTTCAGGCGGAGTTGAAGAGCGAGGGTGGGTGAAAGGCGGGAGGCACGGATGGCGGGGTAGAGGCCGGCGATGGTGCCGATGACGAGGGTGGCCCCGAAGCCTACGGCGACGGCCCGCAGAGGGAAGGCCCAGGGGATGTCGCTGCTGAGCGTGGACACGGCAGTGGCGATGCCGAGCGCGGCCTGGGCCGACCGCCGGGGCAAAGGCGTCGGCAGCCGGGCGACGGCACCACCGATCTCCCGCGTCAGCCGGACTTCTCCGCCGCCGGTACGGGCGTGCCGGCGGCGGAGATCGACGCGTACAGGCGGTCCAGGTAGGCGCGCAGGCGCTCCGCCATGTCGACGTCGTCCGGCGCGATGGCCCACTGGAGCTGGATGCCGTCCATGACGGCGAAGACCTCGCGGGCCGTGGCGTCGCACGGGGCGTCCGGGCGGAGTTCACCGGCTTCGACCGATTCGCCGAGTACGGCGGCGAGTTGGGCGATGAAGCGCTCGTAGCGGCGGGAGAAGAAGGCGTGGGCGGGGTGGCCGGGTTCGGAGGACTCGCCGAGCAGGACGTTGAACATCCTGGTGCGGCCGGGGCGGCGGCTGTTGTAGTCGGCGAGGGCGATCAGGCTCCGGAAGGCGTCCGCGGTCGAGGTGAACTCCGCGGCGAAGAACTCCTCGACGTCCTGTTCCTCGCTGCGTTCGAGCACGCGGACGAGCAGGTCCTCCTTGCTGCGGAAGTGGTGCAGCAGACCGCCCTGGGTGACGCCGACGTCCTTGGCGATGCGGGCGAGCGAGGACGCGTGGAAGCCCCACTGTGCGAAGTGCTCGACGGCCGCGTCGAGGATGCGGCGGCGGCGCTCGTCGCCGACCGCGTAAGTACCGCGCGCCTTGGCCGTGTTCCGGCGAGGGGTGCTCGGGCTGCGGCGGCTGTTCGTGCGGTCCATGCAGGTCACAGTAGCCAAGCGACACCACCGCACACCGTCGCGTGACGCACGTCACATTTTGAAAACCTACTACCTACTCGGGTTTCGTGGTTGCCTGTGCGCGCCGACACGGCGGGGGAAGGGCCGCCCTCGTCGTGGGGCCCTCGACACGCACCTGTGCTGGTCCCGTCCGCGCGGTGTCTTCGCGACCGCCGTCCAGCTTCCGCCGCCGACGGCACCTCTCCCCCGCTCGTCCGTTCGTTCCGCCTGCCCGCCGGCGAGAGCCGCCGCCTCGAGGAGTTTGGCCATGAGCGCGTCCAGATCCGAGACCGAGCACATATCCGCCGTCCCCGAAAAGGAACCGCGACCACGCGCCGCAGTCACGACGGGCCGCCTCCTGTCGCTGCTTGCCGTCGGCCATACGGCGATGTACATGGTCTACATGGGCGTGGGCCAGGTGCTGTTGCCCGTACAGGTGGAAGCGCTCGACCCGGCGGACAAGGTCGCCAACCTGGGGCTGGTCTCCGGTACGGCCGCCGTCTTCGCGACGCTGTTCAACCCGCTCGCCGGGCTGCTCTCCGACCGGTCCCGGCGCCGCAACCCCTGGATTCTGGGCGGCGGGATCGCCGCCCTGGGCGCGCTTGCCCTGTTGGGGGCCGTGCGCAGCATCCTGCTGGTGACGATCGGCTGGTGTCTGGTGCAGGCGATGATGAACGTCTACCAGGCCGCGATCACGGCCGTCGTACCCGACCGGGTGCCCCAGGAGCGTCGCGGTCTCGCCTCCGCCATGGTCGGCGTGGGGGTGCCGGTCGGCACGATCGCCGGAGTCACGGTCGCGTCGTCGTTCGTGCCGAAGGAGGTGCGTACGGGCTATCTCGTGCTGGGCGCGGTCATCGCGCTCGTGGCCCTGCTGTTCACGTCGCTCGTACGGGAGCGGAGGCTGCCGGCCGTCGGGGCGGTGTCGTTCGGGCGGCAGCTCGCGGCGTTCGGTTCCGCGCTGAAGGCGGCCGACTTCCGCTGGGCGTTCATCGGCAGGTTCCTGATGATGCTCGGCTACTTCGCGGTCGTCCTCTACCAGCTGTACATCCTGCAGGACCACATCGAGCTGCCCGCCGGCCTCTCCCCGGCCGACGCCGTCGCGATCATCTCCCCCGTCAACTCCGTGTGCATGCTGGTCTCGACGGTGGTCGGCGGAGTTCTGTCCGACCGCATCGGCCGCCGTAAGCCGTTCATCGCGGTTTCCTGTGCGTTCACTGCGGTCGGCATGCTGATTCCGGTCGTCAGCCCCAGCTGGGCGAGCATGCTGGTCTTCAGCGTGCTTGCCGGGCTGTCCTTCGGCTGCTTCATGGCCGTGGACACCGCCCTGGTCACCCTCGTTCTGCCCAGCGCGGACGATGCGGCGCGCGACATGGGCGTCCTCAACATCGCCAACGCAGGGCCGCAGATCATCGCGCCGTTCATGGCCTCCCTGGTCGTCGGCTCGCTCGGCGGCTACGGCGCGCTGTTCGTCGTCGGCGCCGTGATCACCGTCCTGGGCGCACTCTCCGTCGCCTTGATCCGCGGCGTCCGCTGAACCTCCCGCCCCCTCGCCCCCTGCTCACCAACTCACCTTGCTCCACGAGGAGTTGTGCATGCCTCCCGCACCCCGTAACGAAGGCCACCCGTACCAGGACGCCTCTCGCGCAGTGGAGGACCGCGTCGCGGACCTGCTCGCCCGGATGACCCTGGAGGAGAAGGCCGGGCTGCTGTTCCACACCATGCTGGCGCTGCACCCGGACGGCAGTCCCGTCGAGGCCGGTGACGCGGCGTTCGCGCCCACCGACACCAGCGGCGCGATCGGTACGAAGCTGCTCAGCCACTTCAACCTGCTCGGCTCGGCCCGGCCCCGGCAGCTGGCTCAATGGCACAACGCGCTCCAGGAGTCGGCGGCCGGGACCCGGCTCGGCATCCCCGTCACCGTGTCCACCGATCCCCGGCACTCGTTCACCACCAACATCGGGGCGTCGTTCAGTGCCGGGGCGTTCTCTGCGTGGCCCGAGCCGACCGGTCTTGCCGCGACCCGCGACCCCGAACTCGTGCACCGCTTCGCCGACATCGTCCGCCGCGAGTACCTGGCCGTGGGGCTGCGCGTCGCCCTGCACCCGCAGGTCGACCTGGCGACCGAGCCCCGCTGGTCCCGCCAGGCCGGCACGTTCGGCGCCGACGCCGCGCTCACCGGCGAGCTCGTCCAGGCGTACGTGAAGGGCCTGCAGGGCGACGGGCTCGGGCCGGACGGCGTGGCCGCCATGGTCAAGCACTTCCCCGGCGGCGGCCCGCAGAAGGACGGCGAGGACCCGCACTTCCCGCACGGCAAGGACCAGATCTACCCGGGCGGCCTGCGCGAGCTGCACCTGGAGCCGTTCAGGGCCGCCGTCGCCGCCGGGGCCAGGCAGATGATGCCGTACTACGGCCGGCCGGTCGGCACCGGCTGGGAAGAGGTCGGCTTCGGTTTCAACAAGGGCGTGATCACCGGGCTGTTGCGGGACGAGCTCGGCTTCGACGGCATCGTCTGCACCGACTGGGGTCTGCTCACCGACCAGCCCGTTCTCGGAGAGCTGCACCGGGCCCGCGCCTGGGGCGTCGAGCACCTCTCCGTCGCCGAACGCGCGGCGAAGGCCCTCGACGCGGGCGTGGACCAGTTCGGCGGGGAGGCCTGCCCCGAGGTCGTGGTCGAGCTGGTCCGCTCCGGCCGGATCTCCGAGGACCGCATCGACACGTCCGTACGCCGTCTGCTGCGCGAGAAGTTCGTCCTCGGCCTCTTCGACCGCCCGTACGTGGACCCCGGTCTCGCCGAGGAGATCGTCGGCAGCAGCGAGTTCCGCGCCGTCGGCGACGCTGCGCAGCGCCGCTCGCTCACCGTCCTCGTCAACCGCGACCAGACCCTTCCCGTGGGCGCGGAACGCCCGAAGCTGTACGTCGAGGGGGTGGGTGCCGTCGCCGCCGGCGGGTACGGAGAAGTCGTCGGCGACCCGGCCGACGCCGATCTCGCCGTGCTGCGCCTGCACACCCCGTACGAGGAGCGGGGGAACCGCTTCGAGGCGCTCTTCCACTCCGGCCGGCTCGACTTCACCCCCGAAGAGCTCGACCCGATCCTGAAGTTGCTCGACACGGTGCCGACGGTGGTGTTCCTGAACCTCGAACGCGCCGCTGTCGTCCCGGAGGTCGCCGAGCGGGCCGCCGCGCTCGTCGCCGACTACGGAGCGAGCGACGAAGCCCTGCTCGACGTGGCCTTCGGCCGCGCCCGGCCGGAGGGTCGGCTGCCGTTCGAACTGCCGCGCTCCATGACCGCGGTCGAGGCCTCACGCCCGGACGTTCCGCACGACACCGCGGACCCGCTCTTCCCCTACGGGGCCGGCCTGCACCTCTGAACGACCGGCCCACCCCCATTCCCCGGGGGCGGAGCACCCAACCCTGCCCCGCTGTCTCCGCCCCCGGTCCCACCCGCAAGCGAAGGAACCCGCACATGCCGTCCCTCCTGCGCACCCGCCTCACGGCCACCGGTGCCACCGGTGCCGTCCTGACGCCGTTCGGAGCGGCCGCCGTGGTCGAGACCGCGACGACAGCCCACGGCACCGTCACCCACGACAACCCGCACGCCTGACCCCGGAGCCCCCATGCCCGACCCGTCCGCCCACGTCACCGTCCACACGCCCTACGGCCCCGTACGCGGCGAGCGCCGGCCCACCGGCGTCCGCTTCCTCGGTGTCCCGTACGCTCAACCGCCGGTCGGCGAGCTCCGGTTCGCGGCGCCCGTGCCGCCCGCGCCCTGGGCCGACGTCCTCGATGCCACCGCGTACGGGCCGACCGCGCAGCGCAGGCCGTTCGCCGAGGTCACCACCATCCCGGAGCCGACGATCCCGGGCAGCTGCACGCTCAACCTCAACGTCTTCACCCCCGACCCGGCCCCGGCGGCGCGCCTGCCGGTCCTCGTGTGGATCCACGGCGGCGGCTATGTCGCCGGTTCGGCGGCGAGCCCGTGGTACGACGGCCGCGCGTTCAACCGGGACGGCGTCGTCCTCGTCTCACTCGGCTACCGGCTCGGCATCGAGGGCTTCCTGCACCTGCCGGACGCGCCCGACAACCGGGGCGTACGCGACTGGATCGCCGCCCTCGAATGGGTCCGCGACAGCATCTCCCGCTTCGGCGGCGACCCCGGCCAGGTGACCGTCGCCGGCCAGTCGGCGGGCGGCGGCGCCGTGCAGACGCTGCTCGCCACGCCCGCCGCGCGAGGACTCTTCCGGGCGGCGATCTCCGTGTCCGGCGCCGTGATGGACCCGCAGGACCGCGAAACCGCCCTGGCCGTCAGCCGGTTGTTCACCGACCGCACCGGCGTCCCGGCGACGGCGGCCGCGCTCCGGGGCCTGTCCGACGCCGAGCTGCTCGCCCACCAGGACACGCTCGGCGCGCCCGGAGCGGACCGGGGAGCGCTGCCGCTGCTCGCCCTCGCACCTTTCGCCGACGGCGAGTTGGTCCCGCGGCCGGTCCCCGAGGCGCTGGCCAACGGTGACGCGGGAGCGGACGTACCGCTGATGGCCGGTTTCACGGCCCACGAATTCAACGCCCTGCCCACGCCCGGCGCCACCGAGGCCGACCTGCACGGCATGCTGGCCGCCCGCGGCCTGGACGCGCAGCGCACCCGCCTCTTCCTCGACACGCACGCGGACCGCGCGGGCGATCCGGCCGCACTGATGGGCCAGGCCGTCACCGACACCACGTTCCGCGCGCCCGCCCTCGCCCTCGCCGAAGCACGCGCCCGACGCGGACGCCCCACCTGGCTCTACCAGTTCGACCGCGGCAGCACCGCCCCGGAGTTCAGGGGCTCGGCGTTCCACTGCACGGATCTGCCGTTCGCGTTCGACCTCCTCGACGCCGAAGGCGTCACCGCGGCCGTCGGCGAGGACCCGCCCCAGCACCTGGCCGACGCCCTGCACGCCGCGTGGGTCGCCTTCGTACGCGACCAGGATCCCGGGCCGTCCTGGCCCCGCTACAGCCGCGCGGGCCGCGAAACGATGCTGTGGGGCGACACGGCCCGCGTCGAGAGGGACCCGCTGCGCCGGGTACGGGACATCTGGGCCCCCGCCCGCACCTGACAGCCATCCGTCCCCAAGACTCCCGACACCCCAACGTCCCCAACGCCCCCAACGCCCCCAACGCCCCCAACGCCCCCAACGCCCCCAACGCCCCAGCATCCCAACGCCCCTCTGCACTATCGGAGTTGATGCATGACCACCGATGTCCGGCGTCTCGACATCCCCGCCCTGCTCGCCGCGCTCACCCGCGAGGAGAAGCTCTCCCTCCTCGACGGCTCCGACTTCTGGCACACCCAGCCCGTGGAACGGCTCGGCATCCCCGCCGTGATGGTGTCCGACGGGCCGCACGGCCTGCGCAAACAGCCCGACGACGGCGACCACCTGGGCCTGTTCGGCAGCGTCCCCGCGACCTGCTTCCCGCCCGCGGCGGGCCTGGCGTCCAGTTGGGACACCGAACTCCTCGGCCGGGTCGGTGAGGCGCTCGGCCGGGAGTGCCGTGCCGAACGGGTCTCCGTACTGCTCGGGCCCGGCGTCAACATGAAGCGCTCGCCGCTGTGCGGCCGGAACTTCGAGTACTTCTCCGAGGACCCGTACCTCGCGGGCGAGCTCGGCGCGGCCTGGGTGAACGGGCTGCAGAGCCAGGGCGTCGGCGCCTCCCTGAAGCACTTCGCCGCCAACAACCAGGAGACCGACCGTATGACGGTCTCCGCCGAGATCGACGAGCGCACCCTGCGCGAGATCTACCTGCCGGCCTTCGAGGCGGTCGTCACCCAGGCGCAGCCGTGGACCGTGATGTCCTCGTACAACAAGGTCAACGGCACGTACGCCGCCGAGAGCCGCAAGCTCCTCACCGAGATCCTGCGCGACGAGTGGGGCTTCGAGGGCCTCGTCGTGTCCGACTGGGGCGGTGTCGACGACCGTGCGGCGACCGTCACGGCGGGCCTCGACCTGGAGATGCCCGCGTCGGGCGGTGCGGGCGCCGACGCGATCCGGGCCGGGCTCGGCTCCGGTCGACTCACCGACGCCGAGCTCGACTCGGCCGTCACGCGGCTCCTCACCCTCGTCGACCGCTCGCTGCCCGCGCTCGCCGAACCACCCGCGGGCTTCGACGCCGACGCCCACCACGCCCTCGCCCGCGAGGCCGCCGCGGCGAGCGCCGTCCTGCTCAAGAACGAGGGCGCGCTGCTCCCCCTGGACCCCGGTTCCGGCGGCACCGTCGCGGTCATCGGCGAGTTCGCCCGCACACCCCGCTACCAGGGATCCGGCTCGTCGCAGGTGAACCCCACCCGCCTCGACAGCGCCCTGGACGCGCTGCGTACCGCGCTCGACGGCCGCCGGGAGGTGTCCTTCGCGCCGGGCTACGTCATCGAGTCCGAGCAGGCCGCCCCCGCACTCGTCGCGGAGGCCGAACGGGCCGCGGCCGACGCCGAGGTCGTCGTGCTGTTCCTCGGCCTGCCCCCGTCGTACGAGTCGGAGGGCTTCGACCGCGCCCACATGGATCTGCCCGCGCACCAGGTCGAACTGCTCCACACCGTCGCGGACGCCAACCCCCGGGTGGTCGTGGTGCTGTCCAACGGGTCCGCCGTCACGCTCGCGCCCTGGCAGGACCGGGCGCCGGCACTCCTCGAAGGCTGGCTGCTCGGCCAGGCGGGCGGTGCGGCGGTGGCGGACCTGCTGCTGGGCGCGGTGTCCCCGTCGGGCAAGCTCGCCGAGACCCTCCCGATCCGGTACGAGAACAACCCGACGGTGGGCGCGTTCCCCGGCGAATTCGGCCGCGTCCGCTACACGGAGGGGCTGCACATCGGGTACCGCTGGTACGACGCGCACCGCCTGCCGGTGGCCTACCCGTTCGGGCACGGCCTGTCGTACACGACGTTCGCGTACCGCGACCTGACCGCCACCGTGCGGGCCGACGGCGCGGACCCGCAGGTCGAGGTCGCCCTGACCGTCACCAACACCGGCGACCGGGCGGGCACGGAAACCGTTCAGCTGTACGTCACCGACCCCGAGGCGTCCGTGCACCGCCCGGAGCAGGAACTGCGCGCGTTCGCACGCGTCACGCTCGAACCCGGGCAGAGCGCACCGGTGACACTGACGCTGGGCCGCCGGGCCTTCGCGTACTGGCACGAGCAGGCAGGCCGATGGACGGTCGAGGGCGGCGAGTTCGGCCTGCGCGTCGGCGCGTCCTCACGTGACATCCGCCTGGAGCAGACGGTCGAGCTGACGGGCGACGCACCCGCTGCCCCGCTCCACGCCCACTCGACGGCAGAACAGTGGCTGGCCCACCCCGAGGCAGGCCCCTGGCTGCGCACGGCGCTCGGGACCGAGGGGTTCGCGGCACTCCTCGACGACCCCCGCAACGGCCCGATGATGCGCGCCATCCCGCTGTCCCGACTCGCACGTTTCCCGGGCTTCCCGCTCACCCACGAACAGGTGACGGAGGCCGTGGAGACGTACGCGACCCCTTGACCCTCCTCACGCTGCGTGGCGCCCCCCGTTCGCACCGGCGGGTGGGGGCGGCCCGACCACTGGGCAGCCGCCTCACATGGGGCATCCGGAGAGGGACGTCGGGGATGGCTCGGCCAGCGGTTCGGGCGACCGGCTTGTCGCTGCACACGTAGCGAGCGGCTGCTCGACGCGTGGGAGCTGTTCGCCGCCGAGCGCGGCCTCGGGGCAGGTGGACGCCGGGGTGAACCTGGGCCGCCCTGACGTGTACCGGCGCGACATCGGCCGCGTCTGTCCGGGCGCCTACGGGATCGACCATTGGCGCTCACCGGGCTGCGGTGCGGCGGGGCTCATCACACGGCGGGGGTACTGCCGCTCGTGCGCTGCCATCCCGCGATCAGTGCGCTCAGCGCGTCGGTCCAGATCGGCGCGCTGTCCGGCTGGGATCCGGAGGTCGCGAGTCGGAGGTCCATCGCGGCGAGTCCTTCGCACAGGCTGCTGAACTGCCAGGCGGCTTCCTGAACCGTTCGCCCCCCGATGCCCCCGGCGCCGTGCAGCCGGCGGATCAGACCGAGGAGCACCTCAAGTGCCTCTTTCCTGGCCGGTTCGAAGCGCAGGCGGACCTCTGGTGAAGCCGTGGCCCGCTGTTGGAAAGTGACCTGGAACAGGGCGGGATGTGCCAGGGCCCAGTTCCGGAATCCCGACACTGCGGCCGCGATCAGGTCTGCGGCGGGGTCGTCCGTCGTGGGCAGCGCCGCGACCTCCGCCGCGAGCAGCGCGAACCCCCGTACTCCCAGACCGGTGATCAGGGCGTCCTTGGAACCGAGGCTGGTGTAGACGGCGCGCGTCGTGGTCCCCACCTCTTCGGCGACCCGTCGTACGGTCAGCGCCTCCAGGCCCTCGGCCTCCAGGATCCGCTCCGCCGCGTCCAGCAGGGCCTCGGCTGTCTCCTCGCCGTGCACACGTTTGCGTCCCACATTGCGAGCATAACGGAACGGCGTTACGTTACAGAGATACGAAACACTCGCGCGCAACATCGAGGCGGGCCACGCCCCATCGCGACGAGTCGCCTCCGAGGAGGTGCGTCATGACAACCGTGACCGATCCGGCGACCGGCCTCTCCTACGACATCGAGGGTGCGGGCACGCCCGTCGTCCTGCTGCACGGGATGACCTTCGACCGGCGCACATGGCGGCCGATCATCGACATGTGGGACGGCGCCGTCACGAGCATCGCCATCGACCTGCCGGGACACGGCGGCAGCGGCGGTGAACCGACCCGGCTGCAGGACGTGGCCGAGCAGATCCACCGACTCCTCGAGTCACTGGCCGTCGAACGCCCGGTCGTCGTCGGGCACTCCATGGGCGCCTCGGTGGCAGCGCTCTACGCCTCCGCGTACCCGACGCGCGGCATCGCCCTGGTGGACCAGGCGACGGAGGTGCTCCCCTTCGCCCGGATGCTCCACCAGATCGCGCCGATGCTGCGCGGCCCCGCCTTCCACCAGGTCTGGCCGAACATCGAGAACAGCCTCGGGCTCGACCGCACCCCCGACCCGACCCGCGCACTCGTCCTCGGCACGCACCGGGTCGAGCAGGACGTCGTACTCGGATACTGGGATCAGATCCTGACCACTGACCCGGTCGAGCTGCAGGCGTGGATCGACGCTCAGGCGGCCTTGATACAGGTCCCCTGCCTGGCGGTGTTCGGTCGGCCCGCCACCGTCGGGGAGCGCGAGCGGTTCGACGGCATGCCGGACGTGCAGATCGAGGAGTGGGTGGGTGACGGGCACTTCGTCCACCTCGTCGAACCCGGACGGTTCGCGACCAGGCTTCTCAACTTCCTCGCGTACTGCGGCAGTTGCGCGGTCGCCTCCGGCCAGGTGGCCACCTGACGACCGCCCTCCGTCGAGTCGCCGCACGTCCGGCTCCGTCAGGGCTTCGGCTCGCCGAGCACCCCGGGGTTGGCGCAGTGGGCGGGACGCTCGCCGCGCAGGTAGCGGCCGACCTCCGCGGCCGCGAGGCGGGCCGCTTTGTGCGCGACCTGTTGGCTGCCCCCGGCGATGTGCGGGGTGAGCACGACGCCGGGTGCGGTGAGCAGCCGGGAACCGGCGGGCAGCGGCTCCTCGGGGAAGACGTCGAAGCCCGCGCCGGCCAACTGGCCGGATTCCAGGGCGTCGCAGGCGGCGTCGTAGTCCAGAAGGGCGCCGCGTGCGCAGTTGACCAGGACCGAGCCGCGGGGCATGGCCGCGATCTGGTCCCGGCCGATCATTCCCTTGGTCTCCTCGGTGACCCGGGCGTGCAGGGAGACGATGCGGGAGCGGCTCAACAACTCGTCGAGGGTGACCTGTCGGGCGATTCCGGTGAGCGCGTCGGGTGCTACGTACGGGTCGTGGACCAGGACGTGGGCGCCCATCGCGGCCAGCGTCCTGGCGACGCGGCTGCCGATGGCGCCGTAGCCGACGAGGCCGACGGTGGTGCCCTCGATCTCGATGCCGCAGTTGTCGTAGTCGTAGTAGTCGCCGCGCCACACTCCCTTGCGCAGGTCGGTGTGGGTGTCGCCGACGCCCCGCGCGGCGGCCAGCAGCAGGGTGAGGGTGTGTTCGGCGGTGGCGGTGGCGTTGCGGCCCGGGGCGTAGCAGACGGTGACGCCGTGGGCCGTGGCGGCTTCGAGGTTGACGTTGACCGGGCCGCCGCGGCTGGTGCAGAACAGCTTCAGGTCGGGGCTGTGGGCCAGGATGCGTTCGGTGAGCGGACCGTGCTCGGTGACGCAGACCTCGACTCCGCGGAGCGCGTCGATCATCTCGTCCTCGCTGCCGGACGCCTCGACGACCTCGCCGACCGGGCCGAACGGCGTGTGCGGCCAAGGGAATCGGAGTTCACGGACGGTCAGTGGGGCGTCGCCTGCGGCCTCGCGTACGGCGTCGGCGAACAGCTTCGGGTGGATGAAGTGGTTGCCCGCTGCGAGGACGGTGGTGGTCATGGGGAGGTGCCTCCGGTGGTGCCGGGATAGGTGCTGTGGGTGGGCGGTCAGGGGACTGCGGGGGTGAGGGACAGGACGGGCGCGTTCAGGCGCAGCAGCGCGGCTCGCCCGTCGGTCAGGCGCAGGTGGGTCAGGGCGCCGTTGTGGAGTTGGGGGAAGACCTGCCGGTAGCGGGAGAGGGGAATGCCCAGTTCCCGGCAGAGCAGGACACGTACGAGGGTGGAATGGGCGACCGTCAGGACGCGGCCCTCGGGATGGGCTCGGGCGATGTCCGCCAGGCAGTCGGCGGCGCGCCGGGCCGCCAGCCGTGGGTCCTCTCCCCCGGGCAGGTGGTGGCCGACCGGATCGGTCAGGAACGCGTCGAGCTCCTCCGGGAAACGCCGGCGCATCTCGTCGCGGGTGAGTCCGTCGCCCTGGCCGAAGTCGACCTCGTAGAGCCGCTCGTCGACCTGGAGCGGCAGGCCGCAGGCGTGCGCGGCGGGGGCCGCGGTGAGTCGGGCACGGGAGAGCGGCGAACTCCACACGGCGGTGAGGTCCGCGGTGACGGCCCAGTCGGCGAGCGCGTGGGCCTGGTCGTGTCCGCGGGCTGTGAGCGGGATGTCGGTGCGTCCCGCGTAGCGGTTCTCGGCGTGCCACACGGTCTCGCCGTGGCGTACCAGGAAGATGTCGGTCACTGCAGGGCCTTTCTGCGGGCGTGGTCGGCCACTTCGGCGTCGAGCCTGCCCTGGCGGTCGAGTGCGTCGACGAGGGCCAGGTAGGCGGGGAGGAAGCGGGCGGTGCGCTCGGGCTCGGGGGTCAGACGCCTGCGGATGCGCACCCGGTCCGCGGCGGCCTTCTCCAGCGGGGTGCCGTCGTGGGTGGCGGCGAGGACGGCCATGCCGACGGCGGCCTCGGCCTGCTCCGGCAGGGCGACCTCGCGGCCCAGGACGTCCGCCCGCAGCTGGTTCCAGTACGCGTTGCGGGCGCCGCCGCCGGTCAGGGTGAGAGGGCCGCCGACCGGGGCGCCCAGGTGGTCGAGGTAGTCGAAGCAGAGCCGCTCCAGGCAGGCGACGCCGAGGAGTTGGGCGTGGAAGAGCTCGGCCTGCCCGTGCGGTTCGCCCAGCAGGAACGGGCGGGCGTCCGGGGAGCGGAACGGGAAGCGCTCGCCGCCGGTGCCGACGAGCGGGTAGGCGACCGGGGCGTGTCCCGCCCGCCCCGCGCGCGCCGTGCGTGCGGCCGCCTCGGTCAGGGCGGGGAGGTCCGCACCGGGGAACTCCCGGCTGATCACGCCGGCCCCGCTGCTGGAGGCCCCGCCGGGCAGCCACAGCCCGCCGGGCCCCCGGTGGCAGTAGACGACGCCCGCCGGGTCGCGTACGAGATGAGGGCTTGCCCCCTTGAGGACGAGGGTGGTGCCGAGGACCGAGTTCCAGGCGCCCGGGGTGAGTGCGCCGGCCCCGATCTGCGCGGCGCAGCCGTCCGTCGTGCCTGCGACGATCACCGTGCCTTCGGGGATGCCGGTCGTACCGGCCGCCTCGGCGCACACCGTGCCGAGGACGGTGCCCGGCCGTGCCACCTCGGGCAGCAGGGCGGCCGGGACGTCGAGCGCGGCGAACTCGGCGTACGGCCAGCGCTCGTGCAGCAGGTCGTAGCCGGTCTTCAGGGCGTGGCCTGCGTCGGTCGGCCGCTGTTGTCCGGCCAGTCGCCAGGTGATCAGGTCGGCCTGGTGCAGCAGCCGGGTGCCGGGGGTGGCGGCCGCGGCTGTGTGCCGCAGCAGCCACAGCAGTTTCGGCAGGGCCCAGGACGGCTGCATGCTGCGGTAGCCGAGGCGTTCGAAGAGGGCGGCCCCTGCCGCGTTGGCCCGGGCGGCTTCGGCGGCGGCGCGCCCGTCGTCGTACATGAGGCCGGGCGTGAGGGGCGTGCCGGCGGCGTCGGCGAGGAGCACGGTGCCGGAGGTGGTGTCGAGGGCGAGCGCGGTCACCCGCCGCGGGTCGACGGCACGGAGGGCTTCCCGGGAGGCCTCGGCGAGGGCCTGCCACCACTGCTCGGGGTCCTGCTCGTGGCGGTGTCCCTCGCGTCGGCTGTGCAGGGGCCGGGACGCGGCGGAGACGACGGTGCCGTGGGCGTCGACGGCGACGGCACGGGCGCTCTGCGTGCCCAGGTCGAGGCCGAGGGTCACGCCGTCGGAGGGGGTGCTGCTCATCGGGCGGCCTCCTCGCCGGGGGCGGGTGCGGGGTGCGGCTGCCAGCCCGAACTGCGGGCCATTTCACGCCAGTTCACGAAGGAGTCGTAGCGGTCGGCGTACAGCGCGGATCGTTCCGGGTCGGGCTCCCAGTGCCCGCTCATGTGCACGTACGTGTCGGCGGCCCGGTGCATGCTCGACTCGGCGCCGGTGAGGACCAGACCGGTCAGGAAGGCGCCCTTGGCGCCGAGTTCGGTGTCGGTGGAACGGGCGGTGGGCACGCCGGTGACGTCGGCGATCAGCCGGCACCAGTCGTCGCTGTTGGCGCCGCCGCCGCAGAGCCTGAGCTCTCCCACTTCGGTACGGGAGGCGGTGAGCGAGTCGCGCACGGCGAGCGAGAGGCCTTCGAGGACGGAGCGGGCGACATGGGCCCGGCTGTGTTCCAGGGAGAGGCCCCAGAAGGTGCCGCGGGCCCGCGGGTCGAGGAAGGGGGCGCGCTCTCCGGCGGGTGAGAGGTAGGGCAGGAAGCCCAGGTCCGCGGCGCCGGGCGGGGCTTGCATGGCGAGGTCCACCAGTTCCTTGGGGCCGGGCAGGCCGAGGGTGTCGGCGGTCCAGTTGAGCACCTCCGTACCGGACAGGGTGGGGAAGGCGCGCAGGACGCGTTCGCGGCCCCGGTAGGCGATGTTGACGCCGCTGGGCTCGCCGCTGGTGTCGACGGCAGTGCGGACCGCCTCGACGCAGAGGGTGGTGCCGAGGACGGCGCAGGCCTGGCCCGGGTTGACGACGCCGATGCCGCGGGCGGTGGCGGCGATGTCGTAGGGCGCCATGACGACCGGGAGGCCGGCCGGGACGCCGAGTTGTTCGGACGCCTCGGCGGTGATCTCGGCGATGCGCCGGTCGTCGCCGACGACGCGGGGCAGAAGCCGTTGCGCCTTGGCGAGTCCGAACAGGTCGATGATGCGCTGGTCGTAGTCGCCGGTGGCGTGGTCGAGGAACGGGGCGGAGGCGTCCGACTCGTCGATGACTCTGCGGCCGGTGAATCGGAGGAAGAGCCAGCCCGCGGCGGTGAGGGCGGCGTCGGAGCGGGCCAGCCGGTCGGGGTCGTGCTGCTCGAACCAGGTCAGCAGGGCGTTGGGCAGTCCGGCGAACGTGAGGGAGCCGTTGCGGCGGAACGCTTCCTCCAGCACGCCGGTGTGCTTCCACGTGTCGACGATGCCGGCGGCGCGGCCGTCGGACCACAGCACGGCCGGGCCGGTGGGCCGTCCTTGCGGGTCGACCAGCCAGCAGCCGTCCCCCTGGGCGGTGAACGTGATCAGCCACAGCGGGGCGGCGCCCGTCTCGCGCAGGCGGGCGACGACCTGGCGCACGGTGCGGGCGACCGCGTCCCAGACGGCGTCCATGTCCTGCTCGGCCCAGCCCGGATGCGGCCGGTGGACCTGCGTGGCGACGCGGGCCACGGCGATCTCGCGGCCGTGGGCGTCGAAGACGACGGACTTGATCATCGAGGTGCCGACGTCGATGGAGAGTACGGACATGGTCGGTGCGTCCTTCAGCTGTCCGAAGTGGCGGGGGCGGTGTCGTGACGGGGTGTGCCGTCTCCCAGGCTGGCGGTTGCCGGGCCGGAAAGTGAACCGACGGCGGGCGTGGCGTTGTGGACGGGCGTACGCAGGGTGAGGGCGAGCACCGCGCTGAGCGCGTAGGCCGCGGCGAAGATCCAGATGACGCCCTGGGCGCCGAGCGGGCCGAGGAACAGGGCGACGATCGCCGGGCCGACGAACGTGGACGCCCCGGCGCCGAGGTTGAGGGCGGCCATGGCCTGGCCCTTGTGCTGCGGCGCGAGGGTGGGCATCAGGGCCGACAGGGGTACGTAGCCGGCGAGGGTGGCGCCGAAGAGGCCGGCCACCAGCAGGCACAGCGCGTACTGCCCGCCCAGGGCGGTCGGCACGTAGTAGAGCAGCAGCGAGGTGACGGTGCAGCCGACTCCGCCGAACCAGGCGACGGTCCGGCGCCAGCCGAAGCGGTCCCCGAGGACGCCGAAGAGCAGGTTGAAGACGATGTTGACGGCGAACATCACGGACAGCAGCCGCAGCCACTGCGACAGGCTCAGGCCGACGGTGTCGGTGAAGAACGCCGGCAGGAACACGAGGAAGCCGAACTGCGGGGCGGTGTTGACGGTGCGCACGATCGCGCCGACGCCGATCCGCGGGTTGCGCCACAGCAGTGTCAGGCTGTCGAGGAGGGTGGCGAGCGGACGCTCACCGGCGGGGGCCAGACGGGAGCGGCCGGTGGGTTCGCGTACGAGCAGCAGCGCTGTCAGACCGCCCGCGGCGACCAGGCCGAGCGACAGCCACAGCGTGGCGTACGCGCCGATGCGCGGGACGAGGAAGCTGGCAAGGAGCGAGCCGAGCGTGGGCAGCCCGCCGGTGAAGGCGAACCAGAACCAGCCGACGGCGGTGCCCAGCCTCCGCTGCGGCGCGGTCGCCGCGATCCACACCAGGAAGCCGTACGCGAACAGCGGATAGCCGATGCCGCGCAAGCCGTAACTGGCAAGCAGCAGCGGGTAGTTCAACGACGGTACCGCGACCGAGAGCATCAGCACCTGGAACACCGCCCAGGCCGCGAGGCCCGCCGCCATCACGCGGCGCGGCCCCCACAGGTCCGAGAGCGGACCGGAGAACCAGGCCGCGACGGCGACGGTGACGCCGTAGACGGTGAAGAGCATCGCGACGCGCTGCGCCGACAGGCCCTGGTCGACGAGGTACGGAGCGAGGAAGCCGGACTCCACACCGTCGCCGACCATGAAGACCAGGACGCCCGCGTAGCCCCACGCCAGAGGGCGCGGAATGCCGAGCCGTTCAGCCCAGTTCTGCCGTTGCACGAGGCCACCTCCATAGCTGTCTTCGCTGGTCAGGACGATGCAACTGCGGTGGCGCGCCGAGGGTCAACGACTGCGCGGGGACCTCTCGCGGCTTGGCCGCCCGGCGTTGTGAAGACGCTCGCCCTTAACATGGACGCCATCCGGGCTGAGCTCGGCCTTCCCCGGCCGACCTGCCGGGAATGGGTGCACAGGCCATGAGAAATGGCCGTGAAGTTAACATCCGCCGAGCCGTGGAGAGCGGGCTCGGTGGCGGAGGCGACAGTGGCTACGACGCAGGACGGCGACGCCCGGCCCGGACGGCAGCAGCGCATCCGCGAACGGGTCGCCGCAGAGGGCTTCGTACGCACCGCGGATCTGGCCGCCGAGCACGGCGTGAGCATCATGACCGTCCACCGGGACCTGGACGTGCTGCAGGCGCAGGGCTGGCTGCGCAAGGTCCGCGGGGGCGCCTCGTCGCTGCCCTCGCTGCTCTTCCACGGCGACATCAGCGAGCGCATGGCCGCCATGCACGCCACCAAGAACCGGCTCGCCCGTGCCGCGCTGCAGACCATCAGCCCGGGTCAGACGGTGATGATCGACGAGTCGACGACCTGCCTGGCGCTGGCCCAACGCCTGGCGGAGCGCGGACCGTTGACGGTCATCACCAACTTCCTGCCGGTGATCAAACTCCTCGCGGGCGAGCCGGGCATCACCCTGCTGGCACTCGGCGGTACGTACTACCCGGCCTACGACGCGTTCCTCGGCCCGCACACCGCGGAGTCGGTCAACTCCTTCGGCGCCGATGTGCTGTTCATGTCCACCACCGCGGTCACCGGCACCACCTGCTACCACCAGTCCCAGGAGACCGTGCAGGTCAAGCGGGCCCTGATGGAGCGTGCCGGGCGCCGCGTCCTGCTCGTCGACCACACCAAGTTCACGCGGCGGGGCGTCTACGCCCTGGCCCCGCTCACGGACTTCGACCTGATCCTCGTCGACGACGCCGTCCCGCCCGCCACCCTGCGCCGCATCCGGGATCTCGGCATCCCCGTCACCGTCGTGCGGACCGGCTGACGGCCACGACGTACGGCTGCCGTACGGCTGGGCGAGGCAGCCGGCTGCTGCAAGGCTCGGCTGCCGGACGCCGACGACGACTGCGTCCACAGCTTTCACGAAGCCCGCGTGCTTCGACAGGCGGGGTGCCGCACACTCTGATATACGGGCCGGTGCACCGCGCGCGGTCCTTGGTGAGGGTTGCTGACGTGCTTGCTGTCCCGCTCTGGCTGTGGGGGGCTTTCGCCGCGACCGTGGTCGTGTCGCTGGCGGTCGATCTGCTGTCCCACCGCACCGCGCACGTCATCCGGTTCAAGGAGGCCGCCGCCTGGAGCGGCCTGTGGGTGGGCCTCGCCCTGACCTTCGGCGCCGTGATCTTCCTCGTCCTCGGCGCGACCGCGGGCACCGAATACACGACGGCGTGGCTGCTGGAGAAGAGCCTGTCCGTCGACAACCTCTTCGTCTTCGCCGTGATCTTCGCGTACTTCAGGGTGCCCCGGGAGTACCAGCACCGGGTGCTGTTCTTCGGCGTCATCGGGGCGCTGGTGTTCCGCGGCATCTTCCTCTCCCTCGGCGTCGCCGTGGTCAGCCGCTTCACCGCCGTCCTGTTCGCCTTCGCCGCGGTCCTCCTCTACAGCACCTACAAGCTCCTCAAGGGCGAGGAGGAGAGCTTCGACCCCGGCAAGAGCTTCGCCGTACGGACGCTCCGCAAGGTCGTCCCGGTCCGGGACGAGTACGCCGGGGCGAGGTTCTTCGTCAAGGAGGCCGGGAAGCGGGTGGCGACGCCGCTGCTCGCGGTGGTGGCCGCGATCGAGGCGGCCGACCTGATCTTCGCCGTGGACAGCGTGCCCGCGGTCCTCGCCGTCAGCGACGACGCGTTCATCGTCTACACCAGCAACGCCTTCGCCATCCTCGGACTACGCGCCCTGTACTTCCTGCTCGCCGGACTCCTCGACCGCTTCCACTACCTGAGCAAGGGCCTGGCGATCATCCTCGCCTTCATCGCCGTAAAACTCGCCCTGCAGGCGTCCCACAAGATGATCAGCCCCGACATCCCGGAGATCCCCTCCCCGATCAGCCTCGCCGTCATCGTCGCCGTCCTCGCCGGAGCCGTCCTCCTCAGCCTCGCCAAACCCGCCCCACCGGAGCTTCCCCAGCTACCGGCCACGGATGAGGAACGCGCCGACAGTCCGGACGCCGACGGGGAAGGCGGCTCCAGCTCCGAGCGAGGCTGAGCCCAGGGACATCTACCCCGCCACGCGTTTCGGGCATATCGTAAAGAAATGGTCAAAGAGAAGCGTGCGGGCGACGCCTACAAGTGCCCGACCTGCCACCACCCCGTGCCACCCGTGGCCCACCGCCACAAGTCGCTCGGGGTGTACGTCCCCGAGTGGGGGCCAGGCCCCTGCGAGAACCCCGAGTGCCCGGACTACCGGCTGGACCCCAGGCACAAACACGCGACGGACCGAAGGTGACCGGCTGCACCTCGGTGAGCCGCATGCGAGGGAGGTGGGACGGGATCACGTTCTCCCGGCGCGTGCCGCGCCGGCGTTCTCCGCTCGTTGTGTGGTGAACGGGTGGCCCGGAGCCGCCAACACCTCGTGGGCCGGGCCCTGTTGGAGCAGTTCGCCGTCGTCCAGGACGACGATCCGGGTGGCCAGGGCCGCCGTGTCGAGGTCATGGGTGATCAGGACCAGGGAGAGGTCGTCGCGGTCCCGCAGCAAAGCCGCGAGCAGGTCCAGAAGTCCTCGGCGGCTGACGGCGTCCAGGCCCGAGGTGATCTCGTCGCACACCAGGACCCGTGGACGGGCGAGCAGGGCGCGGGCGAGGGCGGCGCGTTGGAGTTCGCCGCCGGAGAGGCGGTCGGGCCTGCGGCGTACGAGTTCCTCGGTGAGTCCGAGACCGGTCAGGGTGGCCAGCGCCTCGGTGCGTGCTTCCGCCTCGGTCAGGGCGCGGAGCCGTACGGCCGTGCGGGCCACCTGGTCCAGGACCGGGCGGTGTTCGTCGAAGGCGGACTTCGCGTCCTGGAAGACGTACTGCACCGCGGCGAGTTGCGCTCGCGTACGGGCGCGCACGCTGCGCGGCAGCGGGGTGCCGTCCAGGGTGAGGGCGCCGTCGTGGTCGCGGTGGAGTCCGGCCAGGCAGCGGCCGAGTGTGGTCTTGCCGCTGCCGGAGCGGCCGACGACGGCCAGGCACTCGCCCGCCCGCAGCGTGAGTTCCGGCATGCGCAGCACGACTGAGCGGCCGTGGCGGGCCTGGAGTCCGGGAGCGGGGAGATGCAGGACCGTGTCACCCCGGCCGCCGCGCTCCTCGGGCTCGAACTCGCCCTGTTGAGTGAGGAGTTCACGCGTCCAGGGGTGGCTCGGCGCGAGCCAGATGCGCTCTGCTGGGCCGGATTCCACCACCCGGCCGTCGCGCAGGACGAGGATCTCGTCGGCGAGGGCCCGTACGACGTCCAGGTCGTGGCTGAGCAGGACCACGGCGATGCCCTGCCGGGCGACGGCCCTCAGCTGGTCGGCCACGTGGTGCTTCGTCAGCGGGTCGAGGCCGGTGGTGGGCTCGTCCGCGACGACGACCCTGGCCCCGAGGAGCAACGCCTGCGCGAGCACGACGCGTTGCTGCTGGCCGCCCGACAGCTGGTGCGGATAGCGGCGCAACAGGGCTTCACCGTCGGCGAGTCGGGCGTCGGCGAGGGCCCTGAGGACGCGTTCGTTCGCGACCACGCGTCGCTCCCGCCGCGGCAGGTGTCGCACCTGGGTGCGGGCGATGTCCCTGAGCAGGGCGTCGACGCGGCGGGCCGGGTTGAGGACGGCTCCCGGGTGCTGGGGGACGTATCCGACCAGGCCGTCGGGGACACGTACTTCGCCGGTCACGCGAGCGCCGTCCGGGTACTCGCCGAGCAGGGCGAGCCCCGTGGTCGTCTTTCCGCTGCCGGACGCGCCGACCAGAGCGGTGACCGTGCCCGGCCGTACGCGCAGGCTCACCCCGTCCACGATCGTCCGGCCGTCGATGTCGACGCACAGGCCGTCGACCTCCGCGACGGTCTCCGGTTCCGCGTTCATGAGGGCCGCCCCTTCGACCGGTGCTTCATGCCTTGCTTCGTCCCGTACTTGATCCCGTACTTCTTCCTGTGCTCCAGTGCCGAGTCGACGAGCAGGTTGCCGCCCATGGTCAGCGCGACGATGAGCAGCGCGGGCACCACCACGGCCCAGGGCTGGACGAACAGGCCGGTGCGGTTGCGGTCGACCATCACCGCCCAGTCGGAGGCGTCCGGTTCGACGCCGACGCCGAGGAACGCGGCGGTGGCCACGAGGTAGAGCACGCCGGTGAAGCGGACGCCCGCGTCGGCGGCGAGGACCCGGGTGGTGGAGCGGCCGACGTAGCCGACGGCGGTGCGCCACCAGGTCTCGCCCTGCATGCGCAGCGCCTCCACGGCCGGCCGGGACGCGGCCTCCGCCGCGCCGGCGCGGACGATCCGGGCGGCGTCCGGGATGTTGACGAGCGCCACCAGGAGCGCGAGGCCCACGGCCCCGGGCGTGAACACGGCGGCGACAAGCAGCACCATGAGCAGCGAGGGCACCGCAAGGAGCACGTCGAGGGGCCGCATGAGCAGCTCCTCCAGCCAGGTGCGGTGGGTGAGCGCGCTGACGAGGCCGAGAGGCAGCGCCACCAGGTAGGCGAGGGCGGTCGCGGTGAGGGCGACGAGGACGACGGAGCGCCCGCCGAGCAGCACCTCCCGCCACACGTCCCGGCCGACGAAGTCGGTGCCCAGCCAGTGCCCGCCGCCCGCGGTGAACGACGCGGCGCGCGGCCCGGGTTCGCCCGCGAGCAGCGGTCCGAGCAGGGCGAGGAGAAGCGGTACGCCGACGAGGAGAGCGCCGAGAACGTAGCGCGAGCGCGTACCGCGGGTCCCGTCGGCGGGCTGCGTGCCGGCAGTCCGTTCGTCTCGTTCGGTGACGGTCTTCACGCGGCGACCTCCCCTCGTGGTGCGAACCGCCGGGCGACCAGGTCGGCGCCGGTGTTGAGGACGACGGTGAGGACACCGAACACGACGGCGAGGCCCTGCACGACGGGGATGTCACGTTCGGCGACTGCGTTGATCAGTACGGTGCCGAGTCCGGGGATCACGAAGAGCGCCTCCACGACGATGACCCCGCTGAGCAACCAGTCCACGGTGCGGGCGAGTTGCTGGGTGGCGGGGGTGATGGCGTTGGGCAGGGCGTGGGCGTAGCGGATGCGGGCGCCGGGGATGCCGTAGCGGCGGGCCTGCGCGGTGTACGGCGCGGCGAGGGCGTCGATCATTCCGGCGCGGACCAGACGGGCGAGGGTGCACACCGGGCGCGACAGGAGCACCACGACCGGCAGGACGAGTGCCGCAGGGTGGGCGAGGAGATCCGTGCCGTAGCCGACGGCGGTCGGCGGCAGCCAGCCGAGCCGGATCGCGAACACCGTGATGAGGAGCACTCCGCAGGCGAACTCCGGTACGGCGTACAGCCCGAGGGTGGCGGAGCTGACGAGCCGGTCCGCGAGCCTCCCCTCGTGGCGGGCGGCGAGCACACCGAGGCCCACGGCGAGCGGCACGAGCAGCAGGACGGTGAGCGCGGCGAGCAGCAGCGTCGGTCCGAAGCCGTCCGCGATGTACGTGCTCACCGGCCGGCCCGAGGCCAGGGACGTGCCGAAGTCCCCGTGCAGCAGGCCCGCCGACCAGTCCGCGAGGCGTTCCACGGCGGGCCGGTCCAGGCCCATCGACTCGCGGATGGCGGCGATCCGCGCCGGGTCCGGCTGGTCCCCGGCGAGCGCGACGGCGGCGTCGCCCGGCAGCGCCTCGGTGAGGGCGAAGACGAGCAGCACGACCGCTGCCGTCTGCACCGCGCCGAGGAGCAGCCGCCGGGCGACCCAGGACGTGAGTCCGCTCACGCGAGCCACACCTTGTCGAACCGGGCCCAGTCCAGGGAGTTGGCGGGCGCGTCCGTCTGGACGCCCCGCACGTTCTTCGCCGTGCCGAGGATCCAGTCCGCGAAGCCCCAGATGAGGAAGCCGCCCTCGGCGTACAGGCGGCGCTGCATCCGCTGGTAGACGTCCGCGCGGGCCTTCTTGTCCTTGGTGGACTGGGCCTGCTGGTAGAGCGCGTCGAAGTCCTTGTGCTGCCAGTGCGTGGCGTTGGTGCTGGAATCGGTGAGCAGGCGCTGCGAGATGTGCGTCGTGATGGGCATGGCGCCGGAGCGGTACGAGCAGAGGGTGCCGCCGTCGAGGATGTCCGTCCAGTAGCTGTCCTTGCTGCCGGTCTTGACCTTGATGGTGACGCCCGCCTTGGCGGCCTGGTCGCGGAAGATCGCGGCGGCCTCGGGGAATCCCGCGGCGACCGGTGAGGTGTCAAGCGTGACGGTCAGGTCCTCGGCGCCGGCCTTCTTCAGCAGGGACTTGGCGCGGTCCAGGTCCTGCTCGCGCTGCGGGAGCCCGTCGGCGTAGTACTCGTAGCCCTTGCCGAACAGGTCGTTGCCGATCTCGCCCGCGCCCGACAGCGCGCCGTCGACCAGCTCCTTGCGGTCGGCGATGAGGAAGAACGCCTCGCGGACCCGCTTGTCGTCGAAGGGCTTGCGGTCGGTCTTCATCGCGAACGACTGCATGGCGCTGTTGCGGAGCCGTACGATCTCGATCTGCCCCTTCCCCTCGTGCGCGCGGCCGGTGGTGGGGTTGAGCTCGTGCGCGTACTCGACCTGGCCGCCGAGGAGGGCGTTGACCCGCGCGGACTCCTCGTTGGCGATGACGATCTCCAGCTCGTCGAGGTGCGGGGCGCCGTCCCAGTAGTCCGCGTTCCGCTTGAAGACGGCGGACTTGCCGGGGGCGAAGGAGACGAAGCGGAACGGGCCGCTGCCGACCGGCTTCTGGTCGAAGTCCTGGGCACCCTCGGGGACGATGTACGCGCCGAACGCGGCGAGCACGCTGGGGAATTCGGCGGTGGGCCGCTTGAGCACGAACTCGACGGTCCGCTCGTCCAGGGCGCGGCTGGCCTTGAGGTCGATGGGCTCCAGGTCGGCCTTGGCGCGGAACGCCTTCTTCGGGTCGGCGATGCGGCGGTAGCTGTAGAGCACGTCCTTGGCGGTGACGGGTGCGCCGTTGTGGAACGTGGCCTTGCGGAGGGTGACCTTCCAGCGGTCGAGCTTGCCGTTCGGCTCCCAGCCGGAGGCGAGACGCGGCTCGGCGGACAGGTCGGCGCCGTAGTCGGCGAGCTTGTCGAAGAGGGCCTTGGCGCGGGCCACGTCGGCGAACAGGTTGCTCAGGTGCGGGTCGAGGGTCTCGCTCGCCCCGCCGCCCGCGAACGCCGCGCGCAGCCGGCCGCCCCGCTGCGGCTTGCCGCCTTTGGCGGAGGTGTTGGTGGAGCCGGAGGACCCGCATCCGGCGAGGGCGAGCGCGCCGAGTCCGACGGCGCCCGAGGTGGCGGCGAGGAAACCGCGACGGCGCAGTCCGGGGAAGCGGTCGCCGTTGCCGGGTACGCCGTTGCCGGGTGCGTCGTTACCGGGTGCGTCGTTACGGGGTACGTCGTTCATGTCGGAGTCCTTGCGTCGGGAGCGGTGGAAGTCGTGGGGGGCGGGGCTCAGTTGGGGTGCCGACCGTGCGTGCGGCGGGCGACGAGGTGCAGTCGGTCGGCCTCCGTGGCGGAGCCGGGTGCGTCGCCCTCACGCCAGGGCGGTTCGGTGCGCGGGCCCGGGCCGTCGTACAGGGCGAGCACCTCGAAGCCGTGAGCGGCAAGGACGTAGCGGAGTTCCTGTGGGAAGAGCAGCCGCCAGGCCGAGCGCTGCTCGACGGGTGCGGACCCGTCGTCGGCGGTCCACACCCGGGTACGGCGCAGGAGTTGCGCGGTGCGGTCGACGTACAGGGTGGTGGTGGAGCGGTAGGCGGTGCCCTGCCAGGTGAAGGTGTTGACGCGCGGGGCGTCGAGGAGTTCGGTGCGGCCCAGGAAGAAGGCTCCGTTGCGCATCTCCGCGACGAGCAGCCCGCCGGGCGCGAGGCAGCGCCGGACGGAGGAGAGGAATCCGTCGAGTTCGGCGTTGGTGTGGCAGTAGAGGAGGGCGCTGTCCAGGCAGACCACGGCGTCGAACTCCCGCCCGGGGAGCGTGAATTCGCGGAGGTCGGCGCTGACGTAGTCGGGTCCCGGGTGGTGGGTGCGGGCGTGCGTCAGCATCGCCTCGGAGACGTCGGCGCCGGTGACGGTGCGGCCCGCGCCGTGCAGATGGGCGGCGTCCCGGCCGGTGCCGCAGCCGAGGTCGAGGACGCGCGTTCCGGCCCCGTATCGGCTGAGGCAGTCCTCCGCCCAGCGTCCGGCGAGCCGTTCGGGGTCGGGGAAGCGGGCCTCGTACAGCTCGGGGTTGTCGGTGAGGAGGTTCTCGGCCGTCGCGGGGGCCGCCCCGTTGGTCTCGGTGGTGGTGGTCATGCGTCGCTCGCTCATGCTGTCGCCGGTACGGGTTCGGGCTGGGCGGGCAGGACGTGGCGCCGGTGCAGCCAGGCCACGCCGCCCGCGGAGGCGAGGCCGAAGGACAGGCAGCACAGCCAGGGCAGCCAGGGCAGGCCGGTGTGCGCGCCCGTGTCCATGGCCCAGCCGACGACGGTGTTGCCGACGGCGGCGGCGATGCCCGACACGACGTAGAACAGGCCGAAGTAGGTGCCGGTGAGCTCGGGGCGCCCGAAGCCGGGGATCAGCTCCATCACGAACGGCTGGGCGATCATCACGCCGAGGTAGAGCAGCAGGGCTCCGGCCAGGACGGGCAGGGCGCGCAGGGCCGCGTCCGTGAGGCCGTCGGGGGCGCCGTCGTAGAGCCCGACCGCCATCGGCGGCAGGAAGGAGAGACCCATCAGGGCGAGCCCGATGCTGATCCAACGCGCCCTGCTCCCCCGCCGTTTCAGCGCACGGGTCACGCGCAGCTGCAGCGCGAGGTTCGTGAGCGTGCCGACCAGGAAGACGATCCCCGCGGCGCCGTCCCAGCCGGTGGCGCGGCGGGCGCCGTCCGGGAGCAGCAGATACAGCTGGTTCTCCATGGTGAACAGGCCGACCATGGCCAGGGCGAACGCCACGAAGCCCCGGTTCGCGACGACTTCACGCCAGTCCGCGACGACACTGTTGCCGCTGGACTCGACCTTCCGCGCCGGGAGCACCAGCGCCTGGGCGACGGTGAGGACCGCGAAGATGCCTGCGGCGGTGAGCGCGGACGTCCGGAAGTCGACGAGGAGCAGGGCGCTGCCGAGCAGCGGCCCGATCAGGGCACCGGTGGTGGCGAAGACGTTGAACAGGGCGAACGCCTCGGCCTTGCGCTCCCCCGCCTCCAGCGCGAGATAGGCGCGTACGGCCGGGTTGAACAGGGCCCCGGCGAGCCCGCTGAGCACCGACGCGGCCAGGAGCACGGGCAGTCCGTCGCCGAGCGCGAACAGGCCGAAGCCGACCGTCCGCAGGGCGCATCCGGCGATGATGACGCCGCGCGCGCCGAGCCGGTCCGAGGCCGAGCCGCCGATGAGGAAAAGCCCCTGCTGGCTGAGGTTGCGCACGCCGAGCACGATCCCGACGACCGCCGCCGACAGCCCGAGGTCGTCGCTCAGGTGCAGGGCGAGATAGGGGACGAGGAGGTAGAAGCCGGTGTTGACGCCGAGCTGGTTGACCAGGAGCAGCCGGATGGCGAGCGGGAAGCCGCGCATTTCACGCCAGGTGTTCAGCACGCGTCCGCCTCCTCCGGCACGTCGCGCGGACGCACACCGAGCCCCGGTTCCCGGCCGGCGGTCACGGTTCCGTCGGTGCCGCCGATGCCGGTCCACGGGTCGTCGGCGAGCAGCAGATGCCCGTCGAGGTCGACCCAGCGGGCGCGGTCGACGAGGTGGACGGCGGGGGCGATGCCGAGCGTGCTCGCGGTCAGGCAGCCGAGCATCAGCGCGGTGTCCGTGTCCGCGATCAGCTCGGCGATGCGCAGGGCCGCGGTCACGCCCCCGCACTTGGCGAGCTTGACGTTGATGCCGTGGACGCGTCCGGCGAGGCGCCGGGCGTCGTCGAAGTCGACGGCGTCCTCGTCGGCGATGATCGGCAGCGGCGACCGCTCGGCGAGCCGTGCGAGCTCGTCGGGTGTGCCGGGCGGCAGCGGCTGCTCGACGGCCTCGACATCCAACTCGGCGTAGTGCGGCAGGAGTTGAAGGGCCGCGTCGAAACTCCAGGCCCCGTTGGGGTCGAGCAGCAGGCGGGCGTGCGGGGCGGCGGCTCGGACGGCCCGTACCCGCGTCAGGTCGTCGGCGGGGTCGGGGCTACCGGCCTTGATCTTCAGCACGGAGAATCCGGCCCGGGCCAACGCGGCGGCCTGGGCTTCGGCGTTCTCGGGCGAGGTGATGCCGATGGTGCGGGCGGTCGCGGCGGACGGGGCGTCCAACGGGGCGCCGGGGCCGAGGAGTTGGTGGACGGGGCGGCCCGCCCGCTTGCCCGCCAGGTCGAGCAGCGCGGACTCCACGGCCGCGGTCACGCTCGGCGGGACACCGGGGCGGCCCTCGTGCCGCACCGCGTCGAGGGCGTGCTCGGGGTCGGCGAAGCCCGCCAACCACCGTCCCTCGTCGAGCAGGTGAAGCCCGAGGGCCGAGGCGTCGAGGCCGTAGTACACGCTGCTGACGGCCTCGCCGTGACCGTGCAGCCCGTCGTGCTCGACGGTCAGCCACACCGCGTCGCGGGCGGCCATGGTGGAGCGGGATATTCGCAGGGGTTCGGTGAGTCGGAGACGTACGGTGCGGAGGCTGGCCTTCACTGATGCTCTTCCGTGGGAGTGCCGAGGGGGTGGTCGGCCGGGGCGTCGAGGGGGTCGGTGACAGTGGTGCACCGGGCCCAGCCGGTCGCCTCCACCGCGCGGGGGTGCGGGATCTCGACGGGGCGTACGGCAGGGGTGGCGCGGTCGATGCCGTGGGCGGCGGCGAAGTCGTCGTCGTACACGCTGTTCAGGTAGCGGTGCGGGCCGTCGGGGAAGACCGTGGCGACCACCGCGCCCGGGTGCACGCGGGCGGCCCAGGCGGCTACGAGGGCGGCGGCGCCGGTGCTCCAGCCACCGCTGACGAAGGCCCCGGAGGCGAGGCGGCGGCAGGCGTCGGCGGACTCGGCGGGGCCCACCCAGTGGACCTCGTCGAACGCGTCGTAGGCGACGTTGCGCGGGTGGATGCTGCTGCCCAGGCCGCGCATCAGGCGGGGCCGCGCGGGCTGACCGAAGATCGTCGAACCGGTGGCGTCCACACCGATGAGCCGCAGGTCCGGCCAGTGCCGCCGCAGCGGCCCGATGACGCCCGCACTGTGTCCGCCGGTGCCGACGCTGCACACCAGGACGTCCAAGTGGTCGAGCTGGACGGCCAGTTCGGCGGCGAGCGAGGCGTATCCGGTGGTGTTGTCGGGGTTGTTGTACTGGTCGGGCCAGTACGCGTCCGGAAGTTCCGTGAGCAGTTCGCGCAGCCGCGCCAGGCGCGCGGCCTGCCAGCCGCCCTCGGCGGCCGGGCGGTCGACGACTTCCAGGCGGGCGCCGTGCGCACGCAGCAACTGCCGCATGGACGGCTCGAGTTCGCTGTCGCCGACCAGGACGATGGGGTGGCCGAGGGCCTGCCCGGCGAAGGCCAGGCCGATGCCGAGCGTGCCCGAGGTCGACTCCACCACCGGCGCGCCGGGCCGCAGTTCGCCGCGCTCGCGGGCGCCGAGCAGCATGGACACGGCGGCCCTCGCCTTCATGCCGCCGGCGCCGAGCCCTTCGAGCTTGGCCCAGAAGCCGGGCTGCGGGCAGGGCAGGTCGACGGTGACGCGGGCGAGCGGGGTGCCGCCGAGCAGGCCGAGCAGATCACGGTTGGCGCGCGGGCAGTTCGCGGTGGCGGTCGTCGCGGTGGTGGTCAGGGTCACCGGGCCGCTCCGTAGCGGTGAATGGTCCCCGCGCCGCCGTCCAGCCAGAAGAAGGGGTACGGCTCGGCGCAGACCGCGGTGACTCCGGCGCCGATCAGCGGGGGCAGCACCGCGCTGCCGGTCTGCGCGAACATCACGAGCGGCTTGTCGTGGCGCCGTGCGTGTTCCCGCAGCGGCTCGAAGCTGCCGTTGCCGAGGGTCATGCCGGAGGCGAGCACGGCGTCGCAGCCGCCCAACTCGGCCAGGGCGTCCGTGCGTACGGGCTCGCCCCACTCGGTCGTGCCGCCCTTGAGGTCGCAGGGCACGTACCGCAGGCCGCGCGCCCGCAGCGCCTCAAGCAGCGAGTTGACCACGCCCACGACGAGCACCGTGGCCCCGGGCTCCGCGTCGATCAGCTCCACGACGGCCCGGGCCCGTGCCCGCGACTTCTCGAGCGACGTACCGGCGGGCAGCGGGCAGGGCTGCGCCCCGTTCTCCGGACGGTGCGGGCGCACCCGCATCAGATACGCGTCCAGAGCCGCCACCCGCACCGAAAGCCGCTCATGGCCGAGGAGCCCGGCGACGTCCGCGCCGACGCACTCCTCGACGGCGCCGTCCGGCAGCTCGCCGGGCTCGACCGCGCAGGAGCCGACGGCCTCGCCGAGACGCAGGCTGAGGACCTCGTTGCGATAGCCGCCGCTGCGCCCCTCGTGCCGTACCGCCTGCCGGGTGGTGAACGCCACCGAGATCCGCTCACCGCGCGGGTCGGGGCCGAACTCCCCGGCCAGGACCGCCCGGACGAGGTCGTCGTACGACGAGGCGGTGGTGCGTACGGCAGGTGCGGCCAGGTCCGTGAGGGCGGTCACCGGGCGGCCTCCACGCGGGGACAGAGGGCGGCGAGCAGGGCCTCGACGCGGTCGCGGGCGCCGGGCCCGTCCGCGTCGCCGGCCATGACGTGGCCGAGGTATTCGTTGTTGCTGCCCGCGGCCTTCACGGCCTTGCCGGGCTCGGCGAGCTGAAGCTCCAACAGGCCGTCGGCAGCACGCACTTGGTCGGCGCCGTCGACGGCTGTCAGCGTTCCGCCGGTGTCCGGTACGAGGAAGCCGATGGCGGCGCTGGCCAGTCCTGTGGCCCGGCGGCTCAGGTCGGGCTGCCGTCCCAGGGCGACGTCCACCGCGGCGGCGGCGAGGTCGATGCCGGTGACGTGCCGGACGAGCTCGGTGATGCGGTTGCCGGCGGGCCGGGGGTTGACCTCGACGACGCGCGGCCCGTCGGCGGTCAGCTTGATCTCGGTGTGGGTCACGACCTCGTCCAGGCCGAGCGCCTTGACCGCCCGCACCGCGGTGTCCACGGCGGCCTCGGTGTCCGCCGCCGGGAGCGCTGCGGGGAACATGTGGCCGGTCTCGATGAAGGCGGGTGCCCCGCCCACGCTCTTGTCGGTGACGCCGACGACCTGCGCGCTCCCGGCGTACGACACGGTCTCGACGCTGACCTCCGGCCCGTCGAGGAGCTCTTCGAGCAGGACGACGGGGTCGCGGCGCTGCCCGCGGGCGTTGACGGGGAAGTCGGCGAGCGCCCGGAAGGCGGCGGTGAGTTCGGACTCGTCGTCGACGCGGCGCACGAACATGCCGGCGCACAGGTCCACGGGCTTGAGCACCAGCGGGTAGCCGATGTCGCGGGCCGCCTGGGCGGCGGCGGCCAGGCTGTCGCAGACGGCGAAGCGCGGTCCGGGCACCCCGGCCTCGGCGAGCACCCGCCGGGTGGCGTCCTTGCGGCAGGCGGTCTCGACGGCCTCGGCCGTGGGTCCGGGCAGCCCGAGGAGGTCGGCGATGCGCGCGGCCGTCGGCAGGTAGTAGTCGCAGGACGTGATGACCCCGTCGAAGCGCAGCGCCTCGTGGGCCCGCTCGACGAAAGGCAGCAGCGTCTCGATGTCGTTGGTCTCGGCGGTGAGCACGTGGCGCGCCCCGAGCAGCGGGTGCGCGGCGCCCTCGGGTGCGGAGCGGAGGTAGTGGTGCAGGTCACGGGTGAGGAAGGTGAACTCGTGCCCGGCCTCCCGGATGGCCCGTGGCAGCAGTCTGCTCATGGACCCGACCCAGCTCTCGACCATCAGCAGATGTGCCACAACTTCCCCTTTTTTCAGCGTGTTTGAGCGGTCCGGTCCGGCCGGCGGTGGCGCTTGGCATGCGCGTCGGCTTGACCGAGAGGGACCTTATCGACAATCGTTTTCATTGTCATCTGGCGGTCCGCCAGAAACGCCGACTCCTGGAAACCTCCGGGAACACCGCCTCTGGAAACGCGAGACCCGTGCCTCCTGCCGTACGCCCCAGCCGCTCCCGCCGTGTGCTGTGCGCCCTCACCGCCGCCCTTGCCTCCCCTGCCGCCCTCGCCTCGCCGACGACGGCCGCACCCGCCCGGGCCGAGCCCCACGCCGCGGCCTCGCTCCGCTTCGGTGCCTGCCCGGAGTCGGTGCCCACGCCGCCCGCGCCCGACCGCGTCGAATGCGGCACGCTCCAGGTGCCGCTCGACCGGGACCAGCCGGGCGGCGAACGGATAGGCATCGCGGTCTCACGGGTGCCGGCCTCCGGTACGCCCGAGGAGCGGCGCGGCATCCTCCTCGTCAACCCCGGCGGGCCGGGCGGCTCCGGACTCCCGTACGCCGTCACCAAGCGGGCCAAGCTGCCCGCGAGCGTGCGTCGCGCGTACGACGTGATCGGCTTCGACCCGCGCGGCACCGGTCGCAGCGCGCCCGCGGACTGCGGCCCGATGGGCGGGCTCTTCGACAGCCCGGGGGCCGACCCCGTGCCCGTCGGCGAGGCCGCGGAGCAGGCGTATCTCGACTCCCTGGACCGTATGGCGGACGACTGCGCCGCCGGCGTCGGTGCCGCCCTTCCGCACCTGTCGACCGCCGCGACCGTCCGCGACATGGACGCCGTCCGCGCTGCGCTCGGCGAGCCGCGGACGAGCTTCCTCGGCGTCTCGTACGGCAGTTACCTGGGGGCCGCGTACGCCGCCCGCTTCCCGCACCGTGTCGGCCGCATGGTGCTCGACAGCGTGGTGGGCCCGTGGGACTGGCACGACTTCGACGTCCGGCAGAGCCGTGAACTCCGGCGCCAGCGCGACGTGTTCTTCGCCTGGGCCGCCCGGCACGAGAGCCGCTTCGGCCTCGGGGACGACGCGACCGAGGTACGGACCGCCTACGAGCGGACCCGTCGCGGGCTCGCCGCCCGGCCGCAGGACGGCTTCGGGCCCGCCGAGTTCGACCGCGCCGTGTACCGGGCCCTGGGCCGCACCGAGCGCTGGGCGCCGCTCGCCGACGGCATCCGCGCGTATCTGCGGGACGGCGACGCCGCCGGGCTGCGCCCCGCGGAACCCTTCGGCAATCCCGCCTCACGCGTGTTCGAGGCCGCCAACCGCTCCGTGAAGTGCGCGGACGGCCCCGGCCCCACGCCCTCCCGCGTCCTCGCCGACCTGCGCCGCATCCGCCGCGCGGACCCGCAGCCGATCCTCACCGGCCTGGAGGCCGCCGCCTGCGCCTACTGGCACCACGAGCCCCGCCGGCGCACCCCGCTCGGCAGCCCCGCAGCGCCGCCCGTCCTCCTGATCGCCTCCGAGCACGACCCCGTCACGCCGATCGAAGGTGCACGCCGACTCCAGGACCGGCTGCCGGGCTCCCGCCTGATCACCCTCCACGACGACTACTCGCACGGCGTGTTCGCCAGCCGCGGCAACGCGTGCGTGGACCGGGCGACGGCCGCGTACCTGGTCGACGGGACGGTACCGCCGACGGACCTGCACTGCACCGGCCCGGGGCTGCCAACTCCCTGACGCCGCACGCCACTCACCGTTCAAGCACACGAACCAGGAGCCACCCATGGACCACACCCCGTACACGATCCGCCCCGCAACCCCGGCCGACGTCCCCGGCGCGCGCCGCCTGATGCTGGACACCTTCTACCGGGACTTCGGATACGGCTACGTCCCCGCCTGGCACGCCGACGTCATCGCCCTCGAGGACACCTACCTCGACGACCCCCGCCACCTACTCCTCGTCGCCCTGCACGACGGCGACGTGGTGGCCACGACGGGCGTACGGTCGACGGGACCCGCCCATCCCCCGCACCCCCGCTGGCTCGCCGAGCGCTACCCCTCGGGCAGCACCGCCCAGCTCGTCCGCGTCTACGTCCGGCCGGAGCACCGGCGCGCCGGCCTCGCCCGGACACTGGTGCGCCGGGCCTGCGACTTCGCCGCGACCACACCCGGCTACGACAGCATCTACCTCCACACCAACACCAACGCCCCCGGCGCGGAAGGCTTCTGGCGCAGCCAGGCCAAGGAGATCTTCGACGCCCGCACCACCGGAGAACACGGCCCCGGGGTGGGGACGGTGCACTTCGAGATCCCGATGCCGTAGGCGATGCGTCGAGCCCATCGACAGCCAGGCCCCGCCCCTCAGGGGCAGGGCCTTGTCCACTGCAGATGGATCAGCACTCCTGGGGCCCTTGCCCGGCTTTGGTTCAACGGGCTGGATGCTGTGGGTCGTTGGGGCGGCTGACGCGCCGAGTGCACGTCCCTGAGTAGGACGCAGGACTCTGTGAAGGTGACGGGCTCCAAGGCCGGTTGGTGGGCGCCGGGCGGAGCGAGTTGCAGGGCGCATCGGGGCCGACGAGGAGGCCCTTCATGCGCCACGCCCCCGTGAACACGAAGCGGTCGAAGATGCGTCGGGCGCGCTGCCGGCTGACGATGAGTAGGCGGTAGCGGGCTGCTGCCGACAAGTGATCAACGCCGTCTGTCAGCCGACGCGACCTGAGAGACAGCCATACATGTAAACTCGAACACGATTCGAGATCTACAACCTGACGGCTCGTCCTCCGCTGCACACGGGGGAACGGGAGGCGAGGAACTCCATGGCGAAACATGCGCCCACCGGGGGCGTGACCTACTCGGCGTTCACGGGGTGGACCGATCGGCCCGCCGATTTCGCGCCGGCGTTGGAAGGCGAGATCCGGTGCGATGTCGCAGTCGTCGGCGGTGGTCTCGCCGGCATGGCGACGGCCCTCCGGCTCGCGGAGCGCGGGGCTGACGTGGTGCTGCTCGAGGCCGGGTACTGCGGCTGGGGTGCGAGTTCACGCAACGCGGGCTACTTGTCCAACGCCCTGGCCGGGGACCCGCAACTCCTGCGCCTGCTGTACCGGCGCCGACTCCGCGACCTCGTGCGGTACGGCGAGAATGCGGCGGAGTTCACCGCAGGGCTGATCGACCGCCTCGCCCTCGACTGCGAGTACGACGCCACGGGCAACGTCATCGCGGGGGTGTCCACCGGCCAAGTCCGGCGCTTGAAGAAGAACATGCGGATCCTCCGCGACGCGGGGGCAGACGTGGAGTTCGTCGACGGCCGTGACTTCGGCCTCCCGGCAACGTTCCTGGGCGGCATCTTCGAGCGGGCCGGGGGTCTGCTGAACCCCGGAAAGCTCGCACTCGGACTCCGGGCCGCGCTCCTGGCGTCGAGCACGAAGGTGTTCGAACGGACGGCCGCGCAAGCCGTCGAACCCGATGGCGCAGACGTCGTGGTCGGCGTGCCCGGCGGGCGCGTCCGTGCCGAGCGGGTCGTGCTCGCGACCAACGCCGACTCCCGCGACCTCGAGATCGCCCCGAGCGGTATCACGCCTGTCTGGACCAGCCTGGTGGAGACCGAACCGGTCGATCCCGACCGGCTGGCGGCGATCGGCTGGACGAGCCGTACCGGCATCATCACCCCGCACACGATTCTCGAGAACTACCGGCGCACCGCCCGCGGCACGATCATGTTCGGCACCCGCCGACTCCAGGCGGCACCCCCGGTGTTGGGCGCCCGCGAACCGGATCGCGCAGTGGTGGCGGATCTCGTCCGAGGTTTCCACGAGCGATTCCCGTCCCTCGGCTACGTCGCTCCCCAGCGGGCCTGGGGCGGCTGGGTCGCCATGACGTCGTTCCTCCCGGTCGCCGGGGAGGCCGCGAAGAACGTCTTCTACGCCGTCAGCTGCAACGGCCACGGCTTGTCGCAATCGCCCTACATCGGCACCCTGCTGGCCGACCGGCTGGTCGGCGACGAGATCCACGACGACCTGCGGGTCATCTGGCGTCCGCGGCCTCCCTACATGCCCTCCTTCGCTCTCGGCGCGGCGGCACTGAAGGCGGGGTGGGCTCTCGACCGCATGTCGGACCGCCTGAGCCGCCGCCGCTGAGGGGCCACGCTCGACTCCGGCTCCGACTCCGACTCCGACACTGAGGGCGACGGCGACGGCGACGCGCCCCTCGCCACTCACATGCCCTGCAGCGCAGAGACCAGACTCGCCACGGTGATCGTGTTGAAGACGAACGCGATGCACGAGTTGACCGTCACGGTCCGGCGCATCTCCCGGGACGTGACGTCGACATCGGTCGTGCCGAACGTCGTCATGACGGAGAAGGCGAAATAGACGTAGTCGATCCACAACGCGGTTTCCTGGCCCGGGAATTCGAGCGCGCCCTCGTTCTCCACGAGGTTGTCCGCCTGGAACGCGACCGCGAAGGAGACGGCCACGCAGACCCAGGCGATGGCGACCAGGACCAGTGCCACCGCCGCGCGGGGCGCCGGATCGAGTACGGAGCCGATGTGGCCGGGGAGCCACACCATCGCCACGACCAGCGCGGCCGCCGCGATGAAGATCGACACCCCCGGCCCGGGCGCCGTCCCGAACACGTACCGCTGAAGCGTCGTGCCCCGCGTCTCGCGCTGCGCCCAGGTGCGTACGCGTTCCGGGGACGCGGTCGAGAAGGCGACCGTGGTGAGCATGAGGTACGGGAAGAGGTACGCGAGCAGGATCAGCACGCACCCGTCCGCCGTCGAGAGCTTGGCCCAACTGCCGTCGAGCCCAAGGAGGAACGCCGTCGTGGCTGCCGCGATGGCGGTGCTCACCGCGGACCGGCGGCGCTCGGAGAGCCACCGGTTCCGTCGGCGTTGGGTGTCTGGCTGATGCACGGGCGAACTCCTCGGGACGATGCGCTGCCAACCCGGTTGAGCCCGAAGTTATGCCAGCGCGCCCGTCGGCAGGCGGCGTCGGGGAACGTGTCGTCCCCTGCCTGCGCCGGTCCCGCTCACCGCTGCCTGCGTCGTAAGGAGGGCGGCGGACGCCCTCACCCCCCGAACTCCGTCAGGCGTACGACTCCAGGTACGCGGTGACGAGGCGGCGCGCTTCGTCGATCGTCGCGTCGTCGCCCTCGGGGGCGCGGCGGAAGGCCACGTCGAAGAGGCGGTTGCCGACCTCGAAGGAGAGCTGGACGGCGAGCAGCGGCGTGTCGGCGGAGGCGAGGCCGCGGTCCATGAGGTGGCCCCAGAGGCGCTCGGCCTGCACCTCGTCGAAGGCCTGCACCAGCTCGACGAGGGTCTGGTGCCGCCCCTTGAACCACAGCTCGGCACAGCTCGGGTTGGCGCGGAAGTAGTCGCGGAGGAGGTCGACCAGCACGTCGACCGCCTCGCGCAGCGTCTGCGCCTTCGGCTTGTCCAGGGCGGCGGCGATCAGGGCGTCCAGTTCGCTCATGTGCCGCCGCAGCAGCTCGGCCTCGACCTGGTGGCGGTCGGGGAAGTAGTGGTACATCGACGCCGTCGGGATGCCCGCGCGCTCGCCGACGGCCTTGAGCGTGGCGGCCTCGTAGCCCTGCTCGGCGAGCAGCGTCTCGGCCGCGTCGAGGATCGCGCGCCGCCGCTCCTGGCCACGGCGCTGGACGCCGGTCGTACGCTTCTGTTGCCGGTTTGCCGGGCTGCTCTCGAACACGATTCGGGATCGTAGCAGTCCCTGCTCCAACGCCCCTGTTCCTACACCCCTGCCTCTACGCCGTCCCGCGGCGGGCGTTCCCGCCGCTGCCGTTGATCAGGTCGTTGAAACGGTCGACGGCCCAGACGGTGCGCAGGCCCAGCGGTCCCATCATCAACGGGGGCGGGAATTTCGGCTTCTGCGCCCAGATGCTCCTCAAGTCCTCGTGCTGTTCCCCGTCCACGATCAGGTCGGCGATGAGGGAACCGACGTACGGCGCCTGGGCCAGGCCGTGGCCGACGCAGGCGGCCGAGTAGAAGACGTTGTCCCCGACCTTGCCGGCGACGGGAAGCCACGACGAGGTGATCGCGACCCAGCCGCCCCAGGCCCGCGCGGCGGCGACGTCGGCGAGTGCCGGGAAGCGCCGTTCGAAGGCCCGTGCCAGGTCGGCGACGACGGCCTCGTCCGGCTGCCTCGGGGGAAGCGGGTGGGCCCTCGCCCGCTGGAGCCGGCGGACGCCGAACACGATGGTGTCGCGTGAGGTCAGCCGGTAGTTCTCCATGACGTTGTGCTGTGTCACCACACCCGACCGGCTGGTCCATCCCAGTGCGGCCAGGCGGGCGGGGTCGATGGGCTCGGTCTCCACCTCGGTGACCCAGATGGGCGCGGAGAGCCGCTTCGGCGCGATGGCCAGTTCGCCGCCGTACGCGTTCGTCGCGAGCACGACCTGCTGCGCGCGCACCTCTCCGCCGGGTGTACGGACGACGACCTGATCGCCGTTCTGCCGTACGTCGGTGACGCGGGTCTGCTCGAAGACCCGGGCGCCCGACGCGAGGACGGCGCGGCGGATGCCCAGGCTGAACTTGCCGGGGTTCATCAACCCGCCGACGGACTCGCGCAGGCCGCCGAGGAATCCGCGAGGGATGCCGAGCTCCTCGCTCGTGCCCAGCTCGACCTTCGCACCGGCCTTCTCAAGCAGCCTCGCCACGCGACGTACGCGGCCCATCTGCCCGCGGGACACGGCGGTCAGGACGTTGCCCGTCGCCTCGTAGTCGCAGTCGATGTCCAGTCGTTCGATCAGCCCTTCCACGTGGTGGGCGGCGTTCTCGGCGACCCGTACGACGCGCGGGAAACGCTTCGGGTAGAGCAGGCCGAGCAGCTGCATGTCGCCGCCCGGGGCTCCGGCCACCTGTCCGGCGTTGCGCGAGGCGGAGCCGTGGCCGCAGAACTCGGCGTCGAGCAGCACCACGTCCCGGCCACGCTCGGCAAGGCGCAGCGCGGTCGACATGCCCGCCAACCCGCCGCCCACGACGGCGACTTCACAGGTGACGTCTGCGCCCAGGGCGGGCCGGACATCGCCGGGCGGGTCGATCCACCCGCTGAAGGGGGTGTAGGCGACGTTGTCGGTCTTCATCTCGCGGTTCCTCGTTTCGCGTCGTACGTGGGAGGGCTGCCGTTCAACTCCGCCGTGTGTCAGGAAAGTTGGCGCTTGAGGATCTTTCCGCTGCCGGTCATGGGCAGGCTCGACACCAGGTCGACGATGCGGGGGTACTTGTAGGAGGCCATCTGCTCCTTTCCCCAGGCGACGAGCTCCTCGGCGGTGACGGCGGCGCCCTGACGGGGGATCACGAAGGCCTTGATCTCCTCGCCGTGGCTGTCGTGCGGCACCCCGATGACCGCCGCGAGGCTCACCGCGGGGTGGGTGTGCAGCACCTCTTCGATCTCGCGGGGGTAGACGTTGAACCCGCCGCGGATGATGAGGTCCTTCGCGCGGTCGACGATGTAGTAGAAGCCGTCGTCGTCGCGTCGTGCGAGGTCTCCGGTGCGGAACCAGCCGTCGCGGATCGCCTCGGCGGTCTCCTCGGGGCGGTTGTGGTAGCCCTTCATGACGTTGTGGCCCTTGACGGCGATCTCGCCGACCTCCCCGGCCGCGGTGACCTCGGTCCAGTCGGGCCGGATCAGCTTCAGCTCCACACCCCAGATCGGTACGCCGATCGAGCCCGGGCGCGGTGCGAGCCGGGGATCGCTGAACGTGGCGACGGGCGACGTCTCGGACAGCCCGTACCCTTCGAGCACGGTGATGCCGAGGCGCTCCTCGACCTGGCTGATGATCTCGACCGGCAGGGCGGCACCACCGGAGATCCCGATCCTCAGGTTCGCGGCGATCCGGTCGACGTCGATGTCCTCGGTGAGGGCGTCGAGCAGGCCCCACCACATGGTCGGCACACCGGCGAAGAACGTGATGTGCTCGCGGTTCATCAGGTCGACCACGTCACGGGCGGCGAAGCGCGGTACGAGGTGCAGGGTCGCGGCCGTCGAGAAGCCCGCGTGCATCTGCACGGTCGCGCCGAAGGTGTGGAACAGCGGCAGACACACCAGCTGGCTGTCGGCGGCCGGTTCGCTGCGGAACAGGCGGTTGCAGGCCAGCACGTTCATCATCGTGTTGGCGTGGGAGAGTTCGGCGCCCTTGGGCCGGCCGGTCGTACCCGACGTGTAGAGGATGATCGCGGTGTCGGTGGGCTCCCTGACCACCGACTCGAACTCGGTGCTCATACCGGCGAGCGCCTGCCCCAGCGTCTCCGTACCGGCGATCGGGGCGGTGCCCTCCGGGTCGGCGGTGATCACGAAGAAGTGCTCCACCGCCCCGGCCGCACGGAATCCGGCGTGCCCCTCCGCGGCCATGGGCAGCTCCGGCGTCCCCTCGAAGCAGAAGTACGCCGACACGTCCGCGTCGTCCAAGTGGTACGCGATCTCACGGGACTTGAGCAGGACGTTGAGCGGCACCACGACCGCCCCGGCCTTCAGGGCGCCGTAGTAGACGATCGGGAAGGCGGGGAGGTTGGGGCAGCTCAGCGCGACCTTGTCGCCGGGCCGGATGCCGCGGGACACCAGCAGGTTGGCGACCTGGTTGGCCGCCGCGTCCACCTGGCGGTAGGTCAGCCGGTGCGGGCCGAGGACGAGGGCGTCCCGGTCCGGGTGGCTGCGGGCGGAGTCCTCCAGGAGGATCGAGAGGTTCAGCATGGTGGTGCTCCCACGGTGGTTCCATGACGTCGGACGGGTTTCACAGCGGCAGGTCCGGCGAGTCGACGCCGACCACTCGGTCGCCGCAGAACACCCGCACCGACTCGGCCGGGCCGTGACCGCCGATGCCGGCCGGGCCCCAGAAGCTCTGCGCGGAGTCGTCGCCGAGGTCCGCGACCTTCGCGCCGTTGACGCGCACCTCCCCGGACAGCACCCGCGAGCCGACCTCGATCGCCCGCTCGACATCGCGCCCGAAGACGTACGCGTCGAGCCCGGACGGGTGGGCGTTGGCGAGGCGCAGCGCCTCCTCGTCGGAGTCGACGGCGTGCACGGACACGACGGGCCCGAAGAGTTCCGCGGTGGCCTTCGCCGGGTCGGCCCCGGTGGCGACGGTCGGCGGGAGGAAGAACCCGTCGAGGTCCGGCAGTCGGGCCGGCTGGTGGACGGTGGCTCCCAGGGCGCGCAGCTCCGCGATCCGGCTCTGCAGCGTCGCGAAGTGCGGGGCGTTCGAGATCGGGCCCAACTCGGTGCTCTCGTCCAGCGAATGGCCCACCACGGTCTGGGCGATGCGCTCGCTCAGCGCCTCGACCAGCGGCCCCACCAGGCTCCGGTGGGCGAGCACCTTCCCGGGCCCCTCGCACCACTGGCCGTTCAGTTTGGTCATGCCCTCGAAGATCCCGTCGGCGGCCACCTCCACCTCGGCGTCGTCCAGGACCAGCGCGGGGTTGTTGCCGCCGAGCTCCAGCTGCAGGACCTTGAAGTCCTCCGCGGCGGCACGGGCGATGGCGCGGCCGGCGACCGGACCGCCGGTGAACGACACGATCTTGACGCGCGGGTCACCGGTCAGGGCGGCGCCCACCTCGCCGCGGCCGTGCACCAACTGCAGTGCTCCGGCGGGCAGTCCGGCCTCGACGAAGCACTCGACGACGATCTGCGCACTGCCCGGCGCGTGCTCCGACGGCTTGAGGATCACCGGGCAGCCCGCCGCGACCGCGCTCACGACCTTCGCCGCCGGGATGAAGCTCGGCCCGTTCCACGGGGTGAGGATCGCGGCAGGGCCCCACGGAACCTTGTAGAGCCGTACGTCTCGGCCGCCCGCGGCGAGCGCCCGTACGCGGGGGATGTTCCGCAGGTCGGCCGCCGTCGCCCGGATCCTGGCGGGCAGGAAGGCCGCCACCTTCCGCGTGACGCCGATCGGCACGCCGCTGGTCAGGGAGTCCGTACGGGCGATGTCCTCGGCTCGGGTCTCGATGCGGGCGGCGACGCGCTCCAGCATGTCCGCGCGCTCCTGCCGCGCCTCGTCGTCCCACCGGCCGACGCCGTACGCGCGCTCGGCGTGCCGCAGTGCCCGTTCGACGTCTCGGGGGCCGGTGGTGACCGCGCGGTGCACGGGTTGGCGGGTGTTGGGGTCGACGTTCCATTCGCCCTCGACCGTTGCACAGTCGCTCCAGGCGTCCGCGATGTAGTTCACCGGCTGGGGAATCGCCGTCTCGCCGCTCGACATGAGTGTCACCTCTGCATCCGTGTTCATCGGGCCTGAAGGTCGTCCGTCAGACCTGAAGGTCGACGACGACGCGGGTCACGTCTCCGCCGCGCATCGCCTTGAAGCCCTCGTTGATCTCGCCGAACGGGATGACCTGCGTGACCATCTCGTCGAGCAGCAGCCGCCCCTGCCGGTACAGGCGGGCGAGCTGGGTGATGTCCTGGCGCACCTGGCCGGAGCCCATGTACGAGCCGATGAGGCGCTTCTCGCCGAAGAAGAAGTCCGAGGCGGGCAGGGAGAGTCGGGTGCCTTCCGGGGCGATGCCCACCAGGCAGGCGGTGCCGGTCGCGCGGAGCACCGACAGGGCGGTGGCCGCGGTACGGGCCGAGCCGACGGCCTCGAAGGAGTAGTCGACCCCGTCGCCCAGCAGGTTCCGCACCTCGGCGGCGACGTCTTCGACCCCACCGTTGACGACGTGGGTCGCCCCGTAGCCGCGCGCGGCCTTCAGGCGTGCCTCGTCGAGGTCGATCGCGACGACGGCCGAGGCTCCCGCGAGCCTGGCGCCCTGGATGACGGCCGACCCGACGCCACCGCAGCCGATCACCGCGACCGTGGCCCCGGGGCGCACCTGGGCGCCGCGGAAGACGGCGCCCACGCCGGTGATGACGCAGCACGCAAGGAGGCACCCGACGTGCGACGGCACCGAGTCGTCCAGCTTCACCAGCGCGTTCTCCCGCATGAGGGTGTGCCGGGAGAACGCGCCGACGTCGCCGAGCCGCTCGACCGGCGTGCCGTCCGTCAACCGGAAGGCGGGGCGCGGACGTTCACGTACCTCCATGACGCGCAGGCACTGTGTCGACCGGCCCGCCTCGCAGTTGACGCACCGCCCGCAGGACGGCGTGAGTGCCCCGACCACACGGTCGCCCGGGCGCAGCGCGGTCACGGCGGAGCCGACCGCCTCGACCACTCCGGCCACCTCGTGGCCCACCACCACCGGCAGGGGCGTCGGGACCGTTCCGGTCATGTAGTGCAGGTCGCTGTGGCACAGGCCCACGTGGGAGACCGCGACGCGCACCTCGCCTGGCCCTGGATCGTCCACCTGGATGGCCGTCAGCTCCAGCGGTTCGTTCACCGCGGTGAGCACCGCGGCCTCTGTGTCGATCACGTTCACGTCTCCTCTGTCGTACGGGCGCCACGGCGCTGTTCGCCGGTGCCCTTCGCGTTCCAGAAGCCCGCGATGCCGGCGCTGAACACGCCGCTCTCCCAGGCCTGTTGAGCGGCGGCGTCCTCGCGGGCGAAGGCCTGCTCGATCTCGTCGGGCTGCGGGCGCAGGAGCGCGAGGTGCAGCGCTGTCGTGTTGCTCTCCGGCGTCCACTGGAGGACCAGGTCGACGGCCCGGCCGACGAGTGCGTCCGGCGCGACGACCTCGTCCAGGAGCCCGATCCGCAGCGCTTCCTCCGCGCCGATCCGTGGCGAGCCGAGGACCATGCGCATCGCGTGGTTCCGGACGAGACGGGTAAGCAGCAGGCTCGACGCGTTGGAGATGGTGATCCCCCGGCTGTTCTCCGGCTGGTAGAACTCCGTGGCCGGGGTGCCGAGCCGCGCGTCGCAGCAGAGGGTGATCTCCGAAGCGCCGCCCACCGCAAGGCCGTTGACCGCCGCAACGACGGGCACCCGCGTCCCCACGACCGCGCGGGTGATGTCGTGGAAGGTCTCGAACGCCTCGCGGACTTCCTCGTACGAGGTCGGCGTGTGCCGAAGGTCCTCGCCGGAGGAGAACGCCCGGCCCTCCCCGGTGAGGACGATCCCGCGCACCCGCTCACCGGTGCCGTACTCCCTGACGAGGCTTGCCAGTCGGCGTCGCGTGGCGACGTCCAGGGCGTTCAGCTTCTCCGGGCGGCGCAGCGTAAGGACCACCACGTCTCGGACGACTTCGACACCGAGGAAGCCCGGGGAATCCATGGAAGGGGCAGGCACCCCGGCCGCCCCGCGCCGGTCGCCGAAGTCGTACGTCACGCCGGGCTCGGCCGCGGCGCGCTGCTTGAGCGCCGGCTTGGACACACGCTCGGACGGGGTGCGGGGGAAGTCGGCGACGAACTCGACGTAGCGCGGCACCTTGAAGCGGGCGAGCTGCCGGCCGGCCCGGTCGACGATCCGCGCGGCGGTCGTACGGTCGGCGGGCACCCCGGCGGCGAGCTGGACGAAGGCCTTGACCTCCTCGCCGAATGTCTCGTCCGGCTCGGCGACGACCGCGCAGGCCACGACCTGCTCGTCCCGTTCGAGTACGGCCTCGACCTCGGCGCTCGCGATGTTCTCGCCGCCACGGCGCACCATGTCCTTGATCCGCCCGACCAGTTGAATGCCGCCGTCCGGTCGGCGCACGACGACATCCCCGGTGTGCAGCCAGCCTCCCCCGGCGGCTACGCCCTCATTGCCGGGGGGACCCCCACTCCGCAGCACCCGGGCGGTGTCCTCCGGCCGGTTCCAGTAGCCGAGCATCATCGGCTTGCCCGCGACGACCAGCTCGCCCGGCTCGCCCTCCGGCACATCGGCACCGTTCGGATCGACGACCCGGACCTGCTTCGTCGGCACCGGAAGGCCCAGGCTCCCACTCCCGACCGTGGTCGCGTCCTCGACCGGGCTGGACAGGTCGACGCCGGACTCGGTCATGCCGTAGATCTCCCGCCACGGCGCGCCCCAGCGTTGCTCCAGCTCGGCGTGGAGGCCGGCCGGAATGCCCGAACAGAGCACCAGGCGCAGCGCGTTGTCCCGGTCGTCGGGGCTCGGCGGCTGCTTGAACAGCAGCGTCGGCATGGACCCGAGCACGTAGAAGAACGTCGCGCGGTGACGGCGTACGTCGGCGAAGAAGCCCGACGCGGAGAACCGCGGCAACACGACCAGCGGGGCCCCGACGGTCAGGGCGAGCGCGGTGTTCCACTGCGGATCCATGTACGAGTACGGCTGAGCGGTGAGCAGGACGTCCTCGGGCCCGAGACCGGTCACGGCAGCGCAGGTCCAGGCGAGCCGCACCCAGTAGTCGTGGGTGAGCATGCACGCCTTGGGGAAGCCGGTGGTGCCCGACGTGTACTGCAGGTTGGCCAGGGTCTCGGCGCCGGTGTGCACCTCCGGCGCGGTCGCGGGGAAGGGCGCGGACCCGTCGTCGGCGACGTCCACGATGCGCAGCTCGGCCAAGTCGGGCTCCATGGCCGCGACTTGCTTCAGCAGACCGGCCCGCTCGTGGTCGGTGAACACGAGCCGGGCGCCCGAGTCCCGCAGCAGGAACGTCAAGTCCGCCTGCTTGTACGAGGAGTTGACAGGGACCACCACCGCGCCCGCCTTCAGTGCGGCCAGCCAGACGACCGGCCAGTGCACGACGTTGGGCAGCATGATCGCGACGCGGTCGCCGGGCCGGACCGCGTCGGCCTCGATCAGCCGGTGCGCCAGCCTGGAGGTCCAGGCGTCGATGTCGGCGAAGGTCCAGGACGCGTCGCCGAAGCGCAGGAACTCCGCGTCCGGCGACCGCCGCGCCCGCTCGGACAGCAGTCCGGTCAGCGTCGCGATGGCCGGGTCCTCGCTCAACTGCTCTGGTTTGATGGCCGGTCGGGGACGGTGAGGGGCCGTGTCCCTCGCTCGGGCAGACGCTTCGTTCAGGGCCACTGCTGCTTCCTCCGCATGGGGCTTGTCCTTTGGTTCCTCGGTTCAGGCACCGGCGACGCGGGTCCGGGCGCGCTGCTCGGGGGCGCCGCCGGCCGCTTCGTTGTGGGCGTGCAGGGCGCGGTAGCCGACGTAGTACGCGCACATCTGGAATCCCCAGGTGCTCAGCGCGGCGATGTAGAAGAGGGTGCGCGCCTCGTCGTCGCCCGGGATGCGGACGAAGTCGTAGGTCGCGGCGATGACGAACGCGGCGGCGGTCGCCAGGCCCGCCACGACCGCGGGACCCCTGGCGCCGATCGCCCAGAGCCGCTTCGCGAAGTAGACGAGGAACAGCGTGGTCAGGACGTTGACGACGACGTAGAAGATCGCCAGCGACAGCCCGAGCTGCTCGCCGAACAGCTGCAGGAACAGGCCGACGACGGCCGCGAACGCGAACACCCCGACATCGGTGGCCTTCGACGGCTTGTACCGGTGCGTCACCCCCATCAGGCCCAGGACGAGGATCAGCGTGATGCCGACCGACCGGGAGAACGCGTCGAGGAAGTGCGCCGCCGTGTACATGGGGCTGTCCTCGTCGGCCCCCAGGAGCGCGTACACGAGGAAGTTCGTCCCGGAGGTGGCGACGATGATCCATTCCAGGCCGAGCAGGTAGTTCCCGTAGTTCCGGATGAACTTCCATCCGAAGGTGAAGCCGACGGTGATCATCCAGACGTCGGCGAGCAGGAAGAGCAGGTCTCTGATTGCCATGTTTTCCTCGGATCCTTCGGTCACGCCAGATCGTGGTGGGCGGGCCGGCGGCTTCGGCCCGGGCGAGGTTGTGCTCATGGGGTTGCGCTCACGGGGCTGTGCTCATGGGGTGCGCTCGAGAGGCCGAAGCGATGCGCGTCCGGCGTCGTGTCCGTCCCGCCGCCGCACCGCTTCTTCCGGGAGAACTCCGAGGCCACAGGGGCCGTCGCGAGGGGTGGGAGTCATACTCCTGCATCTTGGTCGCTCGATCAAGTCATCTGACCAAGAAATTCCCTGCGAACGCTGCGGCCTGCGCTGACGCCGTAGACCGCCTGTTAGCCTGGGCTACTGACTTGATCGATCGTCCAAGTTCGACAGGGGGACCCGAAGTGGCACGCGTACCGGCGGCCGAGCGACGCAACGACCTGGTGAACGCCGCCATCCAAGTGATCGCGAGCCACGGCGTGGACGGGGCGACGACCCGGCGGATCGCCGAGCAGGCGAACGCGCCGCTGGCGACGCTGCACTACTGCTTCCACTCCAAGGAGCAGCTGTTCGCCGCCGTCTTCGAGAAGCTCGCGGAGCGGTACCACGAGGTGCTGGTCGCGCACGACGCGCACGGCGACCTGCGCACGACGGCGCGTGCGATCCTCCGCGGGGCGATGGACTGGTACCTCGACTCCTCGGACTTCGCCTCCGCGACCATCGAGCTGATCAGCTGGGCACAGCGCCAGCAGGACCACCCGGCCGTGGCCGTGTACAACGAGGCGTTCAAAAGCATGCGCACGATCCTCGAAACGGCTGCGGTCGGCCAGGACGTCGAACCCGAGACGATCGACCAGATCGGCTACATCATCGGCGCGTTGTCCGACGGCTTCGTCGTGAACTGGCTGACGTACGCCGACCGCGACCAGGCCGCCCGGCAGGCCGACGTCGTCATGGACGTCCTCGACACGTGGCTGGCCGCGAAGCTCGCCTGATCTCCGGGAGCGCCGAGACCGCCCGGCTCTGCAAGGGGCGGGATCCGAGTGCGCCCACCGCCACCCACGGGCGGACGCACTCGGACCCCTCGACCTCACAGGCGTTTCACGGCTTCCTCGACGATCCACGTCACGGTCGGGTCGTCGCTCTCCATCCACTCCGGATGCCACTGGACACCCAGCACCGGCGCACCCGGCAGCTCCACCGCCTCGACCACCCCGTCAGCCGTCCGGCCCGTCACGACCAGCCCGGCACCGCAGCGGTCGACGGCCTGGTGATGCCACGAGTTGGTGACGGCCCGCGCCCCGAACAGCCCCGCCACGACCGAGCCAGGCTCGAACGTCACGAGGTGGTCGTCCGTGCCGTCGGTGAGCGCGGCCTCCTGCGACAGATGCCGCACCTCGCCGGGCGGAAGGTCGGCGACGAGCGTGCCGCCGAGCGCCACGTTGAGGATCTGCATCCCCCGGCACACCGCGAGCACCGGGATCCGCCGCTCCAACGCGGCCCGGACGAGGGCGAGTTCGTACGCGTCCCGCTCGGCGTCGTGCACCATGGGGTCCGTACGCGGATCGACGTCGCGCACCACGGAGGGGTCCCCTCCCCAGCACGCCGGGTGCACGTCCTGCCCGCCGGTGACCACCACCCCGGCCAGCCAGTGGCAGACCGCCTCCGGGTCCGTCTCGTACGAGAGGTTCACCGGGAGGCCGCCGGCCCGCGCGATCCGGATCGCGTAGTCCGACATGAAGCTGTCGGTGCAGCGGTCCCCGTACCGGCGGTCCGCGCCGCGGATCAGGTCGAGGCGGATCCGCCGACCGGTGACGCCGATGAGCGGGCGCACCACCGATGCCTCAACTTCCGTCCCGGTCACGGCAGTTCGAAGTATCGGGCGGACTCCCACTCGGAGAGCCCGGCGGACGGGTCCCCACCGGCCGTGTGGAACTGCATCCACTCCCAGCGGCGCGAGCCGACCCAGTAGTCCACGAACTCGGCGCCGAGGAGTTCCCGGAGGAGGAGATCCGCTTCGAGCGCGTCGGCGGCCTTCGTGATGGTGTCGGGCAGGCGCGGGATGATCCCGGGCGGGTTGCACCACGCCATGTCGCTGACCGGCTCCGGCGGTTCGATCTTGCCCTCGAGGCCGGCGATCACTCCGGCGAGGACTCCGGCGAGCGCGAGGTACAGATTCGCGTCCGCGCCCGGCACCCGGTATTCGAGGCGGGAGTACGACGGGTGCCCGCACACCGCGCGCACGGCGGTGGTCTTGTTGCTGATGCCCCAACTGACCGTCACCGGCGGCCCGCTGAGGTCCACGAGACGCCGGTACGAGGTGATCTGCGGAAGGACGATCGAGGTGGCGCCTTCAAGAGTGGCCAGGAGGCCGCCGACGGCATGGCGCATCGTCTCCGACGGGCCCTCCTCCGCGTAGAACACGTTGGCGCCGTCCCGCTGGAGGGACAGGTTGAGGTGCGAGGCCTGCCCGTACCCCTCGGTGGGCTTGGCCATGAAGGTCACCGTGCGGCCCTGCTCGAAGGCGACCTCGCGCATGATCTGGCGGGTCCGCGCCCAGTTGTCGCACACCTTGATCGGATCGCCGGGCGCCAGGTTGATCTCGATCTGCCCGGCGGCGTCCTCGTCGCTCCACGCCTCCCACTCGATGCCGACCGCGTCGAGCCGGTCGGCGACGGCGTTCATGTACGCGTACCAGTCCTTCGACTTCGCGAGGTGGTACGCCGTGCCCGCGCTGCCGCCGAGCGGTGTCAGGTCGCGGTTACCACGGGCGCGTGCCTCCTGGACCGACTCCTCGAAGACGGTCGCCTCGATCTCGACGGCGACGGTCGCGGTGAAGCCGAGCGAAGCGAGCCGGCCGGTCATCCTCTTCGCCAGGTTGCGCGGACAGATCGGCACCGGCGTGCCGTCCTTCAGCCAGTAGTCGCCGATCACGGCGTCGAGCCCGGGCTCCCACTCGACCAGGGTCGACATGTCGGGGCGGAGGTAGACGTCGTCCAGGTGCCCGCGCCAGTCGGGGTACGCGAAGCCGAGGGCCGGGGCGTTGCCGAGGTCGAGCCCGAACAGGAGGTCGGCGAAGGCGAAGCCCGCATCCGCGCCCGCGGAGAACTTCTTCGGCGCCAGGGTCTTGCCGAGGAACGAGCCCTCGTGGTTCGTGGCCTCCAGCCGGACGGCCCGGGCTCCGGCGCTACGGCCGTCAACTCCCTTGGCCTGCAGGGTGAGTTCAGACATCGTAACGAACCTTCCAGGACGCGCCGACCATGACCGACAGCTGAGAGAGGGTGCCCTGAACTCCGAGCACACCCGTGGACAGGACGGCCAGCAGGTCGTCCGCTCCGGAGAACACACCGGCGAGCGTCTCGGGGGCTCCGGCGATCAGGTACTGCGTCGCGCCCTCGCCGAGCACGACCTGTTCCAGGCCGTCCGGGCCCTCGGTGACCGCGACGAGCACGTCCGGAATCCCCGGTACGGAGCGGGTCGCGGTCCAGAAGTGCTCGGCGGCGGCCTGCCAGTCCGGCACGGGAGGCGCCAGCGCGAGCAGCACGTCCGCGGCCAACTCGCCGTCGCCCGAAGGAGGTTGGGCGGGTGCGAACCGGCCGTTCAGGTCGACGGTGACTGCGGCGTCGGGTGCGGCGGCGGCCCCGCTCGCCACCTCGACGACACCGCCACCGAAGGTGAGCGTCGCCGCCTGCGGGGTGTCGTGGGACCGGATCACCACCGTGACGGCGGATTTCCGCAGGGCGGGGAGGGCGTGGCCCGCCCGGACGGAGTCCCGCAGGGTGCGGCCGAGCAAGCGGACGATCGGAGTCGCGTCCTCCTCGATTCGAATGTCGACCTCTCCGGCCGCCTCTGCGCCGGGCGACGCCGGGGCCGTCGTGGTTTCGGTCATGCTCCAGTCCTTTCAACGTCGGAGGGCCGCAGGCGCCGCTGATCGTCAGGCGCGCCGAGCGCCTCACGCGCCTCGGGCGCGGATCTCTCCGGGGACCGTGATCGTCATGGTCAAATGACTAGATCGGATGACTAGGATGGTGGGGTACAGGCCACGGCCTGTCAATGACTTCGCAGCGGCCCCGAAGTGAACGGAGAGCCCCACAGTGAACGAAGCTCACCCCCCGTACTGGGACCAGTTGGACGCCGACGCCCAGTTCGCGGCACGCGCCATCGCCCAAGTCCTCGACAAACCCGTACGCGAACTGGGCCCGGACGTGGCCCGCAAACTCCTGGCGACCACCCCGCCGCCCCAGCCCCTCACCCACCTGGACCGGGTCGAGCAGCTGACCGTGCCCACGCGGTCCGGCGAGCTCCGCGCCCGCCTGTACCAACCGGACAGCCCGCCTGCGGACCCTCGCCCGGCGCTGCTGTACCTGCACGGCGGCGGATTCGTCCTCGGCACCCTCGACGGGGTCGACGAGGTCTGCCGCGCGATCACCGCCCGCTCCAAGTGGGCGGTGCTGTCCCTGGAGTACCGACTGGCCCCGGAGAACCCGTATCCGGCGGCGCTCGACGACTCCTTCGACGCGTTCACCTGGCTGTGCCGGTCGGCCCCCGACCTCGGGATCGACCTGGACATGATCGCCGTCGGCGGAGACTCCGCGGGCGGCAATCTGGCCGCCGCGCTCTGCCTCAGACATCGGGACGCGGGCCTCCCCCAGCCCGTCTCCCAGGTGCTGGTCTACCCCGCCGTGGACGATACGTTCGCCGCGCCCTCCTGGACCGATTTCGCCGACGCTCCCCTTCTGACCAGCACCGATGCCCGTTGGTTCTGGGAGCAGTACCTGGGCCCGGATCACTCGGGTCCGGTCGACCACCTCGCGGCCCCCATGCACGCCGCGTCGCTACGCGGCCTCCCGCCCGCCCTCGTCCTCACCGCCGAGGTCGACCCGCTGCGCGACGACGCCGAGGCGTACGCGGCGCGCCTGGAGCAGGACGGCGTCGAGGTCACGCTGACCCGCTACAGCGGCGTGTTCCACGGCTTCTTCACGGAAGTCGGCACGTTCGCGAAGACGAACAAGGCGATCACGCAGGTGGCCCGCCATCTGCGGACCGTCGCCGACGGCGCGTGAGCCGTACCGCCACGCACGCGAACCACTCTCCGCCATTGACGGCCGCTCCGGCCGCTGGCTAGCTTTCTGGTCATACGACTCAGTCAGATGACCAACAAAAGTCCTCACAGGGACCATCCGAAGGCAGGCACATGACTGACAAGACTTCCGCCCCCGCCGTCACCCCCGTGGTCGACGTCCTCTGTGTCGGCGCGGGCTTCTCCGGCCTCTACGCCGCCCATCAAGTCGCCGAAAAGGGCTGGACGTTCGCCGGATTCGAGGCCGCGCCCGACGTCGGCGGAACGTGGTTCTGGAACACGTATCCCGGGGCGCGGTGCGACGTCGAGAGCATCTACTACTCGTACTCGTTCAGCGAGGAGCTGCAGCAGGAGTGGACGTGGAGCGAGCGCTTCGCTCCGCAGGCGGAGATCCTCAGCTACATCCGTCACGTCGCCGACCGCTTCGATCTGCGCCGGCACTTCAGCTTCAACACCCGCGTGGTTGCGGCGACTTGGCTCCCGGGCGAGCGGTGCTGGGAGGTGGCCCTCGACTCCGGCGAGACCCGGCGGGGGCGTTTTCTGCTCGCCGGTTCGGGCGGGCTCTCGACGCCGAAGGACTTCGACGTGCCGGGCCTGGAGAACTTCACCGGGACCACGGTGTCGACGAGCCGGTGGAACATTCCGCTGAGCGAACTGGCGGGCAAGCGGGTCGCCGTGATCGGCACCGGGTCGTCCGCCGTGCAGTGCATTCCGCTCATCGCCGAGGTCGCCGAACATCTCACCGTGTTCCAACGCACCCCCAACTACGTGTTCCCCGCCCGGAACGCGCCGCTGTCGACGGACGTCGTCGACGAGATCAAGAGCAACTACGCCGCGATCCGCGAGGAGTGCCGCCACTCCCTGGGCGGCATCCCGGACCGCATCCCGGACGCCGCGGCGTTCGACGTCTCCGACGAGGAGCGGCGCGAGCGCTACGAAAAGGCCTACGAGCGCAGCGGATTCACCGGCGTCGGCGGCGAGTTCTCCGATCTGCTGACGGACGCGCGGGCCAACGAGACCGCGGCGGAGTTCATGCGCGAGAAGATCCGCCAGATCGTCCGCGACCCCGCGACCGCCGCCGTGCTCGAACCGCGCTTCCACCCGCTCGGCGCCAAGCGCAGCTGTTTCGGCACCGACTACTACGAGACCTTCAACCGCCCGAACGTCTCGGTGGTCTCCCTGCGCGACGAGCGGCTCGACACCATGACGGCCGACAGCATCGTCACCGAGGCCCGCTCCTACGAGGTCGACGCGATCGTCCTCGCCATCGGTTTCGACGCCTTCACCGGGCCCCTGTACGCGCTCAACGTCTCCACCCCCGAGTCGGGCAGGCTGCAGGACGCGTGGAGCGAGGGGGTACGGACGTATCTGGGCATCATGACCGCCGGCTTCCCCAACTTCTTCATGATCGGCGGACCGCAGAGCCCGGCCCTCGCGAGCAATGTCGTGGTGACGATCGAGCAGGCCGTCGACTGGATCACCGAGCTCATCGGACACGGGCGGGCGGGCGGCGTCGAGGTGATCGAGCCGACGGCCGAGGCCCAGGACGACTGGGTGACGATCACCGAGGACACGGTCAACCAGACGCTGTACGCGACCACCGACTCCTGGTACCGCGGTTCCAACGTGACCGGCAAGCCCACGACCTTCCTCGGCTACGTGGGCGGTGTCGGCAAGTACCGCCGGATGTGCACCCACCTCGCGAAGCAGGGCTACCCGGGCGTCGAGTTCGACGGCACGGCCGTGGCCCGCCGGATCGGCCGCATCGACGAGGAGATCGCATGAAGGTCGTGCACCAGCGGTACGTCGCCCACTCCGACGCCCACTACGCGGGCAACCTCGTCGACGGCGCGTACAGCCTGAAGCTGTTCGGCGACGCCGGCACCCACCTGGCGATCCTCGTCGACGGCCACGAGAGCCTGTTCGCCGGGTACTCCTCGGTCGAGTTCCTCGCCCCGATCCGCGGCGGGGACATCATCGAGACCGAGGCCCGCCTGGCGTCCAAGGGCAACAGGAGCCGAACGGTCGACTTCGAGCTGCGCATCATCTGCCGGTCCCTGGACGAGACCGGCAGAGCCGAGGTCCTGGCCGAGCCCATCGTGGCCACGCGTGCGCGGGGTACGGGGGTTGTGCCCGCCGACGTGTGAGGGGTGGGGTGGCAGGCTCGGCATTCAGGCGGCTCGCTACTTCTGGGCCTGGGCGCCGAGCACGCCGATGACATAGAGGAACGCGTAGGCGAAGAAGACGTAGAAGAACACGCGCAGCGCGATGCCTTTCGCCTTCCAGCGCTCCTTCGCCCGGGCCGGATCCATGTTCTGCCTGCTCAAGACGGCTCCCTGTCCTTATAAAACTCGAATCCAGTTCAAGTTACCATCGAGAGCAGCGTCGAAGTCCGCTCCGGTGGCGGGCCGACGCCGGTCCGCCCGTCGCGCACACAGAGGAGGCCCTCCGATGCCGTGGAAACCCTGTGGGACCACTCACCACATCGAGCTGCAGGGCTACTCCGCGAAGGCACGGAAGTGGCGGAAGGCGAGCTGGGTCCGTGTGCTGCGCGAGGGAATCACCGGCGGCCTGATGATGCTCGTCCCCTCCCTGCTCCTCGGGTTCTTCCTGTCCTGGCAGATCGGCTTGGCCGTCATCGGGACGACGGCGAGTGCGGCGACGCTCTCCTCGGTCTTCTTCGCCTTCCGAGGGCACACGCTCGCGTGCGCCGCGAAGAAGGGGTTCGTACTCGCCCTCGGCTGGTGGGAGCGGATCTGAGACGGGGCAGGTCTCCCTGCCTTCCCGCTTCTCGTCGCGGATCCCGCCGGAAGCATGCCTTGCTGTGGGTCGCGTGCCGGAGCCGGTCGGCTTTCTCGCCAACGTGTCCGCCTCGCCTCACGAGGCCGGAACTCTACTCCCGGCGCGGCCGGTCGGTGCGTCACGATCAACTGCTCGGCCGCACGTCGCTCGTCATACGCAGTACCAGTCAGGTTCCTCGGTCAGGTCAAGGGACGGGATGAACATGTACGACTACGTCATCGTCGGCGCCGGTTCCGCGGGCTGCGTGCTCGCCGCTCGGCTCTCGGAGGACCCCGACGTGCGGGTGGCCCTCGTCGAGGCCGGCGGGCCCGACACCGCCCAGGAGGTCCACGTCCCGGCCGCCTTCCCGCAGTTGCTCAAGTCCGGGCTCGACTGGGACCTGGACTCGGAACCCGAGCCCGGCATCGACGGGCGGCGGGCCTACCTGCCCCGCGGCAAGGTGTTCGGCGGCTGCAGCTCGATCAACGCGATGATCTACATCCGCGGCAGTCGCGCCGACTACGACGGCTGGGCGGCAGACGGTGCCACCGGATGGTCGTACGACGAGGTCCTGCAGTACTTCAAGCGGTCGGAGGACAACGAGCGCGGCGCGGACGAGTACCACGGCACGGGCGGGCCGCTGACCGTCAGCGAGGGCAGGTCGGAGCATCCGCTGCCCGCGGCGTTCGTGCGGGCGGCGCAGCAGGCCGGGCACAAGGCGAACGACGACTTCAACGGGGCGTCCCAACTCGGCGTGGGCCGCTACCAGTTGACGCAGCGCGGCGGCATGCGGTGCAGCTCGGCCGTCGCGTTCCTGCACCCCGCGCTCGAACGGCCCAACCTCACCGTGCTCCCCTCGACCCGTGCGCACCGTGTGCTGGTCGAGGGCGGTCGGGCCGTGGGCGTCGCGGTGGAGCGGGGCGGGGCGATCGAGGTGGTCCGGGCCGAGCGGGAGGTGATCCTGTCGGCGGGCGCGTACGAGTCGCCGAAGTTGCTGATGCTGTCCGGGATCGGGCCGGGCGCGATGCTCTCCGCCCTCGGCCTGGACGTGCTGCGCGACCTGCCGGTGGGCCAGGGGCTGCAGGACCACTACATGACACTGCTGAACTTCCGTACCGACACCGCGTCGCTGCTGACCGCCGCCACGCCGGAGAACGCGGCGCTGCTGCAGAGCGAGGGCCGCGGCCCGCTGTCGTCCAACCTCGCCGAGACCGGCGGCTTCTTCCGCAGCAGGCCCGACCTTGCCGCCGCCGACCTGCAGTTCCACGCCGCGCCGGTGCTCTTCCACCAGGAGGGTCTGGGCGCCGTGACCGAGCACGGCTTCGCGTTCGGGCCGTGCGTCCTCGCTCCGACGAGCCGCGGTGCGGTGACGCTGCGCTCGCCGCGCCCGGACACCGCGCCCCGCATCGTGCACAACTACCTGACGACGGCCGAGGACCGGGACGCCCTGATCGCCGGCATCCGGATCGCGCTGGAGATCGCCGCCCAGCAGGCCGTGACCGAGCTCGTCACCAGCCCGTACGACGTGCCCGCCACGGACTCCGACACGGCCTCCGACACGGACCTCCTCGCCTGGGCCCGGCGCTCCGGGCAGACGCTCTACCACCCGACCTCCACCTGCGCGATCGGCTCGGTGGTCGACCCCGAGCTGCGGGTGTACGACGTCGAGGGACTGCGCGTCGTCGACGCCTCGGTGTTCCCGTCGGTACCGCGCGGCAACACCAACGCGCCCACGATCATGGTCGCGGAGAAGGCGGCCGACCTGATCAGGGGCTGAGCGGCTTCAGCGCCGAGCGGCGGATGCCGCCGACGGTCCCCGCGCCCCGACTCGCCCGCCCCGCAGGGTGGCCGAACTACCCAGGGCCACCCCGGCCAACTCCGCGACGGCTTGGCGGGGTTCACGTTGAGGGCGCGGGCGCCGCCGTCGTCCTGGAGCCGACGGAGCGGGGCGGCATCCGCTACGTGGACACCGAGACCCACACTGTGCCGGAGCTCGGCACCTTGGCCAGCGGTCCGCTCGGCGGCAGGCAGCGAGTCGGCGAACCGGCGACAGCAGCGCCCCGGCCCCTCGGTTACGCCTCTGCCCGCACGCGACGTCGATACGTCGTAGGACTCGCCCCGAACCACCGCCTGCACGCCCTGCTGAGGACGCTCTGTTCGCTGTAGCCGAGGAAGCCGGCGAGTTGGCCGAGGGGGACGTCCGTGTCGCGGAGGCAGCGTTCGGTCTCCTCGCGGCGGTAGTCGTCCACCAGTGACTCGAACGACGTGCCCTCCGCGGCCAGTTGGCGTTGCAGCGTTCGCGGGTGGATCGACAGCTGGCCCGCGACGAGTTCGAGGGTGAGGCCGCCCGTGGGCAGGAGGCGGCGGATCAGAGTGCGGACCGCGGTCAGGAGTGGGGCATCGGCAGGCGGGGCGATCGACCGCAGGTAGTCGCGTACGACGTCGTGCACGGCCGTGTGCGAGGGCAGGTGCCGCTTCAACTCGGCGCGGCGGAAACGGAATCCGCAGAAGGGTTCCGCGAACCGGACGGGGCAGTCGAAGTAGTCCCGGTACTCCCCCTCGGGTGCCACAGCTTCGTGGGGAAAGTGCACGGAGACCGCCTTGAACCCCGGCCCGAGGATCAGTCCGTAGATGCGCAGCGCGACCGAGAGGGAGAGTTCCAACAGCTGCTGGTGGGGCGGGAGGCGGGGCAGGACGATCTGGAACTCGTAGCGGGCGTAGGGGGATCCGCGTCTGATGTCGATCGTCGCCCTGATCGCGGGGCTGTACGTCGCGAAGTACTGGCCCATGGTCTCCAGGGCCTCGACCGCGGTCGGCGCGGTCAGCGCGGCGAGGCCGACAGGGCCCAGGATCTCGATGCCCTGGCGCAGGGCGAGTCGCCGCCCGAAGTCCTGCGCTCCGGTCGCTTCGGCACCGGACTCCACCGCCGCGATCAGACCGCGGTACGGAATGAACGCGCCCGGATCCCCCACGGCCCGGCGCGGCACGCCGGCCGCGCGCAGCAGCGGGTCCGGGTCGGCGCCGAGAGCGCTGACCAGCTCGGGATAGCCCTGGAGTGAGGTGCCGCGGATGAGGGACACGGCGTACAGGGTCAAGAGATGTGTCGTCTCGCGTCAAGCCCTCGGCAGGACATCGGCCGCAGCATCGGACCACGCGCTGCACGGCCCACGGCGCCGTCAGCGCTCACCTCACCCCAGCTGCAGAGGGAGATCCGACGTGTCCGACGCCCTGCCAACCGCCTTCGCCAAGACCAGCACCGGCAGCGAGCTGCCCCTGCTCTCCCTGCCGCAGACGGAGTTGCTGACCCTCCGGACCGACGAACTCCCGCTCGTCGCAGCCGAGCCGGGCACCCACCTGCAGGTGCTCCGGCTCGACCTGGAGGCCGGCCGGTGGGTGGTCCTGTTCCACATGGAGCCCGGGACCTCGGTGCCGATCCACTACCACACCGGTACGGCGGAGGTGTTCACGCTCAAGGGCCGGTGGGTCTACCGGGAGTACCCGGACCAGCCGCAGACCGCCGGTTCCTATCTCTTCGAGCCCGGCGGCTCGGTGCACACCCTGCACGCTCCCGCGGACAACACCGAGACCACGGTGATGCTGGTGTCGGTCGACGGGGCGAACGTGAACTTCACCGAGGACGGGCAGTTCCACTCGGTCCTCGACGCGGTCGCCATCCAGCACTGGTTCTGTCAGTTCGCCCAGGAGCAGGGCGTCAAGGCCCGCTACATCACCACCGGCGCGGCCGGTTACACGGAGACGGAGTAGCCGTGCGTGCCGTCGTCATGCAGGACCGGAAGGTGCGCCTGGCCGAGCTGCCGGAGCCGGTGCCCTGCGAGGGCGAGGTGCTGGTCGAGGTCCTGGCCTGCGGGATCTGCGGGTCGGACCTGCACTGCGCGCAGCACGGCGCCGAGTTCAACGCGTCGCTGCGGACCGCGTTCGGGGTCGACGTCCTGGACCTGGACCGGCCGATCGTGTTCGGGCACGAGTTCGTGGGCCGGGTCCTCGAACACGGGCCGGGGACCAGCGGGCGCGTCCCGCTCGGTGCCCGCGTCGTCTCCGTGCCGTCGCTGACCCGCCCCGGGCAGCCTTTCCTGGGGTTCGCCGGGCCGGAGACGCCTGGTGGTTTCGCCGAGCGCATGGTGCTCGCCGAGTCGCTGCTGCTGCAGGTGCCGGAACACGTCCCCACCGAGCACGCAGCCCTCACCGAGCCGCTCGCCGTCGCCGAGCACGCCGTCAACCGGGCGGGCCTGCGCCCCGGCGACGTGCCGCTCGTCGTGGGGTGCGGCCCGATCGGCCTGGCGATCATCGCGGTGCTGCGGATGCGCTGCGACGGCCCGATCGTGGCGGCCGACTTCTCGCCCGAACGCCGCCTGCTCGCCCGGTCGTTGGGCGCGGACGTCGTCGTGGATCCGGCGCGGGACTCTCCGTACGAGGCGTGGTCGAAGGCCCTGGGCGTCTCGGGCAGCGGCGTCGAGGGCCAGGCTCAGGTACCGGCCGCCGTGGCCTTCGAGTGCGTCGGGGTGCCGGGCATGATCCAGGAGCTGGTGCTCGGCTGTCCGCCCGGCGGCAGGATCGTGGTGGCGGGACTGTGCATGCGGCCCGACACCTTCGAGCCCGCGCAGGCGCTGGTCAAGGAGATCGATCTGCGCTTCGCCTACCTGTACACGGCCGAGGAGTTCGCCCAGGCCCTCGCGTACCTGACGGACGGTGCCGGCATGGTCGCGCCGCTCGTCACCCGCACCATCGGCCTGGCCGACGTACCCGAGGCGTTCGACACGCTGTCGGACTCGCCGCAGGACGCCAAGGTCCTGATCGTCCCCGGCCTCCCGGGAGACACGGCGAAGTGACCGCCTGGTACGCCACGGTTCCACAACCCGCCTCATTTTTCGTAACGATCGTTGCGTGAACCGTGGAGGCTCGGTACGGTGCAGCTCATCCACTGGTTCTCACAGCGGGACAGGTGACTCGTATGCATGACGTCGCAGTGATAGGCGCCGGCTTCGCCGGTGTGACCGCCGCGCGGGATCTGACCCAACGGGGCTGCTCCGTCGTCCAGTTGGAGGCTCGGGACCGGATCGGCGGGCGGACCTTCCTGGGCGAGGCGTTCGGCCGGCGGGTGGAGTTCGGGGGGACGTACGCGCACTGGACCCAGCCGCACGTCTGGCACGAACTGACGCGGTACGGGATCGGCCTCGTCACCCCCATGGCCACCGAGCGGGCGTACTGGCTGGCCGACGGCGCGGTGCACTCCGGCACTCCCGCCGAGTACGCGGCCCTGACCGCTCCGCTCGTCGACCGCTGCCTGGCCGACGCGCGGGCGACCTTTCCGCGCCCGTTCGACCTCGCCTCCGCCGGCCCGGGGGTGCTCGACGCCATCGAGAAGGAGACGGTGGGCGACCGGTTCGACTCGCTGAACCTCTCCCCGCACGACCGGGACGTGCTCGCGGGCGCGATCTCCTCCCTCGTGCACTCCGAAGAGGACCAGGGCATCACCCAGTTCCTCTTCTGGGCCGCGCTCAACTGCGGCCACTGGGACACGTTCATCGAGGCGGCCGGCCACTGGCCGATCCAGGGCGGGACGAAGGCGCTCCTCGACGCCATCGCGGGCGAGTCGAAGGCCGAGCTGCGGCTTTCCACGCCGGTGCGGGCGATCGAGGACCAGGGCGACCGCGTGGACGTCACCACACAGTCGGGCGACGTGGTGCGGGCGCGGCACGCCGTCGTCGCCGTACCCCTCAACACCCTGCACGACCTGGCCATTTCGCCTGAGCCCGGACCCGTCGTACGCGACCTCGTCGAACGCGGGCAGCCGATGCGGACGAGCAAGATCTGGGCACGAGTGAAGGGCGAGGTCGAGCCGTTCGCCGCGAGCGCGCCGGCCGACAAGCACCCGATCAGCACCGCCAGGACCGAGTACCGGCACGAGGGCGACACCCTCGTCGTGTGCTTCTGCTCGGGCGCGACAACCCTCGACGGCCGTGACCCCGAGGCCGTGGAGCAGGCCCTGCGCACCTTCGTCCCCGGCATCGAGGTGGTCGACACCGCCTGCCACGACTGGACACAGGACCCCTACGCGCAGGGCACCTGGATGCACCACCGCCCCGGAACCCTGACCGGGGCCGGGCCTCGGATGCGCGAACCCCACGGCCGTGTCCGGTTCGCCGGCGGCGACATCGCGGCGTCCGGCGTCGGGGGCATCGACGGGGCGATCGAGAGCGGGGCCGCCGCCGCGCGGGACGTCGCGAGGACGCTCAACAGCGCCTGAACCAGGCCTGGCCTGCGCCGAGTCGACTCCCCCGACTAGCGTCCGGCGGGCGGCGAGATCAGGGTGACGGCGGCGTCGATGAGCACCCGCAGGCGCTCCGGCGTGAACCGGTCGGGCTCGAACGGATACATCATCATCCAGCCGTCGGCCATGGCGCTGAGCTGGTCGGAGAGCAGATCGGCGGGGATGTCGTCACGGATCAGGCCCTGCTCCTGGCCGCGCGCGATGATGTCCGTGTTGACCTCGCGGTAGTGGGCGTAGCGGCGTTCGATGAGGGCGGCGAAGGCCGGTTCATGCCGTGCGTGGGCGAGGAGTTGGAACATCACCGGCAGGAACTCGGGGTCGCCGGTGATCAGCTCCAGCCACGCCTCGAAGGTCGCCCTGATGTCGGCCTTGGCGCGGCCCGCTTCGAGCAGCGTCTCGTAGGCGTCGAAGCGGCTCTCCGCCAGCGCCGTGACCAGCTCCTCCTTGTTCGCGAAGTAGTACGTCACCGCCCCGGTGGTGCAGCCCGCGCGCTGCGCCACCTTGCGCAGCGACGCGCCCGCGTAGCCCTCCTCGGCGATCACGGACGCCGCGGCCTTCAGGAGTTCCGCCCGCTTCGCCGCCCGGTCACCGGCGGGCCGGCCTCGCCGCACCACCCGCTCAGCCTTGCCCTCACTGCTCTCGACCACGTGTCGATCTCCCCTGTTCGGCGCCTCCGAGATTCTGTCACAGATTTTCCGTAACGCCTGTTGCGATAAATGCCGTGGCGCCCTACGTTTCCAGCAACACCCCCTCAACTCCCCACCACAGCCGATTTGACGGAGGAGACCTCCCATGGACGAGTCCCTGCGGAAGGCGTTCCGGGACGACGGTGCCGTCCTCATGAAGGAGTGCCTGGACGACACGCAGTTGGCGAGCTGCCGCGAGGCGTTCGACTGGGCCGTGGCGCATCCCGGCCCTCACGCCACTTCGATGTTCGACGGCACCGAGCAGCGCTCGCTCGTCGACAACGCCAACCCGCTCGCGAAAGACCGGCTCGACGCGATGGTGTCGTCGTTGCCCTTCGGCGAGCTGTTCGCCGAACTCTGGGGTTCGAAGCATGTCTGGTACTTCGCCGAGGAGGTGTTCCTCAAGGCCGGCGGCCAGGGCGCCCGCAGCTCCTGGCACCAGGACACCGCCTACCTGCCGTGGGCAGGCGAGCACTGGGGCAACGCGTGGATCACCTTCCAGCAGATCCCGAAGTCCAACTCCCTTGAGATCATTCGGGGTTCCTGCCACGGCCCCCAGTACGACGGGACCACCTTCGCCAACCCGGACGACCCGACCGAACCGCTGCACGGCGGAGGTGTCCTGCCCCGGCTGCCCGACGTCGACGCGGACCTGGCGGCCGACCCCGGCTCCCACGACGTGCTGTCCTGGGCGATCGACCCCGGTGACGTCGTCCTGCTCCACCCGCGCTCCCTGCACGGCGGGGCGGGCGTCGACGCGGGCTGCCCGGAGCGGCACACCCTCGTGCTGCGCTTCTTCGGCGACGACGCGACCTTCCGCCCGCTGCCGGACGCCAACAAGCACTACGCACGCAACGGAGTCCTGTTCCGGGAGGAGATGGCGAAGCTCGAACCCGGAGACCCGTTCCGCTCGCCGGTCTTCCGCCAGGTCGTCTGAGGGGCCGCCATGAGTGCATCGGACCACGGCAACCAGCACCACCGCCGCCTGATCAACCCGTCGCCCGAGCTGTACGAACGGCTGCACTTCTCGCAGGCCTGCCGGGTCGGCGACCACATCTGGGTGTCGGGTCAGGTCGGCGTCGACCCGGCCACCCTGAAACCGGCCGAGGGCATGGAGGCGCAGGCCCGGCTGGCGTTCGAGGGCGTGCGGAGCGTCCTGGAGGCCGCGGGGGCGAGCCTCGCGAACATCGTCGAACTGACCACGTTCCACACCGATCTGCGCGCCGACATGAAGGAGTTCACGCAGGTCAAGGACGCCTTCCTGCCCGACCGCTACCCCGCCTGGACCGCGGTCGGCGTGACCCAACTGGCCCTCCCCGAACTCCTCGTCGAGATCCGGGCCGTCGCCGTGGCCGGCAGCGGGAGCGGCTGACTTCAGCGGGAGCAGCCGTACGTACGGCGAGAGCGCCCGCGTACGGCTGATGCCCCCTCAACCAGTGGGCTGTGCGGTCCAGTTGCCGCACAGAAGGGAGAGCCATGAAGCACCCGACCGGTTCAGCCGGAGAAACGCCCACGGGGGAATCCGCAGACCTCGCCGCACGGCTCGACCGCCTGCCGGTGACGCTGCCGCACGTCGTCTGGATCTCGATCCTGACGGTCAACCTGATGCTCGAGTACTACGACAACGCGCTCTTCGCGTACATCATCCCTGCGATCGAGGAGAGCACCGGTCTCGGGCTCGGCCGGATCGGCATGGTCAGCAGCGCCTTCTTCATCGGGATGGTGCTCGGCGGGCTCGTCGGGGGACGCCTCTCGGACCGGTTCGGGCGCCGCTGGGTCCTCGTCTGGGGCACGGCGCTCTACTCGGCGGGCGCGGTCCTGACGATGTTCGCGCCGAACTACGAACTCCTGCTGGCCTCCCGCGTGATCACGGGGATCGGTGTGCAGGCGGCGGGCGCGGCGCTGCTCGTGTACATCGCCGAGATGTTCCCGAGCGCGACGCGCGGCCGGTTCATGTCGGTCGTCACGTCGGCCTTCGTGATCAGCGCACCGGTGGTGGCGCTGCTCGCCCTGGTCGTGATCCCGGAAGGCGGCCCCGACACGTGGCGCCACCTGTTCGGCGTCGGAGGTGTCATCGGCCTGCTGACCGTGCCGTTGGTGCGGTTCTGCATGCCGGAGTCGGTGCGGTGGTGCGTCACTCGGGGCCGGACGGTCGAAGCCGCGGACGTCGTGGGCAAGTTGGAGGCCCGCGCCCTGCGTCACGGGCCGCTGGCCGAACCGCGCCCCACGCCGGCGGGCGCCGAGACCCTGCCCGTACGCCAGGTCCTGCGCAACAAGCGGACGATCCGCACCACGGCCGTCCTGGCCGTCGGCTTCTTCGGCTCGACGCTCGGCCTGTACCTGTTCCAGAACTGGGCGCTCTATGTCCTGGTCGACGGCCTCAAGTTCGCCGAGGGCCACGCCTACGAGATCCAGCTCATCTGGAACGTCGTCTACGCCGTCACCCCGTTCCTGGCCCTGCTGTTCATCGACCGGGCCGAGCGGAAGACCGCCGTCTTCGTCATCTCCCTGATCGCCGCTGTGCCGCTGATCGCGTTCGGCCTCGCCACGGACAGCTGGCTGGTGACGGCCGCGGGCGGGGCCTCCGGCATCGTGACCGGCCTGGTCGTCACCGTGTACTACGCGTACATCCCGGAGGCGCTGCCCACTGCCGCCCGCGGCCTGGGCAGCGGGGTCATCAAGAGCGTCGGGCACTGCGGCGGCGCGGTGGCGGGCGTGCTCGGCGCGGCCCTGTACGGAGGCTGGGGCAACCTCGGCCTGACGGTCGTGGCGGCGGCCTCGTACATCGTGTTCGCGCTGCCGGTCCTGTTCTTCGGCCCGCGCACCACGAACCGCCCCCTCGAAGGCGTCGCCGCCGAGGAGTTGAGCACAACAGAAGGAGTACGAACGTGAACGTGACACCCCACACGACGGGGTACCGCGAAGTTGCTTACGGCGGGATCGGCGTGCTGGTCGGCGGCGCCAACGGCGCCTACCCGTACGGCAATTCACTGCTCGTACGAGGACGGGACTCGACCCTGGTCGTCGACCCGACGCTGGCCCTGCTGCGGGACGCACCACGCGCCGACGCGGTCCTGGTCAGCCACGCCCACGAGGACCACATCGCGGGCCTCGGCAGCTACGCCGACGTGCCGGTCCACGTCCACGACGGCGACCTCGACGCCCTGCGGTCCCGCGCGGCGATGGTGGCCGGGTACGGCCTGCCGCCCGAAGCCGCCGAGGCCACGGACCGGGTGATGCGCGAGCGGTTCCACGTGCACGGCCGCCCGGACGCCGAGCCCTTCAAGGACGGGACGGTGTACGACCTCGGCGGCCGCACCGTCACCGTCGTCCACCTGCCCGGACACACCGAGGGCCACTGCGGCTTCCTCGTCGAGCCCGACGGGTTCCTGTTCGTCGCGGACATCGACCTGACGTCGTTCGGGCCCTACTACGGGGACGTGGGAAGCAGCCTGGAAGAGTTCGAGGCGTCGCTGCGGCGGTGCAGCGAGATCGACGCACGCTGGTACGGCACGTCCCACCAGAAGGGCGTGATCGAGGGCGCCGCGGAGTTCCGAAACCGCCTCGACGCCTACCGGAGCGTGATCGAGCAGCGGGACGCGCAGCTCCTCGACTTCCTGAGCGAGCCGCGCACGCTGGAACAGATCGCCGCGCGGCGGCTCGTCTACCGGGCCCACGTCGAAGGTCCGCACATCGAGCCGGTGGAACGGCGAACCGCACGGCAGCACCTGGAACGGCTGGTGCGGCGCGGGGAGGTGGTGCAGGAGAAGCCGGGGCGCTTCCAGGCGGCGTAACGCGACGGCCGCGCGCATGCAGGGCGTGCCCGCGGCCCGTCCGCACCTTGACAGGTTCACCGCACGACCACCTAGACTCAAACCCGATTTGAATTCGACTCCAGATCCGCCTAGGCCCGCCAAGCCGACCGCGACACGGACGGTCGCCGCGTGCGTGCGGCGACGGGAAGAACGGAGAGGGCCTGGCCGGCCCCGCTCATGATTTCCACCCCCTTCACCGAACTCTTCGGCGTGGACCACCCGATCGTCTGCGGCGGCATGACGGGCGTCGGCACCGCCGACCTCATCTCCGCCGTGGCCGATGCGGGCGCCCTCGGATTCCTGACCGCCCTGACCCAGCCGACGCCGGAGGCGCTCGCAGCGGAGATCGCGCGTTGCCGGGAGATGACCGACAAGCCCTTCGGCGTCAACCTGACCGTCCTGCCCACCCGCGACCCGGTGCCGTACGACGAGTACCGCGCGGCCATCATCGAGAGCGGGGTGCCGGTCGTCGAGACGGCGGGCAGCAACCCCGCGGAACACGTGGCGGCATTCAAGGCCGCCGGCGTGAAGGTGATCCACAAGGCCGTGGCCGTACGGCACGCGGTCAAGGCGCAGAAGCTCGGTGTGGACGCGGTCAGCATCGACGGCTTCGAGTGCGCCGGGCACCCGGGCGAGGACGACATCCCCGGCCTGGTCCTGATCCCGGCGGCCGTACGGCAGTTGGAGATTCCGGTCGTCGCCAGCGGCGGCTTCGCGACGGGCAGCGGCCTCGCGGCCGCCCTGTCGCTCGGAGCCTGCGCCATCAACATGGGCACCCGGTTCGTCGCCAGCGCGGAGGCGCCGGTGCACCGGAACGTCAAGGAGCAGATCGTCGCCAACGACGAGCGGGCGACCCAGTTGGTGTTCCGGGAGTTCCGCAACACGGGGCGGGTCGCCCGCAATGCGGTGTCCGAGGAGATCGTCGCCCGGTCGCAGCGGCCCGGGGCGGTCTTCGACGACGTCGCCGAGCTGGCCTCGGGCGTGCGCGGACGTACGCAGGTGCTGCAGGAGGGGCGGATGGACGACGGCTTGTGGTGGGCGGGGCAGGCGCAGGGGCTCATCGAGTCCGTCGACACCTGCGCCGACATCGTGGGCGGGATCGTCGCCGACGCCGAGAAGATCATCGGTCGGCTCGCCGACCTGCGCGGCTGAAGAGACAGGGGCACTCACCCATGACCTGGACTACCCTGAGCCACAGCGTCGACGACGGCATCCTCACCGTCACCCTCGACCGGCCCGAGCACCTCAACGCCTTCACCCCGACGATGGCCGCCGAGCTGGAGCGGACGTTCACCGAGGTCAACGACAACGACGACGTACGAGCGGTCATCGTGACCGGCGCGGGCGACAAGGCCTTCTGCGCGGGGATGGACCTCAGCGCGGACGGCAACGTGTTCGGCCTAGACGAGTCGCTCCGCCCCACGCTCGCCGACATGGACGACCTGAACAGCCCGGAGATCCGCCGCGTGCGGGACTCCGGGGGCCGGGTCACGCTCGCGATCCACGCCTGCCGCAAGCCCGTGATCGCGGCGGTCAACGGTGCCGCGGTCGGGATCGGCGCGACCATGACCCTCGCGATGGACGCACGCCTGATGTCCACGAAGGCCCGCTTCGGCCTGGTCTTCGGGCGGCTCGGCATCACACCCGAAGCCGTCTCGACCTGGTTCCTGCCCCGCCTCGTGGGCGTGCCCAAGGCCCTCGACCTGCTCTACTCCGCCGAGATCCTCGACGCCGAGGGCGCGGCGGCGGCCGGGCTCGCGAACGACGTGCACGACCCCGACCAACTCCTGAAGAAGGCCCACGAGTTGGCGGACCGTTGGACTGTCGGCCGGTCACCGGTCTCGACGGCACTGATCCGGCAGATGACGTACCGCAACGCGTTCCTTGACGGCCCTCAGGACGCGCACCGGGTGGAGTCCCTGGCCATGTTCTACACGAGCATCGGCGACGGCTCCGAGGGAGTGGCCGCCTTCCGCGAGAAGCGCGCCCCGCGTTTCACGCACCGTGCCTCGGCGATGCCGCCGTTCTACGACGACTGGACCAGAACTCGCTGACCCCGGGCCCCGCGACGCACCGCCCGCCCGGCAGGCGACGGGGGCGATGCGTCGCGGAGGGCGCTGCCGTACACAGCTCCGCCCTTGCGTGAACGCTGCCTGGGTGGGCTAGCTGACCTTTCGGTCCGCCCGCCGGTCGGCTGCCCACATCGCGCGCATCACCGGTGCGTTGAAGACGAGGGCGGGCGCGAACCGGGGCCGCTGCCGCCAGACGGTGTCGAGGTCGTCGGGGCTCCTGCCGTCGACAAGGCGGTCGGCGAGGAGGGTGCCGAGGTACGGCGCCTGGGCGAGGCCGTGGCCGTTGCAGGCGATCAGGTACGAGACGTTCTTCGTGGCCTCGCCGGCGACCGGAAGCCACGACGGCGTCATCGCGATCCATCCGCCCCACGCCCGCTTGATCGCGATGTCGCGCAGTCCGGGGAACCTGCTGCGGAAGCCGTCGGTGATGTCCGAGACGACCGAGGGATCCGGCTTGCGCGCGCCCACGGCGCCCCGTGCGGCCTGCAGTTGGCGCACGCCGGTGACGATCGTGTTGCGCCGGGTCGGTCGGTAGCTCTCCATGATGCCGTGCTGAGTGGCGAGACCGGAGCGGCTCGTCCAGCCGGTCGCGTCCAGCCGGTCGGACGGGATCGGCCCGGTCTCGACCATGCTGACCCAGACGGGAGCCGCCAGCCGTTTCGGGGCGATGGCGAGTTCGCGGGAGTAGGCGTTGGTGGCGAGCACGACCTTCTCGGCCCGGACGTGGCCTCCCGGCGCGGCGACGACCACCCCCACGCTGGTGGGTTCCACCGTCTTGACGGGGGTCTGCTCGAACACCTTCACCTGCGACGCGAGGAGCGCCTTGCGCAGACCGAGGGCGAACTTCCCGGGGTCCATGACACCGCCGACGGGCTCCAGCATGCCGCCGAGGAACGCGTCCGGCAGGCCGAGGTCCCGGCCGTCGCCGAACTCGACGCTCACCCCCGCCTTCTGGAAGATCTCCGCCTTCTTCTTCGCCCTGCGGAGCTGTCCCGGGGAGACCGCCGCCGCGACGTTGCCCGTCCGCTCGTACTCGCAGTCGATGCCGAGCCGGCCGATCAGCTTCTCGGTGAAGTCGACGGCTTCCTCGGCGAGGCGGACGATGCCGTCGAAGCGGCGGGGGTGCAGAGCGCTCAGGAGCTGCGGGTCACCGCCCGGCACACTGCCCAACTGGCCGGCGTTGCGCGAGCTCGCCCCGCCCCCGCAGAACCCGGCCTCGAGCAGGACGACCTCCGCGCCCCGCTCCGCAAGGCGCAGCGCAGTCGCCATTCCCGCGTACCCACCGCCGACGACCGCGACGTCGCACGTGATCTCGCCTTCGAGCGGAGCTGTCATGTCCTCGGGGGGATCGGCCCAGCCGAACTCCGAGTAGAGCACCTCTGTGGACGTCATCTCACACCTCCATGATGCGGGCGGTTCAGCGGTCGCCGCTGCCGGCGACGGCCACGACCCGGATCTCGACGAGGAATTCGGGGCGCGCCAGCTGGGTCACGCCGACCGCGGTCCAGGACGGGTAACGGTCCCGGATGTACTCGTCCTTGACGCGCACGAACTCCTCGATGTCGCCGCGCAGGTCGGTGTGGAACGTGGTCAGCTCGACGATGTCGGCCAGGCTCGCGTCCGCGGCCCGCAGGACGGTCTTCACGTTGTCGAACGCGAGCCGCGCCTGAGCCTCCATTCCGCGGGCGGGCTTCATGTCGGCCAGATCGATCCCGACCTGCCCCGACACCCAGATCAGGTCCCCGACCCGGGTCGCCTGCGAGAAGTGCAGCTGGTCGTACATCGCTTGCGTCGAGGGCGGGTTGACCGACTGGCGCTCCTCGCCGGAAGACCTCATCACGGCCCCCATCACACGACCTGCCGGAAGACGGGCGAGCGGAACGGGTCTCCGGCGTTCAGCATCGCCATCTCGTCCACGAAGAGGACCCCGTTGCGGGCGTAGCGCTTGTTCACGTCCGGGAGCGGGCGGAACGTCGCGTCGTCGCCGAAGAAGCGGAGGACCAGGGTGTGGCGCTCGGGGCATCCGGCGTCGACCCCCGCACCGCCGTGCAGCGAGCGGGGATGCAGCGCGACGACATCGCGTGGCTCGATCGCCCAGGAGATCACGTCGTGGGCCTCGGGGTCCTTCGCGAGATCGGCGTCGATGTCCGGCAGCCGGGGCAACACGCCGCCGCCGTGCAGGGGTTCGGTCGGGTCGTCGAGGTTGAACGTGGTCCCGTCGTACTGGACACCGCGGTGCGAGCCGCGGACGATCTCCAGCGAGTTCCGCTTCGGTATCCGCTGGAAGGTGATCCAGGCATTGCCCCAGTGCTCGCCGGCCCACGGCAGGTAGGCGGTGTCCTGGTGCCAGGAGCTGCGGGCGCCCTGGCCGCCGGCCTTGAGGAAGACCTCTTCGGCGAAGTACCAGACATGCTTCGAACCCCAGAGTTCGGCGAACAGCTCGCCGAAGGGCAGCGACGACACCATCGCGTCGAGTCGGTCTTTCGCGAGCGGGTTGGCGTTGTCGACGAGCGAGCGCTGCTCGGTGCCATCGAACATCGAGGTGGCGCTCGGGCCGGGGTTGGCGACGGCCCAGTCGAACGCCTCGCGGCAGCTCGCCAACTGGGTCTCGTCCAGGCAGTCCTTCAAGAGGACCGCTCCGTCGTTCCGGAACGCTGCACGCACGGACTCATCCATTGGTCGATCCCTTCTTCACGTCGGGTCAGGGGAACGGTAAGGGCCCGAAGACATTCACACAACATCTGTTACGAAAATTGGTTCGCCGGAGCCGTCACCGCAGGGAAGCCACAGTCCGGGCACTCCCGACCGTCCGGGGAGCGGGCCGGCTCACTGGGACGAGTAGCCGCCGTCGACGCGATGGGAGCTGCCGTTGACGAACGAGGCCCGCTCCGAGAGCAGGAAGGCCGCCAGCTCCGCGACGTCCTCGGCCGTTCCGAGACGCCCAGCGGGGTGCAGGCCGATCAGCTGGGCGCGCTCCTCGTCGGTGATGCCGGCAAGCAGGGGCGTGTCCATCCAGCCGGGCACGATCGCGTTGACCCGCACTCCCTCTGGCGCATACTCCAGGGCCGCGGTCTTGGTCAGGCCGATGACGCCGTGCTTGGCGGCCGTGTAGGCCACGGTGCCCGGGAAGCCGTTGATCGAGAGGCTCGACCCCATGTTCACGATGGCGCCGCCGCCCGCGGCGAGGAGGGCCGGCAGTTCGTACTGCAGACAGTGGAAGACGCCGTCGAGGTTGGTGTCGAGGACGCGCCGCCACTGGTCCTGCGGGTAGTCGGCGACGGAGGCGACCGCACCGGCGATCCCGGCGTTGTTGACGGCCAGGTGCAGCGCGCCGAACTGGTCCACCGTGGCCTGCACGGCCGCCTCCACGGAGACCGGGTCGGTCACGTCGAGGCGTACGGCGACGGCCTGGGCGCCTGCGGCCCGGAACTCGTCGACGGCCTCCTGCGCGCCCTTCTCGTTGACGTCGGCGACGGCCAGAGCGGCGCCCCCGGCGGCCAGCCGACGGGCCACCGCGAGGCCGATGCCGGAGGCGGCGCCGGTGACCAGGGCCGTCTTCCCGGCGAACTCGGTCGTGTAGTCGATGGAAGGGTTCACGGCTGTCTCCCTGAGGTGCGCGGACATGACGGGTCCCGCCCTGACGCATGACGTGGTGATCCGGCGCCGCAGGCTGACGGCGGCCGGCAGGGTGCCCGGGGTGCGCCTGCGCGCAGGGCGGCGTCAGGGCATCGGACAGGGCGGTTCTCTCCTGCGGGCGTCGGGGCGACGCTGCGGGACGTGGGTCCGATGGTGCTGTCGCCGCCGCGCCCAGGGCTTGACCGCCGACGACACGCTTTTTGATCCTGCGCGACAGGTCTGCGAACTGCTTCAGTGCCGCAACCACGCGCGGCGCGCTGAGGCTGCCGGGCTGCCCCCGCCCCCGCCCCCGGCGTTCACGCAGCCGCCTTCGGTCGCCTCCGGAGCCGACGAGGGCGGAGCGGCCTCAGCCTCGCGCGACGACCTCCCGGAGGTGAGCGAGGTCCCGGTAGGTGACGCCAGTGGGGCGGAGGGCGGCGTTCCATCCGTGGACGTACGTACGTCAGCCAGGACGGCAGGTTAGGAGTACTGCAGCAACACCGTGGCGCAGTCGCCGCCGGTGAGGTACTCGAAGCTGTCCACGGCCGCCGGGTCGACCCAGCCGCTGCCGGTGGTCGTCACGACGAGGAGACTGTGGCGCTCGAAGCCTCCGACACGGCGCAGGTCGGCGGCGGCGCGTGCGGACCGGGGGCTCGGTGTCGTCCGCCGTGCCGAGCTCCGCGTACGCGCGGACGGGCTCCGGCGCTCGGCAGCCGGTGTATCGCGCGATCTCGGCGGCCGAGGGACCTCCCCGCCCGCGAACGTACGCCCCCTTCCTGCCGAGCATGCCCCAGGGCCGCTCCTTCACGTCCGACAGTCTGGACGCCTGAGGCCTTGGTGAGTTGTCCTTCACCACGGAACTCATCGTCAGCGAGCTGGTGACCAACGCGATCCGCTACGGCAGGAGCCCGGTCCGGCTGGGGCACGCGGCACTGTCGCGACGGCAAGGCGATCTGGGCGGAGCAGAGACTGCCGCCCAGCGCCAACCAACGCCCCGGCTGATGCCTGATGACGCCTACGGTTCCGAACGCTCCGGAGCGGCCGCACGGGGGCCGTCGGCACGGGGACGGCGGGCGAACCAGCGGGCGAGGGGCTCCAGGGTGACGCCGTGCAGGAGGACGCTCAGCAGAACGGTCGCACAGGTCACCTTGACGACGAACGCGGCGTCGTCGTAAGGGAGTTGGCTGTACGCGAGAACCGCGAAGACGATGGACGTGACACCCCGTGACCCCAGCCAGCCCACGGCCCCGCGCTCGGCCCAGCTGAAGCGTGTGCCGGTGAGCGCGGCGCACACGGGCAGCATGCGGGCGACGGTGAGGGCGAGCAGCGCGTACGCGATGACCTTCAGGTCGACTCCGTGGGCGAACTCCTCGGCGATCAGGGCACCGAAGGTGAACCAGACGGCGAGCGCCATCAGATGACCGATGTCGTACACGAGGTCGAGGTTGTCGTGGCCGAGCGTGCGCGCGACGTGGGCGTAGCAGAGGCCTGCCACGAAAGCGGCGACGAAGCCGTTGCCGCCGAGCTGCACCGAACCGGCGTACGCGAGGAACGGCAACGCCAGTCCGGCGAGCCGGAGTTCGGACGCTGAGGCCCACCCGGCCCGCAGGCACCACGGCATCAGCCGCCCGGCGAGAACGCCCACGGTCGCACCGGCCAGGACGGCGTACGCGGCGCCCTCGGCCGCGTTGAGGACCAGGTCGCCGAACGTCTCCCCTTCGACCGTGAGCAGGTTGGCCACGCAGAACACGAAGAAGGGGGAGATCAGGCCGTCGTTGAAGCCGCCTTCGATGTTCAGGGCCGCCCGCACCCGCAGCGGAAGCCGTTCGTCCCTGAGGAACATCAGGACCGGCGCCAGGTCCATGGGCATGACGACGAGCGCGGCCACAGCCAGGAGCCACCAGTTCGTGCCGGGGAAGAGCAGGGCGCCGAACAGCACAGCGAGGGCGACGGAGCCGGGCAGGGCGAGGGCCAGCAGGCGGCCCTCCCCCACTGTCTTGCCGAGCCGTTCGTACCCTCTGGCCTCCGTGGCATCGGTGAACAGCATGACGGCGAGGACGAGTTCGACGCCCGTCTGGAAGGTGTGCGTCTCCATGCCGAGCGCCAGGGCCGGACGGTCACCGCCGGTGAGCACGACTCCGGCCGCCGCGAACGCGATGGGCGCGGTGATGCTCCAGCGGGCGAGCCGTTTGGCGACCAACGACCACACGCACAGCAGCGACAGGAGGACGAGAGCAGCGACCATGAACACTCACAGGACCGGGAGCAGGGGCAGGTGACCGGCGGTCCGGGCCGGGCGCGGGTTCGGCGACGTCATCGCTTCAGGCTCACTTCGGGCGCACTTCGGGCGCACTTCGGGCTCACTTCAGGCTCGCGAGAACCGCCTTCGCCGCGTTCTCGCCCGACGTCGCCGCGTCGGCGAGCGACGGCATGTCGAGCTGATAGTCGCCGGCGAGATGGATCGGCCCGAGAGGCTTCCGCAAGGTCGGCAACGACGCCCGCCGTCCCGGCCGCCAGAACGGCACCACACGGTGGTGGCGTCGTACGATCCCCTCCCCCAGCTTGCCTTCGAGTTGCGGGTAGACGGAGAGCAGATCCTTGGCGAACCGTGCGGTGATCTCTTCGTCGGTGAGCTCGAACAATGCGTCGGCCGTGGCACCACCGGCGAAACAGGCCAGTGCTCCTCCCGGTTTCCGCGCACCGCCCCTGCGAATGGCCGCAGCGTGGTTGAAAATCGCCTGGAACGAGAGCTGCGGAGTGGAAACACCGAAGAGATCGTCCCAAGGTTGAGGCCCCTCTTCGTCGGTGAAGAAGCCGACGATCACGTACCGGCCGTAGCGAATGTCGTCGAACGCGTCGCGGTACGTCTCCGGAAGTTCCGGAAGAATCCGCAACGCGACATCACTGGGAACCGCGACGACGGCTCGCTTCGCGCGCACCCGCATTTCGCGGTCCGCGCGCACGTAGTGCACCACGACGCCGTCCCCGCTCTGTTCCACGGAACGGACGGTCGAGTCGAGCCGGAGGCGTTCGCGCAGGTCGGCGGCGAGAATATCGGTCAGCGTCTGATTTCCGCCGACCGGCAGGGCGAAATTCGGCACCTTGGCGGGGTCCGTCAAGGCGATTCCTATGGACGTGGCCAGCTGGGTCGCGGCCGTCTCACTGGGCTCGCACCCCATCCACTGGCCCGACCACGACCGGACCATCGCCTCGACGACTTCGGAGCGGACGCCCCGCAGAAGATACGAGGCGAAACGCCGGTCGAGTTTGGCTCGCACTTTCTTCGCCATGCGGCTGTCCGACTCCAGGAAGGGGACCGCCGCGAGAATGCGGCAGCCGACGACCGCCATGCGCAGCCGGTCCATGAGGCTCATCCGCGTGCGGAACATGAGCGCGACGGGGTCGGACATGTCGATGAGCCGCCCGTTGAGGACCAGCGCCATGCTTTTCCCGGCCAGCGATCCCATCTCGATCTCGTGGAATTCGAGAGCGTCGATCAGCGGCCCGGTTCCCTCGGTGAACTGGGTTCCGACATTGATCCAGTAATCGCCGTTCCGCACCGTCTCGACGCGGCCTCCAGGCCGGCCCGCCGATTCGAGCACGAGGACGTCGGCCTCTTCGGCGAGAGTGGTGGCCGCCATCAGGCCTGCCATGCCCGCGCCGATGACCACGACGTCGCAGGACTCCTCGTGTACGTGCTGCGCTGCGTCCATGTCACCCAACTCCAGAACTCGATTCGTTTTCGAGTTTACACGGCTGGGTGGACCCACGCCACGAGGCCGAACCGGATCGACCCGTACGAGTCAGCCGACCCCGGGTTCACCGGCGCGAGTCGGCGGGACCCGAGTTCCCCTCATTCCCGACCCGCCCAGCCGCCCCGGCCTGCCACGCACTCTTTCCGGTCATTCTCGGCACGCGGCACGTCGCCCGTTCGCGCGGGCCCCGCCCTCCTTCTATGCTTCTACAGCCCTGTAGATAAGGGCTGTTGACAGGCACTCAGACGAAGGAGTGGACGCCGCGATGGTGTTCAAACGGCTGCTCGGTTCGCTCGGCGTGGGCGGCCCCACGGTGGACACGGTGCTGGACGGCGGCGCCGCCCTGCCCGGCGGGACCCTGCACGGGCAGGTCCACCTCAAGGGCGGCAGCGCCGCCTTCGACATCGAGCACATCACGCTCGAACTGGTCGCCCACGTGGAGGCCGAGCACGACGCCGGGGAGAGCGAGGGCGTCGTCGTCTTCGAGCGGTTCACCGTCGGCGGCGGATTCCGCCTCGGCGAGGAGGAGCACCGCAGCATCCCGTTCGGCATGACCCTGCCGTACGAGACCCCGGTCACCGAGCTGCACGGCCAGCCGCTCGGCGTCGTCCTCGGCGTACGCACCGAGCTGGCCGTGGCGGGCGCGAGGGACAAGGGCGATCTCGACCAGCTCGCGGTGCAGCCCCTCCCCGTACAGGAGGCGGTCCTCGAAGCACTCGGCCGGCTCGGCTTCGGATTCAAGTCGGCCGACCTGGAGCACGGCCACATCGGCGGCACCCATCAACAGCTGCCCTTCTACCAGGAGATCGAGCTCACCCCGCCCCCGGCGTACGCGCACGCCGTGAACGAGATCGAGGTGACCTTCCTCGCCGACCCCGGCGGCATGGACGTCATCCTGGAGGCGGACAAGCGCGGCGGGCTGTTCCAGTCCGGACATGACTCGATCACCCGCTTCCGGGTCAGCTACTCGGCGGTCGAGCAGCGCGACTGGAACACCGAAGTCGACGGCTGGGTACGGCAGTTGGTCGAGAGCCGCGGTTCGCACGCGGCGTACGGGCATGGCGACCACGCCCACATCGGCCACCAGGGCCACCACGGGCACGACGAGCACCCCCACGACGGCCACCGCTCCGGCCCCGGCATGGGCACCGTCGTCGCGGCCGGGGCAGCGGGCCTCGCGGTCGGCGTCGTCGGCGGCATGGTCGCAGCTGAGGTCGTCGACGAGATCGGCGACGCCTTCGAGGAGGAGGAGGAAGAGGAAGAGGAAGGGTGAGGCAACCGGACCCACGAGGCGTGGCAGCAGGCTCTGCTGGAGCGGGGCATGCTGCCGTATCTGCGCGATCAACCGTCCGCCTGCTGTCCGCGCTGTCCACCCGCCCCTGAACACCGCTCACTCGCGGCACTCGCCCCTCAAGCCACAAGCCACAAGCCACAAGCCACAAGGAGAACCACCCTCATGTCCGTGAACCTCGACAAGGGCCAGCAGATCAGCCTCAGCAAGTCCGACGGCAGCTCGCTCACCGCCGTACGCATGGGCCTCGGCTGGAAGTCCGCGCCGCGCAAGGGCTTCCTCGCGAAGCTCACCGGCGGCGGGGGGATCGATCTGGACGCGTCGGCGGTGCTGTTCGCCGAGGGCAAGCCGGTCGACGTCGTGTTCTTCCAGCACCTGACCAGCGACGACGGTTCCGTGCGGCACACCGGCGACAACCTCGTCGGCGGGGCCGGGCAGGGCGGGGACGACGAGGCGATCCTCGTCGACCTGGCGCGGGTGCCCGTCCATGTCGACCAGATCGTCTTCACCGTGAACTCCTTCACCGGCCAGACCTTCACCCAGGTCGAGAACGCCTTCTGCCGCCTCATCGACGAGACCAACGGCCAGGAGCTCGCCCGCTACACCCTCACCGGCGGCGGCGACCACACCGCCCAGATCATGGCCAAGGTCCACCGGGCGGGCGGCGGTTGGCAGTTGAAGGCGATCGGCGAGCCCGCGTCGGGGCGTACGTTCCAGGACCTGCTGCCCGTGATCGCCCGCCACCTCTGACAACTCCGTCCGCCCCGCCCCGTACTGCTTACGGCAGAGCAGCAGCGCCACCAGCAGTACCCCCCCCCTGCAGCCCGCCCGATGAGCATGCCGCTGCGCCGCGGCCGTCAGATCACCCTCATACGCCCCGGCGGGCGGCACATCCCCGTCGTACGGACGCCCCTGGGCCGGGAGGCGGCGCCGCGGCTCGACCCCCATGGGCACCCGTCGACCTGAGAGGCGGAACTGGACACCGCAGCCGCGCTCTAGACGTACCTCGCCTCGCTACCCGATGCCGCGTTCCTCGGCGCAGACCTTGTGGGACGGCTCTGCGTCGTCGTCGAGGAGGCTGGCGAGCTGCCCGCAGTGCCGGCAGGGCTGCGGTTCGGGGAGGAAGCGGTCGGGGTCGCTCCAGTCCAAGATCCGTCGTCTCGGCACGAGGCTCGGGGAATGCGGCTGGGGGTGTGCGTGATCTTGCCGGGTTCGCTGCTTGGGGATGGCTGGAAGGTTGCCGGTCTCGACGGTGATGCCGAGTTCCACGCTGTCGATGCCGCGTCGCTGCAGGGGCAGGCTGGGGGTCCGGTTCTGTTCGCCGAACTGGCAGGTGCTGGTGGCGTCGTCGCCGGAGAAGTGCAGGGCGTCGTCTGCCGGTGCTGGTTCGGGCTCGCCCGGTGTGGCGCCGTCGTGGTGGTCGGCCCAGGTGGCGTGGTCGTCGGCGGGGACCCACATGTAGCGTCCGGCCCGGCGGTCCTTGCGGCTGGGCAGGAAGACGGGTACGACGCTGCCGGTGGCGGCTCCGACGATGGTGTGGCCGACGGTGACGCCGAGTTGGTCGCCGCGGTCTGCGGTGTATCCGCTCGCGATGCCGTCGGAGGCGCGTGGGGTTTCCCAGTACAGGTGGCGTCTGCCGCATCCCGTCTTCGACCTGCCGGTCGGGCAGGGACGTACGGCTGAAGCGGTGCAGAGCCAGTCGGCGAGGACACGGAATCCGCCGACGAGGGGAAGGTCGGCGGCGTTGTCTATCTCGCGCCAGGTGACGTCGCGGATCAGCATCCACTGGGCCCGGTCCACGAGGTGGAACGTGTCGTTGTGGGTGATCCAGTTGGAGACGAGCCCCGCATCGGACTGGGCTTTCGCCCGGCGCAGGACGGTGCCGGGGCCGACGTTGTGGAACCGGGCCTCGCAACCCAGGCTGACGCCGCCGTGGGAGTGGATCGTGACGTCGGGCCGGGCTGTCCGGGTCTTGACGGCCTTCTCGACGGTCCGACGGAGACCCGCGCTTTCGCAGGTGCGGTCGAGGAAGTCCTTCATCGCCTTGTGCCGGTCGCTCTCTTCCGGCGTCATCTCGTGTGCGGTGGGCAGATGTGCCGCACGTAATCGCAGAGCTCCGTCGGGACCGCGGTAGCGGCGGACATACATGTACGGGCTCCGGACGCCGGACATCTCGGCCTTGCATGTGCGGTCGACGGCCCTCTCGGCGCAGATGAGGAGGTCTCGTCTTCTGGTGGCGACGGGCTGGAGCAGTTCCTCGATCAGGTCGCTCACGCTGATGGCGCTGTTCGAGAGTCCGAGGTCCGGCTTGTCGAGTTCGAGGAGACACTTCAGTTCGGAGTGCCACACGCCGTTCGCCACAAATCCCCCTGCATGGCTGCCAGTTGGGCTTTCACGGTGGAACGCACCATTGACGATTCCCGCTGCCCCGCACACACATGCACGGCACCACACTGCCGCCGAGGGGGTACATCAAGCTCATCCACCACCCTTGGCAGGGACTGCATGCAGTCCGCCCTGCCGCACACCCACGCCATCAACGGGTCGCTTATCGATCCACCGCCGGATCTTCGCCGGCCGCCTGAGGGGCGACCGACTCCCATACGCGCAAACCGCCGCAGAGGCTTGAAGGTCGCCACGCCACCGAAGAGTTGCGCGACCAGATCCTCGATCTGGTCGCGCAGTCCGCGGCGCACGTGATGCCCTTCCACCCGACGGGCGGGCAGCTCGATTCAGCGGATCGCGATCGGCGCGTTCAGCGTGATCAGCTCGATCAGCGGGCGTTGCCGTTGTTGAAGTGGTACTCGCCGTTGCCACCCTGGGCGCCGTTCGCGCCGGGGCCGCTGCCGTCGGTGCCGGGCTCGGCGTGGTTGGTCTTGGTGTGCACGATGTCGTAGTAGACGGTGCGGTCGTCGGCGTTCGGGAAGACGCGGTAGGTGAAGACGTTCTTGTCGAGCTGGACGATCGGAACGGTGCGCTCGAAGAGCACGTTGCCGTTCGCGTCCTTCGCGTTGATCCAGCGCTCGGAGCCGTCGGGGGTGACGGTCCAGTCGCCGTTCATCTTCGGGCTGTCGTCGAGGTTGTACATGGTGTACGTGCCGTCGGCGTCGAAGTACGCCCAGCCCACGAAGTTCGACACGGCCGGGTTGTCGAGGGCGACGCGGTTGCCGTCCTGGTCGACGGCGCCGGTGGTCTTCCACGGGGTCGAGGCGAGCAGCTCGGACGGAGTGGCGTCCTTCGCGGCCGCGGACGCGGCGGCCGGTGCGGCGGGCGCCTCGGCGGCCATGGCCGAGACGGGCACCAGGGCGGACACGGCGACCGCGATCGCGGATGCGGTGAGAGCGGAACGACGGGAGATACGCGTGATGTTCATGTCCTCGACGCTATGCGCAGCACCGGGGCGGGCATGTCATCCGATCGGCTACTGATGGATGTCCTGGATTGCCGATTCGCGAGTCGACCGGACGGCCGGGCCTCCTGTGGACGCCCTCCCGCGGGCACGCCTCCATGGACACGCCTGCCCCCGCATGCCCGCCGCACCCGCCCGGCCTGGCGATGATGTGCGCATGGACGTCACCGAGGTTCTCCTGCCAGGGGTCGGGCTGCGCTACGAGTTCACCAATCACGAGGGGGAGCGTGTCGGCATCGTCGCGGGTCGTACGGGCGATTTCGAGCTGGTCGTGTACGAGGGCGGCGATCCCGACGAGGCGCGACCCGTGGTGCGGCTGAACAACGAGGAGGCCGACGCGGTCGCCGAGATCCTGGGGGCGCCGCGCATCGCGGAACGGTTCGCCGACCTGACCAAGGAGGTGCCCGGACTGCTGTCGGGGCAGGTCGAGGTGCGGGCGGGCGGGCCGTACGTGGACGAGCCGCTGGGCAGCACCCGGGCCCGGACCCGCACCGGGGCCTCGATCGTGGCGATCGTCCGCGGCGACGATCTCATCGCGTCGCCGACCCCGGACCGGGTGCTGCGCGCCGGGGACGTGCTCGTCGTCATCGGGACCCGCGAGGGGATCACGGGCGTGGAACAGATCATCCGGGGATGAGCGTGCAGACCCCCGTCACGCTGCTGCTGGAACTCGGGATCATCCTCGCCGCCCTCAGCGTGCTCGGCGCCGTGGCGCGACGGTTCACGCTGTCGCCCGTACCGCTCTATCTGCTCGCCGGTCTGGCCATCGGCGAGGGCGGTATCGCGCCCGTGCCCGCGGCCGGTGAGTTCGTGGAGGTCGGCGCGGCCATCGGCGTGGTGCTGCTCCTGCTCACGCTGGGCCTGCAGTTCTCCCCCATCGAGTTCACGGCGGGGCTGCGCCGGCATGTGCCGTCGGCGCTGGTCGACCTGGTGCTGAACGCGGTGCCGGGCGCGGTGGCCGGGTGGCTGATCGGCCTGGACGCCGTCGGGATCCTCGCGCTGGCGGGCGCCACGTACATCTCGTCCTCCGGCATCATCGCGCGGCTCCTGGCCGACCTGCGCAGGCTGGGCAACCGGGAGACACCGGCGATCCTGTCGGTGCTGGTCATGGAGGACTTCGCCATGGCCGTCTATCTGCCCCTGCTGGCCGTGCTCGCCGCGGGAGGCCCCTGGTGGCAGGCGGCGCTCGGCGTTCTCGCGGCCGTCGGCGCGGTGTTCGCGGCTTTCATGGCGTCGTACCGGTGGGGCCATCACCTCGGGCGGCTGCTCGCGCACCCCGACGCGGAGCAGCTCATGCTGCGCGTCCTCGGCCTCACCCTGATCGTCGCCGCCGGGGCCGAACTCATCCATGCGTCCGCGGCAGTCGGGGCGTTCCTCGTCGGACTGACCCTCACCGGCGAGACCGCCGACCGCAGCCGCGCCGTCCTCGGCCCGCTGCGCGACCTCTTCGCCGCCGTGTTCTTCCTCGCCATCGGGCTGTCCGTCGACCCCGAGGACCTGGTGCCGCTGCTGCCCGCCGCCCTCGCGCTCGCGGCCGTCACCACGGTGACGAAGCTCGCGACCGGCCGCTACGCCGCAGCACGCGACAAGGTCGGCCGCCGCGGTCAACTCCGGGCCGGGACAGCGCTCATCGCGCACGGCGAGTTCTCCATCGTCATCATCGGCCTGGCCGGCACGCTGCACGACGATCTGGCCCCGATGATCACGGCGTACGTCTTCATCCTCGCCGTCACCGGCCCCGTCCTCACCCGCTTCGCCAACGCGCTCCCCACCGGGAGAACACGAACTACGAGCGAAGTCCCCTGATTCGCTACGGCGTTGCCCGCGGCACCAGCAGCACCCCCACCACCGGCACCGCGGCCAGCGCGAGCCACGGCAGTGCGCCCCCGCTCTCCAGCAGTGCTCCGGCAGGTGCGCCGCCGAGCAGCACGACCGCGCCGGACAGCGACGACAGGGCGCCGGTGAACAGGCCGAGGCGGCGGTCGTCCACCAGCTCGGGGAGCCAGGCGCGGGTCGCGGGCACGACGAGCATCTGCCCGAGGGTGAGCAGCACGACGAACACGACGGCCGGGGCCGCGCCGCCGACCGGCAGCAGCACCCCCGTCGCCGCGAACCCGGCGGTGATCAGGCCGAGCCCCCAGCGCACCAGGGCCGCGTGACCGAGGCGGGCCGACGCGAACCGGGCCAGCGGGACCTGCCCGAACACGACGAGCGCGGAGGAGAGCGCGAACAGCCAGCCGAGCAGCAGCTGCGAGCCGAGCGCCCGGTCGAGCTCGGCGGGCAGCGCCAAGTACAGCTGGTTGTAGGCCAGGAGGTACGTCGCGTACGCCGCGGCCAACGTCAGGAACCTGCGGTCGAGGAGGGCGCGCAGGGCCTTGTCGGTCGGCTCGGCGGCGGCGCTGCGGCCCGGTGTGCCGCGTGGCATGAGGCGGGCGTGCGCCGCGAGCACGAGGAGGAACACTCCGGCGCCCGCGAGGCAGGCGGTGCGGAATCCGCCGAGCAGGAGCAGGGAGCCCAGGACCGGTCCGATCAGCGCACCCGCCTGCCCGCCCGCGGAGAACAGCGCGAGGGTGCGGGTGCGGTGCACGCCCGTCGCCTCCTCGTGCCGTACCGCCTGCCGGGCGATCTCCGTCTCGACGGCCGGGGAGAACAGCGCGGCCGCGAAGCCGACGAGGAGCACCGCGCCGATCACCGCCCAGGTCGTCGCGGCGAACCCGAGCCATACGAAGCCCGCCACGCGCAGCACGCACCCGGCGAGGACGACGGGCCGCGGCCCCCACCGGTCGGCGAGCGCGCCGCCGACGACGAACAGGCCCTGCTGGCTGAAGGTGCGCAGCCCGAGCACGAGCCCCACCAGCCAGCCCGCGAGCCCGAGCGAGCCCGAGAGGTGGTCGGCGAGCGGCGGCAGGACGGCGAAGAAGCCGACGTTGAAGGCGAGTTGGGTGACGATGAGGAGCCGGGGCAGGGGCGGCAGCGCCCGGTACGAGCGCAGCGCTCCGGCTCCCGCTCCCGTCGCGGAGGCGGCGGTGGCGGAGGCGGCGGTCATTCCGTCTCCTCGATCTCCCCGTTGTGCGGCGGGGCTGCCTGGTCGGGGCTGCCTGTCGGGGCTGCCTGGTACGGCGGAGACTCTACCTGCACATCATTTTCAATAGCGCACCGGCCGTCAGTCGTTGATTCTTCACCCACCCGCGTGAGCTTCGGTAAGGCTTGCCTTATATTCTGACGCGGCCCCGCGCCCTCCCGGCGCACACCACCATCACGCCCCGCACTTTTCGGACGACAGGAACCACCATGCGCACCACCCCTCGTGGCCTCTTCGCGCTGCTCGCGCTGACCCCGCTGCTCGCCGGCTGCTTCGTGCAGGGCGACGCCGGTTCGGCCGCCGGGGAGGGCTCGGGCAAGCGGCTGCGGATCGCCCTCGCGGTGCCGCCGGTGCAGGCCCTGTCGCCGTACAGCAACGACGCCACCGTCCTGAGCAAGCTCGCCGTGGCCGAAGGTCTCACCGCCCTGGACAAGAACGGTGCGGCCGCGCCCGCGCTGGCCAAGTCGTGGAAGCAGCAGAACGCCACCACGTGGACCTTCGAGCTGCGCAAGGCCACGTTCCAGGACGGCACCGACGTCACCGCCGAGGCCGTCGTCAACGCGCTCGACCACGCGGACCGGGCCAAGCCCAAGCCGCGCGTCCTGAGCGACGTCAGCCTCACCACCGAGGCCGTGGACGCCGACACCGTCAGGATCCGCACCAAGTCCGCCGACCCGGTGCTGCCGCTGCGCCTGGCCAGCCCCGCGCTCGGCGTGCTCTCCGAGAAGGCGTACGCGAAGGACGGCACCGCGAACCCGATCGGCACCGGCACCGGACCCTTCGAGATCACGAAGCTCACCGGCAAGTCCAAGGCCACCCTCGACCGCTTCGACCGGTACTGGGGCGGCAAGGCCGAGGCGCCCGGCATCGACGTGACCTGGTTCGCCGACGGCACCGCCCGCGCCAACGCCCTGCGCAGCGGCGACGTCGACATCGCCGAGTGGATCCCCACCGCGCAGGCGGGCCTCCTGGAGAAGGACACCCGCCACGAGGTGCCGTCCGTACGCAGCGACAGCCTCGTGCTCAACACCCGCAGCGGCCTGTTCGCCGACAAGTCGCTGCGCGCCGCGGCCCGTTCGGCCGTCGACGGGTCGGCCCTCGTCGACTCGGCCTTCGGCGGCTACGCCGACCCCGCCGACGGCCTGTTCGGCCCCGCCGTCCCGTGGGCGGCCGAGCGGCGCGTCGACGTGACCGGCCGCACCGCCGCCGCGACGACCGCCGAGGTGAAGTCGAAGACCAAGAGCAAGACCCTGCGCCTCGCCACGTACACCAACCGCACCGAACTCCCCGAGTCCGCGACCGTCCTCCAACAGCAGCTGGAGAAGGCCGGGTTCACCGTGAAGCAGGACGTACGCGAGTACACGCAGATGGAGGCCGACCTCCTCGCCGGGAAGTACGACGCGCTCGTCTTCTCCCGGGTGACGCTCCTCGACACCGGCGACGCCGTCGCGTACCTCGCGAGCGACTACACCAGCAAGGGCGTCTACAACATCGCCGGACTCAAGGACGCCGAGGTCGACCGGGCCATCGCAGCCGCCGCGGCCGAGGACGACACCGAGGAGCGGCAGCGGAAGATCATGAAGGCCGAGGCCGAGATCCTGCGCACCGACGCCGTCGTGCCGCTCGTGTACGAGAAGGCCCTGCAGGGCATCGCCACGAACGTCGAGGGTGTCCTGCTCGACCCGCGCGAGCGCTCCCTGGTCGACGTCGACACGCACGTGAAGTGACGTCACGGCCCATGAGCACCCCTTCGGCCGGCCGCGCGCGCCGGCGTGCGGCGGCCGGCCGCGCCGGAGCGGCGAGCCTCCTCCTCGCCGCGGTCGCCCTGCTGCCCTGGCTGTCCGGCACCGACCCCGCCCTGACGGTCCTGCGCGCCCGCTCCGCCGACCAGGACCCGACGCCCGGCCAACTCGCCGCCGTACGGGCCGAACTCGGCCTCGACGAAGGGCCGTTGCCGCACCTGGTGCGCTGGCTGACCGGGCTGCCGCGCGGGGACGCCGGAGTGTCCTGGGTGTCGGGCGAGCCGGTCCTGCCGCAGGTGGCGAACGCGTTCGCGGTGTCCTTGACGCTGATGCTCGGCGCGCTCGCCGTCACGGTCGCCGTGGCGGGCCTGGTCTGCGTCCGCACCCTGCACCTGGGTTCCCGGCGGCGGCTGCGGCTGCGGCGGGCCGGGGTCGCGGCGGCCGTGCTCGCCGCGCTGCCCAAGTTCCTGCTCGCCGCGCTGCTCGCCACCGTGTGCGGGGTGTGGCTGGGCTGGTTCCCGGCCGCCGGCTGGGCGGGCCCGCAGGCGATGGTGCTGCCCGCGCTGGCCCTCGGCGTGCCGTCGGGCGCGATGATCGGCGGGCTCCTCGACCAGTCGCTGCCCGCCGCCTTCCACGAACCCTGGGCACGGAACGCGTACGCCTGCGGCTTCCCGCCCGGCCGCACCGCACGGCACGCCCTGCGCCGCACGCTCGCCGGGGTGCTGCCCCAACTCCTGCCCACGGTCGTGGCGTTGGTCGGCGGCGCGGTCGCCGTCGAGAAGATCTTCAACATTCCGGGGCTCGGGCGGCTCGCCCTGGACGCGGCCACCGCGCAGGACCTGCCGCCCCTGCAGACCGCGACCCTCGCCCTCGTCCTCCTCGGCATCGCCGCCGGGCTCCTCGTCCAGGGGCTGCGGCGCGCGCTCCTCGGCCCCGCCCTGCGGGACGGCGCCCTGCCCACGCTGCATCTGCCGCCGCTGCCCGGGCGGCGTTCCGTGCGCGTGCTCGCCGGGTGCTGCGCCGTCGTCCTGCTCGGCCTCGTCGTGGCGGGACTGCTGCGCGACCCCCTGCACGTCGACACGGCCGCCCGGCTCCTGCCGCCCTCCCCCGCCCACCCGCTGGGCACGGACTCCCTCGGCCGCGACCTCCTGGCCCGCCTCGGCCACGGCGCGCTGCGCACGGCGGGCGTGGCCCTCGCGGTGACCGCGGCCAGCGCGGCCCTCGGGCTGCTCCTCGGCATGGCGTCCAGGGCGAGCGCCGGACTCACCGAAGTGATGTCGACGCTGCCGGCCGTCCTCGCCGGACTCCTCACCACCGCGGTGACCGGCCCGTCCGTCTGGGGCGCCGCGCTCGCGGTGTGCCTCGTCGGCTGGACCCCGTACGCCGCCCAGACCGCCGCCCTCCTCGAACAGGAACGCGCCGCCGGGCACACCCTCGCCTCGACCTCCCTCGGCGCCGGCCGCCTCCACCTGCTGCGCCGCCACCTGCTGCCCGCGGTCCTCCCCGCCGTACTCCGCAACGCGGTCCTCCGCCTGCCGACCACGGTCCTCGTCCTCGCCTCCCTCGGCTTCCTCGGCCTCGGCGAACAACCACCCACCCCCGAGTGGGGCCGCCTCCTCTCGGAGAACCAGCCGTACGTGGAACTGGCCCCCTGGACCGTCCTCGGCCCGGCCTGCGCGCTGGTCCTGCTGTCGGTGCTTTCGGTGGCGGGCACCGGAACTCCCTTGCTCCGGCGGACGAATGGACGCTGGCGGCGGGGCGCGGAACGGCAGGAAGGTGGTTCCTAACCTCCGACAGGCCACGCATGCGCCGCATTTGGGACGTTCGAGCCGTCGGTGTAACGCCGCAGTGCGGACAGAACGCAGAGGTAGGGGAAGGGGGTACCGGGCCGGCGGGGTCCGGGTGCCCTGGGCCGGGCGCGGGCCAAGCCGTGGCAGGCCGGACAGCCCGTCGAACCAGGAAGGCCAGAACGTACAGATGGACTACTGCTCCTCATGCAGTCGGCACCTCAACGGCGCCTTGGTGTGCCCTGGTTGCGGCGCTTACGCCCCCGACATCGCCCCGCTGTTCGTCGACGGCACCACCGCCTCGGCCCCCGCTGCGCCACGTGCCGGGAGCTCCATGGCCTCCCCCGAAACCGCCGCGGCCACGCAGGACGTTCCTCCTGTCGAGCAGGTGCAGCCCGCGCAGCAGGGGCGTGCGGCGCGGCGCCGTCAGCTGGCCCGGTGGAAGAAGAACAAGCGCCGGGCGGCGGTCGCGAGCGCGGTCGCGCTCGTCGGCGGCGGGCTGACCCTCGCCTCGATGGAACGGCAGACCGTCGACCGGGCCCAGGCCGCCACGGCGCCGAAGGTCCCGGACACGGGGGACGGGGAGAAGCAGGAGCAGAAGCCCGAGGAGACGACCCCTTCGGCGTCCGCGTCGGCGACTGCTCAGCAGCCCCGCGAGAAGGCCAAGGACGATTCCGCGTCGCAGTCGCCGACGACCGACGCACCCCGGCAGCAGCAGCCCCTCCAGGCAGCGCCTCGTACGACGTCGCCGAGCGCCGAGCCGGAGGCCGCAGCGCCTGCGCGTCCGGCCGCAACGGCGACCCCTCAGCCGAGGAACACCGCTCCGGCCGCGGGCGACACGAGCACCGACCGCTCCGGTACGGCAGGGCAGCAGCAGCCGCCTCGCTCATCGGACGACAGCACGAGCACGAAGCCGGGCGACACGTCCCAGAACACGAACCCCTCTCTCATATCGACCTCGCCTGAGGACATCTGCCTGCTCGGGTTGTGCGTCGGCTGACCTCCCCGCGAGGCGCGACGGGCCCACCGCCGCGCCTCGCGTCACGTCACGTCACCAGCAGGCGGTTGAAGAACGCGCGGTAGTGGCGCAGGGCCTGTCGCAGGTCCTCGGTGTCCGCCTCTTCGCCCCGGTTCCACTGCCCTTCCAGTTCTTGTTTGTGGTGGGCGAAGGTGGCGGCCAGCTCCTGCATCACGTCGCTGACCAGGGCGTCGGCCGCGTGCACGGCGTCGCGCGGGTCGTCGACGAAGCCGTTCTGCACCTCCTGCCAGCGGGCGCGGAACCCTTCTTCGTCCTCCGGTGCGAGCAGCTGCGACGACTCCGCTTCAGCCCTGGGCTCGGGGTCGGCCCGCAGCGCGTCGTCGCCCCCGTTCCCCGGCCCGGCTCCGACGGGCTCCTCTTCGGCAGGCACGCCCTGCGGGCTCGTGCTCGTACTCGTGGTCGTGCCTGTGCCTGTGCTTGTGGTCGTGCCTGTGCTTGTGGTCGTGCCTGTGCTCGTGGTCGTGCTTTCGCCGGGGAAGGTCGGCACTCCGCCGTCCGCCGTGCTCGCGGCGCCCCGGCTGTTGTTGCCCTGCATGGCTCCTGGCTCCTAGCTCGTAGCTCCTGGCCGCAGCTCCTGGCTCGCAGCTCCTCCGAGTGTCCGTACGCGGCTCAGGCCCGGGCGTGGCGGGATCCTCCGCCGTTGGACAGCAGCTCGTCGAAGAGGGCCCGGTAGTGCACCATGGCGCCCCGCAGTTGCTCGGTGGTCGCCTCGTGCCGGGTGCTGAGCACATCGACGTCGTGGGCTGCCCGATAGTGCTGGAGCGTACGACCGTGCTCGACGGACAGGTCCTTGAGCTGCTGGTCGAAGTCCTGGGTCGGGTATCCCCGCTCGTGCATCAGCGAGGTCACCAGGCGGTCCGCATCGTGCACGGCCTGCTCCGGGCGATCGACGAACTCCTCCTGCACGCTGGTCCAGTCCCGGGCGTACCGGTCCCTGACGCTGTTGTCCAGCGGCTTGATGTCCAGCGCGTCGTGCCGCTTCTCCCGGCCCCTGAGCTCACGCTCGGCGGCCATACGGCTGTCGTGGTCCTCCACTGTGCGTCCGTACTCAGGGCCGAAGCGCTCGCGAAGCTTCTTGCGTCGCATGAGCAGCCAGGCCACGACCGCCGCCACGACGACCACCACCGCGATGGGAATGATGATCGCCAGAAGTGTCCCTGTTGACATCGGCGTCCCCTAACGCGTACTTCACGTACTTCACGTGTCTCTCTATGGGCCAGGTTGCCGCTTCTTTGAAGTTGAAACGGGGCTGGAGCAGGTCAAATCACGCGATTCGCCCCCTCGGCCACCCGGCGTCATTCCCGTCGGCTGAGCTGCCCGGCCACGCAGTCGTGCGCCTCGATGACCCGCCGCTCGATGGTGCTCGACTCCGCTGCGCCACAACTCCGGCGCGACATCGCGCAGTTGGAAGACACGGCGGACGTGGTGGTCCAGGTCGTGGTCTCGTCGCGTATGGAAGGCGGGTTCAAGGGCCCTCAGGGCGGCCGGTGATGCGCCCCCCGCCCCCCAGCACGGACCCACGGCCTCGCGCGCCACCGGTGCCGAGACCGGCCCGGGCCCCCAGGCTCGTCGCCCCCTCCGTCCGAGGCGTTGGTCGCGTGGGCCGATCGGCGATGAGACGCTGAATGCACAGGTTCTGACTTCCTGACTCACGTGGAGGGTCGATGCTCGACCACCTCTCGATCCAGGTCGACGACCCGGCCAAATCGGCGCTCTTCTACACCGAGGTGCTGGCGCCGCTCGGCGTACGGGAGGCGATGCGCTACGAGCGCGCAGGCGGGCTCGTCATCGGGCTGTCCGGCCCGGACGGATTCCCGCACTTCTGGCTCGGGCCGGTCACCGGAACGCGCAACCGGGAGGTGCACATCGCGTTCAGCGCCGGGAGCAGGGCGGCCGTGGACGAGGTGCACCGCGCGGCCGTGACCTCCGGCGCCGAGATCCTGCACGCTCCTCGCGTCTGGCCCGAGTACCACCCCGGCTATTACGGCGTGTTCTTCCGCGACCTCGACGGCAACAACGTCGAGGCGGTCCATCACGACTTCCCTTCGGCGTAGGCCGACCTCGCGTCGCCTGTGCCGAGGCGGCGCGCGATCTCGCAGGTGCCGTCGCGCTCGTAGGCATCCGTGAGGCTGTGCGGGCTTCAGATCCCCCTCAACTCGCCCGCGAGATGGGCGGCGACGGCCTCCTCGCGGAAGAACGCCGTGCCCGCCCGCCGACGTCAGGGGCGGGTGACTGCCTCGAGTCGCGCGTGCCTGGTCAGGCGGGCGTCGAGTGAGAGGGTTCCGGCGCCTACGGTCAACAGGAAGGCGCTGCCGCAGAGTTGAGCGAGATCGGTGCGGGACTCGTGGGCGAAGTCCCACCAGCCGGACTTGCCCTCGAACAGCGGGGCGTCGCCCCACAGGATGGGCAGTTTGGTGATCAGGAGGGCGCCGAGCATGTTGACCACCATGGGTACGGCTGCCAGCCGGACGAGCAGGCCGACCAGGATCAGCGCCCCGCAGCAGATCTCGAAGACCCCGTCGAGCGGCGCGAAGAAGCCGGCGGCGGGGATGCCCGCCTCGCCGAAGCGGCCGGCGCCCTGCGCGTCAGGGCGGAGGAACTTCAGTACGCCCTCGGAGAGGAAGATCGCGCCGACGTACAGGCGGATCAGGACGACCGCGCCGAGCGCGGTCGTGTCGACGAGGTTCGCCTGCCACCTCTTGAGCTGCTTCATGCCGCGCCCTTCGGCCTCGGTGCGTATCGGGACTGACTCGACAGCGTCCCGCGAACCATCGAAGTCCTCCGCCGTTTCACGCCGAGTCGGCCCCGATCGTGCGTCGCGAGGCCCAACGCCTCAGAGGTCCGAGCGCACCACGGTGACCGGGCAGTGCGCGTGGTGGAGGAGGGCCTGGCTGACCGAACCGAGCAGCAGGCCGGTGAACCCGCCGCGGCCACGGGCTCCGACGACGACCAGCTGGGCCCGGCTGCTCGCCTCGATCAGTACGGGCCGGGTCCGGCCCCGCACCAGGCTCGGGCGCACCGCCACGTCGGGGTACTGCTCGCGCAGTCCGGAGAGCGCCTCGGCGAGCAGCCGCTCCTCCGTCGCCCTCAGGACGTTGATGTCGCCGACCAGGTCGAGCACGTCCAACGGGCTGCCCGGCACCAGCTCGCCGTGGTCGCTCCATGTGGTCCACGCGTGCAGCGCCTCCAGCTCGACGCCCCGCAGCGACGCCTCGGCGAACGCGAAGGCGAGTGCCCCGTACCCCTGCGGCGAGCCGTCCACGGCCGCGAGCACCCGGCCGTCCGGCGCCGCTCGGCCGCGTACGACCATCACCGGGCACTGTGCGTGGGCGGCCAGTTGTACGGCGGTCGAGCCGAGGAGCAGGTGGGCGAATCCGCTCGCGCCCCGGTCGCCGAGGACCACCAGGTGGGCCGTACGCGACTCCGCCTCCAGGACGCCCACCGGCTCGCCGGCGATGACCGCGTTGTGCACCACCACACCGGGGGACGCGTGCCGGGCCCGATCGACGGCCTCGGCCAGCAACGCCTCGACGGCCTCCTGCACAGCCCCGGTGGGCGGGCCGAGGGCGGCGGCCGAGCCGGGCGGCACGTGCAGGGCGGGCCAGAGGAAGGCGTGCACCACGCGCAGGTCCGCGTCCCGCAGCAGCGCCTCGCGCGCCGCCGCCTCCACCGCGGCCAACGCGGCAGCAGAGCCGTCGACCCCGACCACCACCGGAGGAGACCTCACCACGTTCCTCCTTCGCCACTCCCCCTCGTCTCCAGCTTGCGCCGCGGGCCGAGGCCACGCCATCAAGCGGTGGCCGCGCCACGACGGCCGACGCGGCAGGGCGCCGACCGAGGCGGCAGAGCCCGGCCGTCGCCGCTGCCCGCGGCCTCACTGTCCGGGCGCTCCCCACAGCGGGAACCAGCGGCTGAGGTCCTGCTCGATCCGCAGGTCGTCGGCGACCGCGGCCCTGACCTGGAGTTCCAGCGGGTTGTCGCGCTTGTTGCCGGGCAGCGGCGCGAAGGGGTAGAAGGCGCCGCGCTTGTACAGGTACACGAGCGCGAGTCGGCGCTCCTCGGCGTCACGGAAGGCGACCAGGGAGCAAAGGAGCTGCGGGCCGAAGCCGCTGTCCTGGAGGGCGCTGTTCACCGCGTGCAGATCGCCGACCAGCGCAGGCAGGCCGTCGGTGCCGGGGGTGCGGTGGGAGAGCAGCCAGGAGTAGCCGTAGTCGTCCCGGCTGAACTCCACGGGCGGCCCGGGCCGTTCGGAGTCCGCGTCAAGGAGAGCCCTGACCTCCTCCTGGACCTGCGTGAACGCCCCGCCCTCGATGGACGCGAAGCACACCGAGCCCGCCCCGGTCGGCGTGAATCCGGCGGACGCCTGGAGGGTGATCGCCGCCGACGGCAGGCCGAAGAGCTGATCCAGATCGGGCCCGACCGGCTTGGACCGGCCGAACACGACATCCCAGAAACCCATGCCACCTCAGCTCCTTGTCCTCAGCTCTTTGTCCTCGACTCGGCCCCTTTTCGCCCCCCCCACGTACAACCGCTCAGCTCCTCGTCGTCCCCGTCCCGCCGCCCGGCCCGTCCAGCTCGGTGGAGATCTCCGCGAGGGCCTCCAGTCGGCGCTCCAGGGTGGGGTGGGTGGAGAGCAGTCCGGCCAGGGCCGAGCCGGACTTGAGGGCGGGGGTGAAGAAGAACGCGTTGAACGCCTGGGCCGTCCGCAGGTCCTGCGAGGGGATACGGGCGATGTCCCCGCTGACCTTCGTGAGCGCCGAGGCCAGCGCGGACGGCCTGCCGGTCAGCATCACGCCGGCCCGGTCGGCGGCCAGCTCCCGGTAGCGCGACAGGGCCCGGATGAGCAGGAAGCTGATCGCGTACACGAGCGCGGACACGCCCATGACGACCATGATCGCCACCGCCGTGTTCTGGTCGCGGCCGCGGCCGCCGAACAGCTGCGAGTAGAAGGCGAAGCGGACGATGAGGCCCGCGATCACGCCGAGGAACGAGGCGATGGTGATCACCGCGACGTCCCGGTGCGCGACGTGCGACAGCTCGTGGGCGAGGACGCCCTCCAGCTCCTCGGGCTCCAGCCGGCGCAGCAGCCCGGTGGTCACGCAGACGACGGCGTGGTCGGGGTCGCGGCCGGTCGCGAAGGCGTTGGGCAGGTCCATGCCGGAGACGGCCACCCGGGGCTTCGGCATGTCGGCGGCGGCGCAGAGCCGGTCGATCACACCGTGCAACTGCGGCTGCTCCTCGGGCGTGACGAAGCGGCCGCGCATCGCGAACAGGGCGATCCGGTCCGAGTACCAGAACTGCGCGGCCAGCAGCGCACCCGCGATGACGACCACGACCACCACGGACTTCAGCAGCACGATGAGCGCGGCGACGAACGCCACGTACAGCAGCCCGAGCAGGAACATCGTGACCACCATGCGGGCGGTCAGCTGCCGGTCGGGTTCGAAGCGGCTGCGCATCGTCCTCACCCCCTGGTCAGGGCCGACACCGGGGCACGTACGCGGCGGTTTCGGCCTGTCGCCGTGCCGGTCCTTCCATTGTCCGACCCGGGCCGGGAATCCCGCTGCCCCGTGGCGCCGCGTGCGAGGCCCTTCCTTGCCGGGCTCTGCTACGGGGCGCCGTGGTTCGCGGCGTACGCCTCGAAGACCTCGTCCGCGGAGCCCTGCGTGCGCAGGAAGCGCGTGTCCAGGACGGTGGCCAGGTCGTCCAGTGCGGTGCGCAGGACCGATGCGGAGAGTCGTACGTCCGGGTGGTGCGCGGTGGCGGCCTGGCCTGCGAGGTCGGACGCGTAGCCGAGGTGGAGGGGCAGGGAGGTGTTCTCGTCCCCGTCGTAGAAGTAGTACGACTCGGCGTACTGCATGAAGTCGACCGTGGCCACCGCGAGTGCCGCGGCGAGACCGTCGAGGAGTGCGGCGCCGCCGTCGGAGTCGAGTTCCCGGGCGGTGGCACGGCTTCGCCGTACGTGGGACAGGCGCAGGGCCAGGGCCCGGCGGCGGGCCAGCGCCGGGTAGATGCCCAGCACCCAGGCCACGGTCGCCGACAGCAGGACGAAGCCCACCAGCGCCTCCATGGGCGCGAGGACGCGCAGCCACCCGGCGGCGGGCGCGATGTCGCCCAGGCCGAGCGTGGCGAGCGTGACCAGCGAGACGTACAGCGCGTCCACCGGGCTCGCGTGCTCGGCCGGTTCGAGGCCGGCCGCGTACGAGAACCGCTGCGGCATGTGCGGCCAGTACACGAGCGCCCAGCCCACCGCGACGGTCAGCGCCCACAGCGCCACCACCGTGACCATGCCCAGCGGCCCCACCAGACCGGCGGGCCTGCGCCGGATGCCGGAGCGGGAGGACAGCCGCCACAGGGTCATCATCACCAGCCTGCTGAGCCCGCCGTGCCGGGTGGGGTGCCAGAGCGTGTGGAACACGTCCCGCAGGATGAGCAGGACGAGGGCGAACCCCGCAGTCGTCGAAAGCCACGTCATCCCCGCACCCTTCCCGGTCCGGGACGCACCCTCCCCGGCGGGGCCGCCGATCTCAGCACGATGGCCGTCATACGGCGCCACCCGCCGGGCCCCGACGACCGAGTGCCGGTGGGACGTTCCGGGCCGTCGCCCTGGCTGACGGCGGGGTGGTTCAGGCGGTCGGGGTGGCGGTGTAGCCGGCGGCGGCGATGGCCGCGACGATCTCCTCGGCCGGGACGGGGTGTTCGAGTTCGACGACGGTGCGTTCGGTGCGCAGGTCGGTGGTGCTGGTGGTGACGCCGGGGACTTCTTCGACCTCGTCGTCGATGAGGAGTCCGCAGCTGTTGCAGTGCATGCCGGTGACGGTGAAGGCGAGGCGGAGGGTCATCGGGCGGTCTCCTTCGGGGTGGCGGGAGTGCGGGGGCCGGTGGGCTCTCGGAAGGTGATCTCGCCGCCGTACATGCCCATGCCGCAGGTGAAGGCGAGGGTGCCGGGTTCGGGGGTGCCGAGGTCGACGGAGGTGCGGCCGGTGACGGGGAGGATCTCCTGGACGCCCTCGTCGGGGACGACGAAGGAGCGGACGCAGCCGCTGGTGCCGGCGGTGGCGACGACGAGCTCGGTCGGTACGCCCGCGGTCGCGGTGATGGCGGTCGGCGCGTAGGAGTTGGTGCGGGCCCGGACGGTGATGGTCTGGACGCCGCCGCGTGTGGTCACGGTCTTCTGCGGGGGCGCTGCGGCGGTCGCCGTGGGTGCGGGCGTGGGCCACCAGCCGCCGAGGCGCAGCCCGGAACCGGCGGTCCACACCGCGACGGCCAGGACGATCACGGCGGTGACGACGCTGAGCCGTCCTTGCCAGCGGCGGGCGGCCGAGCGCAGCAGGAAGCCGAGTACGGCGAAGAGCGGGCCGGTGCCGAGGACGAAACCGGCCATGACGGCGGCCCCGGCGAGCGGGGACCCGGCGGTGACCGCGATCAGCTCGACGCTGAGGGTGACCCCGCACGGGATGAGGACCGTGAGGAACCCGAGCACGGCGGGGGTGGTGACGGCGGTCGACTTCGCGGAGCGGCGCACCCGTCGGCCCCATGAGGCGGGCGGCCTGGGGACGAAGCGGCGTACGGCGCGGACGCCGAGCATGTCGAGGGCGAACAGCAGCATCAGTACCGCGCTCGCGACCAGGAGGATCGCGCGGGCGCGCGGGCCGGGCTGGATCGCGGCGCCGACGAGGCCGAGGGCCGCGCCGAGGAGGGTGTGGGAGGCGAGTTTGGCGCCGAGGAACGCGCCGACGGGGGCGAACAGGCCGCTGCGCTCCCACGCTTCGGGGCTCCAGGCGGTGGCGCGGCGGCCGACGGCACCGGCGAGCAGGCCGCCCTGGACTGCGGCGCAGGAGGCGCCGCCGGCGAAGAGACCGGTGGTCAGACCGGTGACGAACAAGGTGGTGGTGGAGGACATGGAGGAGGAACTCTCCTGAGCGGGTCAGACGGATCAGGGCACGACGACGTACCCGAGAACCGCGAGAGGCGGCCGTCGGGCACGGGTGTCGTCAGGTCCGGCTGACGCAGAGGAGCGCGACGGGATCGGGCGCCCTGGGCCAGGCGCACCCTTCGTCGGCTGCGGCGGTCAACGGCTCGGCGGAGGCCGGTGGTTCGGCGAGGACGCCGGGTCCCGGGGCGGCGGCGAACGCCACCGGCAGCGGCGGGTGCGCGGTCGCGAGCGGGCACTCCATGCTCGTGTCCGGGCACTCGCCGGGCATCGGCGCGACCACATGCCCGGAATGCTGCCCGGGCCGCTGCTCCGACTGTGCCTGTGCGGGCTCCCGCGTTGGTGCGCCTGCGGGTTGCTCCGTCTCCGCATGCCCGGCCGCGGCGCTCATGGCCTGGCCCGCCGTGCCGGCCGTGGGCATGGGCATGGGCATGGTGCTGTGTCCGGGGCCCCACATCAGGTAGGCGCAGGCCAGCAGCGCACCGACCACGACGGCGGCGAGCGCGGGCCGGGGGCGCCGGGCGGGGCGGACGGGCATAGCGGCGATGCTACCGAGACCCCCTCCGGCACCCCGCCCCGCCCCCGGGGCGCACGCACCGGCTCCGCCTCACCGACCGACGGCGAGACGCCCGAGTGCGCTGCGGGCGCGCGGCGGGTCGTCGGTGGAGCCCGGTCCGACCGGGCACGCGGCGGGCGTCCGCCCCGTCACCGTGTCCCCTTCGCGTGCCGTGCCGACGGGTTGGCCAGGGCGTGGCGGGGGTCGGCGGCGCGGGTGATGGCCGATTCGACGGCGGCGAGCCGGTCGGCGAGGAGGTCGAGGGCGGCCACCGCGTGGGTCACCGGGTCGTCGCCGCTGCCGCCGAGGCGGACTGCCCGTACGTGGGCGGCCTTGATCTCGGCCCAGCGTGCGGCCGCGTCGGGGGTGAGCGTGGCGCGGAGTTCGGCGAGTTTGAGGAGGTTGGCCTCGGCGCCGGTGGTGAGGGTCTGGGCCTCGGCCGCGTAGTGGTCGTCGACGAGCGCGGCGAGTTCGGCGTCGGTCATCACCGGGTCGATCCGTGCCGCGATCTTGTTCATGTCGCGGTAGGAGCCCTGCAGCCGGAACGGCGGCTCCGTACGCGCCTCGTCGGACTGTGCGGCCGAGGCGATGTAGGCGGCGTTGACCGCGAGGACCGTCGACCGGGCGGCGAGGAGATGCCGGAGCACGGCGACGATGCGCTCCACCTCGGCCGGCGCGTACGGATGGGCGAGCCGGTCGCGGCGCGCCGTGGGGTCGCCCTCGGCGAGGCGGATCAGCAGGTCCAGGTCGGCGCGGTCGCGGCCGGCGAGCGGGGCGAGCACCGGGTTGGCGGTCAGGGCGTTCTCGACGAAGCTGACGGCGAACGTGTCCTCCTTGCCGGTGAGGACCTCGCCGAGGTTCCACACGTCGGCGCGGTTGGCGAGCATGTCGGGGATGCGGAAGCGGGCGCCGGACTCGGTGTAGGGGTTGCCGGCCATGCAGACGGCGAAGCGTTTGCCGCGCAGGTCGTACGTGCGTGAGGTGCCGTTCCAGACGCCGTCCATGCGGCGTTGGGCGTCGCAGAGCGAGATGAACTTCTGCAGGAGTTCCGGGGAGGTGTGCTGGATGTCGTCCAGGTGGAGGAGGACGTTGTTGCCCGCCTCCAGGGCGAAGTTGACCTTGTCGATCTCCTGGCGGGCGGTGGCGTTCGGGGCCTCGGCGGGGTCGAGGGAGGTGACGTCGTGGCCGAGGGAGGGGCCGTTGACCTTGACCAGGATCATGCCGAGGCGGTCGGCGACGTACTCCATGAGGGTCGTCTTGCCGTAGCCGGGCGGGGAGAGGAGGAGCAACAGGCCGCCCGCGGTGCCGAGTTGCTTGCTGAGGCTGTCGCCGATGAGGGGCAGGTAGACCTCGTCGACGAGCCGGTTGCGGACGAAGGCGGACATGACTTTGGGGCGGTGCTCGTCGAGGCGGAGCCGGGCCCGTTCCGCCGTGGCCAGGTCCGTGCGCAGGGTCTGGTAGGCGCGGTAGGCCGGGACGGTGGTGGTGCGGAACCGGCGGGTGCGGTCGAGGAGTTCGTCGATGCGGACGGTGAGGGTACGGCCGTCGATGCGCGGGTGGGCGCCGAGGAGCCCGTCGACGGTGGCCGTGTGCGGGGCGGCGTTGTCGTAGCGGGGCAGGTCGCGGCAGAGTTCGACGGCGACCGCCTCGTCCAGGTCGCCGCTCTCCCCCGTGGCCGTCAGGTAGGAGCCGAGCCAGGCTTCGGCGAGCTGGCGGCGGGCGTGCGGGTCGGTGACCGCGTCGAGGTCGTCCTCGTACGCCGAACTGTCCGTGGCGTGGCGGAACTTGTCGAGGAGCGTGCGGGTCGCCGCCGACGTGACGAAGCCGTCGGGGCCGGTGGTGAGCTCGTCGAGGAGGTACGCGGCGGCGTCCGAGTCGCCGATTCTGTCGGCGAGTTCGGCGCGGAAGGCGTCGAGTGCGGGCGCGAGACCGAAGGTGTCGCGGGCACGGGCGAGGGAGACGGCGCGGCGGGTGATCAGCACGCGTTCCTCGGCCGGAGTGGCGTGGGCCCAGTGGAACTGGGCGGCGGCGCGGGCCCGCGGCGTGTACCGCAGGAGTCCGGCGTCGCCGTGCAGCCGGAGCAGTGCGCGCAGGATCAGCGTCGCGTCGTGGTCGTGGACGCCCCGCTCGTACCCCTCGTCGTACGCGGTCTCGGCGGCCGTACGCACGAAGGCGGTCAGGTCGTCGACGGCGAGGAGGGCCTCGGCGCCGTGTTCGTCCAGGAGACGGGCGGCGAGGTGTTCGGCCCGGTACACCTCCGCGTTCTCGGACGGCAGGGTCTGGTTCCAGTAGGGGCGCAGTTCGGCGAAGGCCGGGTCGGTGACGGGTGCGCGGTAGTCGGTGCCGGTCAGCGCGAACGCCATGCCGTCGCCGTGCGGGACGACGGCGAGGTCGAGCGGCTGGGTGTTCACGGCGAACCGGTGGCGGCCGAGGCGGAGGGTGTCGCCGCCGTCCGCGTACAGCTCGGTGCGGTCCCGCAGGGCGCGTGCGGCCTCCTGGCGGGCCGCCGCGACACGCCCCTCCAGCTCGTCCGCCCGCACCTGGTCGCCGAGTTCGCGGAGTTCGCCGACGGTGCGGCGGACCTTGCCGACCATCGGGTCGGAGGCGAAGTACGTGTTGATCTCGTCGGCCGAGCGGAGTGCGGCGAGGCGGCTGGTGACGGTGTCCAGAACCCGGCTCGCGGAGGTCGCGAGGCGTTCCGCGTGCCGGGCGCGGGTGTCGGCGAGGGTCTGTTTGCGGGCGGCGAGCGCCTCGTACACCTCGGTGCGGCGGGTGTCGATCTCGGCGAGGAACGCGTCCGAGTCCGCGAACCTCCCCTCCAGGTTCTCCAGTTGGAGCAGGAGCCGGGCCAGCTGCTCGTCGCAGCTCTCCGGGGTGGTCGCCGCGGCGAGCGCGCCCGTGACGGCCTGGCCGAGGAGGGCGAGTTCGGCGGCGAACTCGGCCCGGTCCTCGTGCACGGTCAGGTCACGGCGTCGTGCGTCCAGGCCGGCGCGGGCCTGGTTGGCGTCCGCGAGGACCTCGGCGATCCGCTCCAGGACGGCGGTGCGCACGGTCGCGTCGCCGACGTCGAGCCCCGCGACGACCTCGGTGACGGTCTGCAGCCCCTCGGTGAGCTGCCGCAGCCGGTCGGCCAGCTCGTCGGCCTCGGCGACGGTGGTGACGGTGTCCGCGTCGGCGGCCAGTTGCGCGAGGTCGGCGTGGTGGGCGGCGAACGCGTCGGGGCGCTGCAGGAAGGCGACGGCGCGCCGCCCGGCCGAGCCGAGGTCGTCGGCGAGGCCGGCGGCGAGCGTGTCGATGCGGTCGGCGTCCGCGTACCGCGAGTCCTTGAGCGTCAGCAACTCACCCTGGGCCAGGCGCAGTTCGGTGAGCCGGTCGACCCACTCCCCGGCGTGCTGCGGGGACTCGCCGCGGATGCGCCGTACGAGCGCGGTGATGCGCGCGGCCGTCGTCTCCAGGGCGTCCGCGGCCTGCCGGGTGAGGCTCTGGACGGTCGCGAACTCGGTCAGGACCTGCTCGGCGGTGGCGCGCAGCGCCTCCAACGGGCCCCGCAGGTCGCCGACTTCGGCCTCGCCGAGCCAGTGGTGGGCATCGGCGGTACGGACGCAGGACGCGAGCAGCGCCTCGTACACGCCCGTGGTGGGCGTCGTCTCCGTCACGGCGCGGGCGACGGACAGGCAGTCGGAGATGCCGCGCACGAGGTCGGCGTTGCCGATCCGGGCCAGCGGGCCCTCCTCGACGGGCCGGGCCGCGGCGTGGGTGTCGGCGGCGAACGGGGACCGCCAGATCTGCACCGGATGCACGCGCGCGGGCTCCGCGGCCCCGGACCGCAGCACGCAGAGGGTGCCGTCGTCGAGGAGCGCGTAGCCGTGGCAGGACAGCGGGGCGGCGATCTCCTTGCGGATCCGGTGGTACGGGAGGAGGAGGCTGCGGCCGTCCGCACGGGACCGGAAGGCGTACAGGACGTCCTCGCCGTCGGGTGAGCGCACCGTGCGCTCGAAGTCGAGGCCGTCGGTGTCGACGCCGTCGAACGTCTTGTGGGTGCCGTCGGCCAGGCAGTAGCCGCCGGGGAAGACGATGCCCTGGTCCTCGGGCAGCCGTCGGCAGGCCTGCCCGATCCCGTCGAGGCGGGCCACGGTCCGGGTCAGCGTGTGGAAGACCAGGTGCCGCCAGGCGGTCTCCTTGTACGGGCGGACGCGCAGCAGGATCAGCGGGCCCACCCGCGCGTGCTCCACGTCGGCGTCCGCGAGGGACTGCAGGGGCTCCTGCACGGCTTCGGTGTGGATGCCGTCCCCGGTCTCGGTGTCGTCCTCCGCCTTGACGGCGAGCCGGCCGCCGACCGTCGACACGAACACCTCGCCGCCGACGGAGACGTGCGGGTGCCGGCCCGGGACGTGGTCGTCGCGGGTGGCGGCCGTCCAGGGGAAGTCGTGGGCCGGAGGTGCGGCGTGGTCCCGGTCGCCGCGCGCGTCCAGGAACGCGGCCCGCCCTTCGGCGTCGAGCGTCCAGCGCAGCACCCGGATGTCCTCGGCCCGTTCACCGGTCTGGAAGACGGCGAGCAGCTTCCCTTCGACGTGCCGGAGCCGCAGCAGGCGGGCCTGCCGGTAGTAGCGGAACAGGGCGTCGAACTCGCGGACGAAGCCCGGGTCGTCGAGCAGGCCGGGGACCGTGTCGTCGGGCAGCCGGTCCAGGTCCCGGTCGACGAGCTGGAAGACGTCGCCGACCGCGGTCTTCGACTCCGTACCGGGAGCGGTGTGGCTGCCGAGGAGCAGCACGTCGCCCATCGCGACGATGTCGCGCAGGGTGCACGGGTGGTCGGTGCGCAGGTTCCGGGTGTCGGCGAGGGCGAGCTCGGTCGAGCCGAACGTGGCCGCCCGGCGCTCGTTCAGTGCGGTGGCACGGTCGGCCAACTGCCGTGCCTGCTCGGCCAGTCGGGCCCGCAGCAACTCGTACGTCCCGGCGTCCATGTCGGCCGCCTCCGCAGGCCCGGGCCCGGCCTCGGTCCCGGTTCCGTTCCTGGTCTCCATGGTGTCCGGCGTCCTTCCGTGTCGAACCGTGTGCGCGTACGTCTGCGGGGGTTCGGGCGGCGTACGGGGCCGGGGCCGCTGCCCCCCGTACAGCGGCCCCGGCCGGTCCGGGTCAGCCCGCGCTCGGGCTCCTGCGGGCGCCGTTCAACTCGACGATCGGCATGTCGGCGATGCCCAACTGCCCGGCCTTGTCGAGGAGTTCACGCACGGCGCCGCTCTCACCGCCGCCCTTCATGAGCTTCATGAGGAGCGCGGACACGGTGAGGTTCTGCACGTCGGCCGTGGAGACCGAGCCGAGCACCTGCGCGAGGTCGTCGGTGAAGCTCGCGGTGCCGTCCAGCCAGGGACCGGCGAGGGTCCGCGCGGTCTCGGAGTTCTGCACGAACGCGTCGACGCCCTTGCCCAGCGCGATCGACGACACGAGCCGGTCGAAGAACACGGACTCGCCCCCGACGATGTTGATGTCGGCGTTCTCCAGGCCGGTCGCGAGGACCGTGGCCTGCGCCTGAGCGACCTGCCGCTGCACGTCGATACCGGCCAGGCGGATGTCCTTCTCGGCCTCCAGGCGCAGCCGGTACTCCTCGTGCGTACGCGACGCCTCGTCCAGCGCGGCCATCGCGGCGGCCTTCTCGGTGAGGCCCGCGGCCTCCGCCCGCAGCTTCGCCTCGGCGCCCTCGGCCTCCGCGCGCATCCGCGCCTCGGTGGCCTGCGCCTCGGCACGGCCCGCCTTCTCGATCGCGTCGGCCTCCTTCTCCCGTACCTGCACGGCCGCGAGGCCCTCGGCGGCGCGCTCGGCCTGGATGCCCTCGGCGAGACGCAGCTTGGCCCGCGCATCCAGGTCGGACGCCTTCAACCGGGCCTCGGCCAGGGTGAGTTCCTCCGCCGCGCGGTGGGTGGCGGCCTGCTCGGCGGCCTCCGCGGCCTTGATGCTCTTGACCAGGCCCTCCTGCGCCTGCGCCTCCGCGGCGATGACGACCGCCTGCCGCTCCCGCTCCGCCTCCTCGACGGCCCGCAGCTTCTTTATCGACTCCTCCTGCTCGGCGACCGTGCGGTCCACGGCGACGCGCTCCCGGATGACGTCGGCGATCTCCCGCTTCTCGGCCTCGACCTCCTTCTGGGCGGCGATGCGCGTCAGTTCGGTCTCCCGGTCGCGGGCGATCACTTCGAGGAGCCGGTCCTTCTCGATGCGCTCGCTCTCGATGGCAATGACCCGCTCGCGGTTCTTCTGCGCGACGGCGACCTCACGCGCCTGGTTCTCACGCTGCACGCCGAGCTTCTCCTCGGTGGCGAGGAACGCGCTCTGCGCCCGCAGCCGCTCCTCCTCGACGACCCGCGCGGTCTCGGCCTCCTCCCGCGCCCGTACGGTGTCGACCTCGCGCTTCTGCTTGATCTCGGCGTCCGCCTGCCGCCGCTCCAGCTCCAGAATCGCCTCCCGGGCGTCGACGTTCTGCCGGGTGATCTCCTTCTCCTCGTGCCGCTGGTACTCGTTGGTGCGTACATGCTCGACGGCGGTCAGCTCGGTGATCTTCCGGATGCCCTGGGCGTCGAGGATGTTGGACGGGTCGAGCTGGCTCAGCGGCGTCTGCTCCAGGTGGTCGATCGCCGCGTCCTCCAGGCTGTAGCCGTTGAGGTCGGTGCCGATCAACTCAATGATGCGGTCGCGGAGTTCGTCGCGCTTCGTGTAGAGGTCGGCGAAGTCCATCTGCTTGCCGACGGTCTTCAGCGCCTCGGAGAACTTCGCGTTGAACAGCTCCTGCAGCGTGTTCTGGTCGCTGGCCCGTGCGGTGCCGATGGCCTGCGCCACCCGGATCACGTCCTCCACGGTCTTGTTGACCCGTACGAAGAACGAGATGCGGATGTCGGCGCGGATGTTGTCCCGGCAGATCAGCCCGTCCCGGCCGGTGCGGACGATGTCGATGGTCTTCACCGAGATGTCCATGACCTCGGCCTTGTGCAGCACGGGCAGGACGACCTGGCCCGTGAAGGTCACGTCGACCTTGCGCATCTTGGAGACGATCAGCGCCCGGCCCTGCTCGACCTTGCGGAAGAGCCGGGTGACCACGAGCAGGACGGCGACGACTACGAGCAGGACAACGGCGACGGACACGCCGATGCCCAAGGTGATGGCATCCATGGGAAGTCCTAAGGAACGGTGGGAAGTTGAGGGCGGCTGCGGACAGCCGTGAAGTGAGGTGGGGCGCTGGAAGGGCTCAGACCGGGCGGGTGCGCGGGGCGCTGTCCGGTGCGTGGTCCGCGGCGGCCGGACCGAGCTCCGGGTCGCGGGCGGCCACCCAGAAGAACTCGCCGGCGTCGTCGTAGGCGTACAGCAGACCCGTACTGCCGGCCGACAGCGTGTCCCTGCCGTACTGCCGGACCTGCACGATCGCCGTGGACCCGTCCGGCGCGGCGACCTCGGCCTGACCGAACCCGGCGTCCACCCGCCCCGTGCGGATGGTGCAGAACGAGCCGACGAAGTCCTGCCGGGACGGGCCTGGTTCGTCGAGGAACAGCTTGGCCAGCGGTCGTACGAGGATCCGTGCGACGCACCAGCCGACAGCGAGGGACGCCGCGAACACCCCCGCGTCGAGGGCGACTTGAGCGAGCCCGCCGAGCCCGGCCCGCGCGACGAGCACCGACCCGGTCACACAGGCACACCAGCCGGCCACGACCATCAGCGACGCGGCGACCGCGACGGGCACACCGCCGAGCCCCCACGCGCCGAGGTCGACGTCGCCGTCGAACCCGTCCGCGTCGAACCCGCCGAACAGGACCAGCACCCAGAAGGCGACGACCACCAGGAGCGCGGAGCTGAGGACGACACCCGGAAAGCCGGTGGCCGCGCCGAGAAGTTCCCCCATGACCTGTCCTCCGTGCACTCGGATCGCGTCGGGGGCGCGTACGGGTGCCGGGTCCCACTGCGGGAACCCGGCACCCGGACTCTCCCCCGTTTCCCCCTACGCCCATCTTGACGCGCCTCATACGCCCGCCGCATTGCCGGAACCCGGCAGTCTTTACGGGCTGTTGATGCCGGACACCGGACATCGGCGCATCGGCATGTTCAGCTGGTGAGCACGCTCACACACGCAGGTGCCGGTGCGTAGGTGTTGTCTGCACCGGCACCGCCGCTCCCGCTGGTCTCAACCACCACCCGCAAAAGGGTCTTGATCCAAGGGGTCTTGATGTTCGGTTCCGATTCCGGCGCCACAGCCACAGCCACAGCCACAGCCACAGCCACAGCCGGATGGTGGGTCGCCGCGACCGCGGCCGCCCTCGTCTTCGGCGCGGTCACACAGACCTGGGCCACGAAGCCGAGTTGGAAGCTCTTCCTCGCCGTCGTCCCGGCCCTCGGCGGCTGCCTCGCGGTATTCGCGGGCACCGCCGTGCGGGGCGACGGCACACGCACGGCCCTCCAGCTCTCCACCGTGCTCATGCTCGCGACCCTGGTCACGATGGCCGTCTTCAGCCGGTACATCCGACGCCAGTCGGCGCTCATACGCTCCGGTCGGGCAGCTCGGACCACCACTCAGCGGCAAGTCTGGATCTTCCTGTTCACCTTCTTCGTGGCCGCCATCGCCATCGGCGCGGGCCTCGACACCCTGCTGTCGGGGTGATCGGGAAGCCGGGTTCCAGAGGTCACCGCCCCGGTCGGCGTACGGGATGCCGGCCGAGGAGTTCGGCGAGGCCCTGACGGGTGGCGGCGAGGACGACGCGGTCCTCGGCCTTGAGGACGTAGCGGGGGTCGGTGTTCCAGACCAGGCCCGGGGCGTGCTCGGCGTCGGGCGAGGGGGTGGTGGCCAGGTCCGGCATGCGCTCAACCGGGTCCGTGACGTCGAGGGCCAGGACTCGCCAGTGGCCCGGGCGGAACGCATCGGCGACGGTACGGCCCTCCAACTGCGGGTGGCCCTCGACCTGGAGGGCGGCGAAGACCAGGACCCGGCGTTCGACGGGGATCGCGCCGAGGATCTGGCGGCCCATCATCGCTCCGGCGAAGGCGGGCGCGGCGAGCGAGGTGACGCTGCGGCTGCGGGTGAGGGCGTGCGGGTGGGCGCTGCGGAGGGTGCGGTAGACGGCGGTGGCGAAGTCGTCGTCGTACAGCCGCAGGGCGACGCGGAGGTCCGGCTTGACCGAGCGGGCGTACAGCGCGGCCTCCAGGTTGGTGGTGTCGGTGCTGGTGAGGGCGAGGAGGGCGTGGGCGCGGTGCACCTTGGCCGCTTCGAGGACGCCTTCGTCGGTGACGTCGCCGAGGACGACGGGCACGCGCAGGCGCCGGGCGAGGGTGATGCCGCGGGCCTCCGGGTCCTCCTCGACGCACACCACGGGGATGTCGAGTTCGCGCAGCCGGTGCAGGACGCGGGTGCCGATCTTGCCGAGGCCGAGCAGGACGACGTGCCCGGAAAGGCCGCGCGGCGGGCGGCGCAGGGCGGAGGCGCTGCGGAACGTGCCGAGCGCTTCGAGGGCCGCGGCGAGGAGCACGGGCAGGAGCAGCAACCCGGCGAATCCGGCGAGGAGTTGGAGGATCTGGCGGCTCGGTTCGTCGTCGGTCGCGGGGTCGTTGATGGCGAACAGGTCGAGGAGGGTGATGTACGCGGCGTGCAGCGGCGGGTCGTCGGTGGTGATCCAGGTGGCGACCGCGAGCGCGGCCACGCAGGCGAGCAGACCGAGGAGCGAGAAGCGCAGACGGCGGGAGAAGAGCTGGCCGAGGGGCGCGGTGCGGCGGGCGAGACGGCCGGGCGGGAGGGTCGGACCGGTGTGGGTCACGGTCTCCAGGACGACGGTGCCGCGTCCCGTGGCCATGGTCACGGCCCGGTCGTCGGGCAGGAGTTGCGGGCCTTCGTCGCCGCTGCTGTCCGAACCCTCGCTGCCCGCCGGGTCGTTGCTGGTCGCGGAGAGCAGGGCGAGGGTGCACAGTCCCGGCTCGGGGACTTCACCGCGGCCCGACGGCATCCGCTCGACGGCCCGCAGCAGCAGCCCGTCCGCCTGAACGACCTTGCTGGTACCGGCGATCGCGGTCGCCGCGAGGGCGGGCGCGGCGGTGTCGGCGTCCGACAGGACCGTGGTCGACGCGTCGAGGGTCGCACGGTCCATGTCCGGCGCGGCGACGAGCGCGGCCTGGTCGAGCAACTCTTCCAGGTGCTGGCCGAGTTTGCGGTTGTAGAGCCTGATGACCAGCCGCAGGCGCGGGTTGAGGCGCCGGGCGGCGAGGGCGACCCGGATGTTGGTCTCGTCGTCGTCATGCACCAGCGCGAGCGCCGCCGCGTGCGGGACACCGGCGTCCTGCAGCACTTCGCCGCCGAGCTCTGCGGCTTCGACAACTCGCGGCGGCGCGTGGGCGGTTGAGGCCCCGCCTGCCCTTCCCGTGAGGGACGACGACATGCGGCCGAGGAGTGCGGTGGCTCTGCCCGTACGGGCTGCGGGGCGGGCCGGGCCGGCCGGGGGCGGCACGACGAGGGTGACGCGCTCGCCGTACACCTCGTACAACTCGGTGGCGAGGCGTTCGGCCAGGGCGTCGTCGCCGCAGACGATCATGTGACCTGCGGCGGGGCTCGACTGCGTTTGACGCGGGAGTGCTGACACGGTCACGAAGAGTGCCTGACAGGGGCGGCTGGTTCCAAGTGCGGGGCTCCAAAGGCTCGTTGACCGCCCTCGGCCGGCGGGCTTCCGGGTTCCGGCAACGCGGCGTCGCGCCCGCTGCCCGTAAGCGACATATCAGTGCCGCGTATGGGACGTGTAAGGTTCCCC